>BNXB01000015.1 GCA_025999255.1 Bacteroidia bacterium | reverse complement strand
ATTCGTACTCAAAAGTATAATACCAACTTCCGTCAGCTTCTTCCACATCAGTACAAACAGCGGTCTGATCGACATGTCCCTGCACAATATGACCATCCAGGCGTCCATTGATCAACATACTGCGTTCCAGATTCACTTTATCTCCCAACTGCAAAACTCCCAGATTGGAGCGTTCCAGCGTTTCCTTAATTGCAGTAACAGTGTAAGTATCACCGGTTTTATCCACTACAGTCAGGCAAACACCATTATGAGCCACACTCTGATCAATTTTTAACTCGTTCACAAAAGAACATTTCATAGTCAAATGCAGATTACCCTGATCAGTTTTCAAACCTACAATTGGAGCCGCTTCTTCTACTATACCTGAAAACATATTTCAAAAAATTTGTGTTAGTTAAGAGGACAAAGTTAAGAATTAAAATTCTATTTTTGCACGATGAATCCGACACAATTCAAATACTGGTTGCTGGCGACCCGCCCGAAAACCCTTCCGGCATCGGTCATGCCCGTATTTGTCGGAACTGCATTGGCATTTCATATGGGAACATTCAAATGGATTCCGGCTCTGATATGTTTTCTGTTTGCTCTGATTGCCCAGATCGTATCCAATTTTCTCAATGATTATTTCGACTTCAAAAACGGGAATGATCGCAGCGATCGCCTTGGTCCCAAACGTACGGTATCAATGGGATGGATCAAACCGGAAGTGATGCTGAAAGTCTCCGTAAGATTGATTGCTTTAGCCTGTTTATTGGGACTTATCCTTATTTATTATGCAGGATGGGAAATCCTTTGGGTCGGCATTGGGGTTTGCATTGGCGTATTTGCCTATTCATCAGGACCTTATCCATTCGCATCCAACGGATTAGGAGATATCTGTGTCATCCTTTTCTACGGGATCGTTCCTGTAGGGTTTACCTATTACGTTCAATCCCTCGATTGGACGACTCCTGCCACGTTATGCGGCCTGGCCATGGGTTTTACAATAACAAATATCCTGGTAGCCAATAATTACCGTGATCGCGAACAAGATAAACGAGTAGGGAAAAATACGACTATTGTCCTTTTCGGATCAAGTTTCGGCCGTTGGTTTTACTTTTTCAACGGATTCATTGCAGCCGGTATTTGTATGTTCCTGTTTTTCGATGGGATGAAATATGCCGCTATATTACCCCTCCTGTATTTAATTCCTCACATCATGACATGGAAAAAAATGTGCCGGATTGATAGAGGCAAAGAACTAAACAAAATATTAGGACTCAGTTCTATAAATACAATTATTTTCGGCGCCTTATTGATTGCCGGAATATTAATGCTCTAAAAATAGTTTTCCACCACATACAACGGTACATTTACCATCCGGCTTTCCTGTCATAATCGGAAGGTGAAGTGCGGACAAAATAATCTACCCCCGCATTTTTTTCAACATTTCGAAAAGCATAGACGACTTCACAGATAAGAGATGATCCGCAAATGAAACAGGGAATCTCTTTTTTATTTTTTTCCGATAAAAATAGCTATATTTGCCGGATGGATTCAATATATTAAAATGAGAACTCGAACTTTACAATATTTATACCTCCAGAGACCTCTGATAAGTCTGATTCTGATTACGACATTCAGCGTCATTTGTTGGATTGGCACAGGAGACTTCTACACCAAAGGCGAACCCAGGGAAGCTTCTGTCGCTCTTTCCATGATGAAGGACAACAATTGGATCTTACCCCAGACTTATGCCGATGAAGTAGCCTATAAACCGCCTCTTACCCATTGGCTGATGGCCGTATTCTCAATGCCTACGGGAGAAGTGACCCCATTCACTTCCAGACTTCCATCCGCACTCGCCTTTCTGGGAATAATTGTAGTCAGTTTTTTCCTTTTCGGCAGAAAATTGAAATTCACGGAAACATATCTGGCATGTATTATCCTGCTTACCAGCTTTGAATTGCATCGGGCCGCTATGACATCCCGGGTCGATATGTTACTTACTTTCTTCATTCTGACAGGATTATTATGCCTGTATAAATGGGAAGTAAGGGAAAAAGTCACAGGCCTTCCTCCTATTATCCCTATACTTTTAGGATTGGCTGCCCTGACCAAGGGGCCGGTAGGCATTGTTCTTCCTTTGCTGGTCTTCGGAGTTTACCTCCTGTTGTTGAAATACAATTTCCGGAAAATTGCAGGGAAATTGATATTAGTAGCTCTTTGTGCGATGATACTTCCGGGTATATGGTATTTTTTTGCCTATAAAACAGGCGGGAAGGAATTTTTCGACATGATTTGGGCCGAAAATTTCGGGCGTTTCCTGGGAAGCAGTCATTTGAATATCTCCTACGAATTGGGACATGAAGAGCCTTTCTGGTATAATTTCGTGACTTTACTGGGAGGATTTATTCCCTGGACATTGTTCCTTTTTATTTCCCTCTTTGCAATAAAGTATTCATTCAAAATACCCGGATTTAAAACTATCCGGGATAAGCTGCTGTCCATGGAAAAAGTAAAACTTTTTTCCCTTGTAGCTGCAATCGTTATCATTGTTTTTTATTGTATTCCATCAAGTAAACGAAGTGTTTATCTGATGCCGGCCTACCCGTTTATTGCTTTATTCATTGCCCAATTTATCCTTTATATCACCGAATATCGTCCTTGGGTGAACCGGATTTTCAGTATATTTATCAGTGTCATCGGCATTTTCATCGTTTTATTCTGTTTGACAACCGTCATTACACATACCATTAATCCGGTAGAGCTAATAAGCCATTTCACTAAACATCAGAAGACCTTAAACGATGTGGATGCAATCCGGTATGCGCTGAATAACCCCAAAATACTATATACTTTCCTGATATGCGTGTTGATAACCGCTCTGTACATCCTATTTTACCAACTGCGTAAAAAAAATAACCTGAAACTTCTGTACGCTACAATCGGAGTATATTTTGCTATCTTCCTTGTTGCAGACGGAATATTTTTGCCGGCATTTAAAGACGGTATCAGTGTAAAACCTCTTGCCGAAAAACTCAAATCGGAGTACGACTTAAGCGCTTATCCGGTTTATGTTATGAATAATTTACAGGAGTACAGTAACATGTATGGCATAAATTTCTATTTAGGAAACAGTTTTCTCAATTTTGAAAAAGAAAAACCGGAACAGGGATATTTCCTTTCCGGTAAAGATAGCTTCCAGAAAGTCCTTGCCAAATACGGAAACCAATATGACTTCCGGCCACTCAACGAATTGAGTAACCGCACACGGGATGGAGAAAAAGTCATTCAATTCTATTTTTTCAGCAGACCCGGAATTATCAAAACCTTAGAATTCAAAGAACTAAAGTAAAAGCGCTGGCTTCAGCAACTGGAGGACAGGTTCTTTTTCGCCTTTCTTTTTTATGTGTTTTTTTATATTTTTTTTTGTTATTAAATAAAAAAAACTTAATTTTGCATAAAATTAACAAACAAAAGCATTACCCTACTATCGGGAAACAGCTACGCGGTTATGAGAGTTGTCCCTGCCTACTGCTACACCGGATTAAAACCCGGCAGTATTCACGGGTAAATACTCAGATTTTTAAAATCCGGTAGTATAATTGCGGATAATTATTTTATTTTTTTATATATACACCAATATTACAAATCTTTAAAAGTTAAACTTATGAAACAATCAAAAACTCAACTCATTGATTACAAGTGGTTTAGATGGAGTGGGGGATTTTTAACCCTTTTATTCTGGCTAACTATGTCATTCCTTGGGTATTCACAACAAACCGTTTCTGTTTCCGGTATCGTTTCGGATAGATCCGGTGAACCTTTACAAGGAGTAAACGTTGTCATTAAACAATCCAAAGTCGGAGTTGCAACTAACCCCAACGGGAAATATACCGTTAACGCAGAAAAAAACGATGTGCTTGTATTCTCTTACCTTGGTTATTCTACACAAGAAATTCCGGTAGGAAACAAAACTATTATCGACGTCGTTCTGACGGAAGATACACAACTTCTCGATGAAGTCGTGGTCGTCGGTTACGGCGCTCAAAAGAAAGCAAACCTGACCGGCGCTGTAGCGCAGATAGGCAGCGAACGCCTGGAAAATCGCTCGGTGCCTACGTTGACACAAGCCTTACAGGGTACGGTAGCTAACTTGAACATCTCTACTTCAAACGGCGCTCCGGGTACCAAACAGGATATTAATATCCGCGGATATACCGGTATCAATATCGACGACAGCGGTAATAAATCTAACGTTTCGGGTTCGCCCCTGGTTGTAATCGACGGCGTACAAGGTGGTGACCTCAGTACCATTAATACAAATGATATTGCAAGTATTTCGATTCTGAAAGACGCTGCTTCTGCCGCTATTTACGGTTCCAGCGCCCCTTTCGGCGTTATTATCGTAACCACGAAAAAAGGACGCACAGGAAAAGCAATGATTAATTACAACAATAACTTCGGTTTTTCTCAAGCAATCAATTTACCGCACTATGTTAACTCATTGGATTTCGCCAATGCATTTAACGAAGTGGGATTCAACTCCAACTATACGGCTAAATTGTTCGACGACGACGTAATCCAACGTATCAAGGATTACCAGGCCGGAAAGATCACAGACGAAACAATGAAGCATCCGAGCCAGGACAACTGGTTGGCCTGGAACTCTGCTAACGCCAATAACGACTGGTTTGATATCTATTTCAAGAACTCTGCTTTCAGCCAGCAACATAATATCGGCATATCGGGCGGTACGGAAGTTTCCAACTATTACGTCGGTATGGGTTATAACCAACAGGACGGTTTGTACAACTGGGCAAACGACACTTACAAACGATATAACGTTCGCGCAAACCTCTCTACGGATCTGACCAAATGGTTGACATTCGGTTTTCGTGGCGCTTTTGCCCGTACAAATACCGATGTGCCGGCTATCTATTCCAATATTTCCGGTGGTAGCAGTTATTCCTACGACTACTTCCATCAAATGGGACGCACTTATCCGACCGTGCCCCTGAAAAACCCCGACGGAGGCTATTCCGAAGGTAGCGGAGTCCTGAACTTCATCGACGGCGGACGCAGAACGGAAACGACCGATAATGCTATCCTTACCGGCGAGTTCCAACTCCACTTTTTACCGGGCTGGGATGCTACCCTCAACTATTCTTACGACGGGACTTATCGCGAAAACCGCAACCACAGAAAAACTTTCTATCTACTGAAACCCAGTGGCGCGAAAGAACCTCGCGGAGGGACATCACCCAACTATATCGAACGTAACATGTACAAAAATCAGCATCATACGATCAATGCTTTCACTTCTTACGAAAAAACGATCGGTAAAAACTCTTTCAAGGTTTTGGCCGGTTTCACACAGGAACTCTACGACAACCTGAGCATGAGCGGAGGTAACGACCAGCTTTATTCAGACGAAGTACCGATGCTGTCAATGACTTACGGAACCAACCGCTCCCTTAGCGATGCAGCTTCCCAGTTGGCCATCCGAGGCGGATTCGGTCGTATCAACTACAATTACGACGAGAAATACCTTTTGGAGTTAAACGGCCGTTATGACGGTACTTCACGTTTCCTGAAAGATGTCCGTTACAAATTCTATCCGGGCGTATCCGCTGCATGGGTGATTTCAAAAGAATCTTTCTGGGAACCCGTTCAGAACTACGTTAACTATTTCAAGTTCCGCGGGTCATACGCCAGTCTGGGCGATCAAAGTTTCGCCAGCAGCTACTATCCGTTTTATCCTTCTTTGGGGAACAACTCTCCTACAGGAGGATCCAACAGATGGGTTTTTAGCGGCGGACGCGAATCTATCTTCTGGCAACCGGGTCTTGTAAATTACGATCTGACTTGGATCACTACCAATACTCTGGGCTTCGGCGCCGACTTCGCTTTCCTGGACAGCCGCCTGAACGCCAGTTTTGACTGGTATAGCCGTCGTTCCAAAGATTTTGCCAGTTTCGGCGAAAAATTACCTGCTGTTCTGGGTACGACAGCTCCCCGCGTGAACGATGCAGAAACCGAAACAAAAGGTTTTGAACTCACTGTCGGATGGAAAGATAAAGTCGGTGAAGTTTCTTATGGCGCTAATCTTGTATTAAGCGATTACGTAGGAAAAGTCCTCAAATATAACAACCCTACCAAATTGATTTCCGACGTATGGTACGATGGTATGACCATGGGCGAAATCTGGGGTTACGAAACAGTAGGCCTTTTCAAAGATCAAGCTGAAATCGACGGTACCGACCAGTCTAATCTCAGTGCAAACTGGTATCCTGGAGATGTACACTATAAAGACCTGAATGGCGATGGAAAAATCAATAATGGAGACAACACCATTGCTAATCCGGGCGATCGTAAAGTGATCGGTAATACAACTCCCCGCTATTCTTTCGGTCTGAATCTCAATGCCGAATATAAAAATTTTGACCTGACAGTATTCCTCCAAGGGGTCGGCAAACGCGATATGATGTTCGCTACCAATGCTAATTATTTCTGGGGATTCACCGGCGGCGAATGGCAGTCTTCTTATTTTACGGTACATACCGACCGTTGGACTCAGGAAAATCCGAACGGATATTTCCCCCGCGCCTATTTCAATACAACGAAAAACTTGCAGGCTCAAACCCGTTACCTTCAGGATGCTTCTTACCTGCGCGTGAAGAACCTGCAATTGGGTTATACTATTCCGAAAGAACTGACCGGAAAAATCTCAATTCAGAAAGCAAGAATCTTTACCAACATTGAAAATCTGGCAACATTCACCAATCTGATGGAGATCATCGACCCCGAAATCGTTAATTCAAACGCAAAAGTTTATCCTTTGAAAAGAACGTTTGCTTTCGGCATTAACGTTACATTTTAATAACTATTAAATGATTATATAAAATGAAAAATATAAAATATCTAATATTAATGGCGCTTGTTACACTTGCGGTAACATCATCATGTAACGATGATTTTCTGGAAAGGGCGCCCTTGGACAAAATCAGCGATGCAAACTATTGGAAGTCTACCAATGATTTGAAATTGTATGTCAACAATTTCTACAGCCGGAACGACCTTCTGGCTCGTGAAGACGGTTGGGGCTCCATAGGCCCGTACGGCTGGGACGCCGACAACGGAAGCGATATCGCAGTACGTTACCTGTATAACGAACGGATGAACGGCGAAACAACTGTGCCGGATGATAATAACGGATGGGGTAACGGAGATTGGGAGTCGCTACGTAACATCAACTATTTCATGGATCACTATAAATTAGTGGAAGCCACCTCCTCATTCGATGCCGTAAAGCAATATGTAGGTGAAGCATTATTCTTCCGATCTATTTTCTACTTCGCAAAATTATGCAGATACGGCGCGTTGCCCTGGGCTTCTACTACCGTAACAACCGCTTCCGAAATACTGTTCAGCGAACGTCTGCCGCGTAATCAAGTAGTCGATTCCATCATGGTTGACCTCGACAACGCTATCAGTTACCTGCCTGCACGTGCAGGCGGAGCCTGGACCGGCCGTGTGACGAAAGAAACAGCAATGGCTTTACAAGCTCGTATCGCCCTTTATGAAGGAACATGGGAAAAATACCATGCTGACGATGCCTTCAAAGCGCCGCAAAATCAAAGTCAGAAATTCCTTGAAAAAGCTGCGAAAACGGCCGGAGATCTCATCGCCATGTCCGAATCGAACGGTTATCCTGCATTGGACGGAGTAGGCGTTGAATTTGGTTATAGAGACTTGTTCAATAAGGAAGATTATTCTTCAAGCAAAGAAATTCTTTTCTGGCGCAAATATCAAAACGGCTCTATCAACAGTATTTGGGACCGCTATTCCGCTAACGGGTCAGGACGCGGAGCTACCAAAAATCTGATTGATTCTTATCTGAAAGCCGACGGTACTCCTGTTCCGGCCAACTACGACGATGCTACTCTGCTTAAGATAGTAGAAAACCGTGATCCCCGTCTGGCTCAAACCATCCAAATCAACGATAAAAAACACTACCTGTGGCAAAAAGCCAATCCCAGCCAATACTTCATGGCTCCGGCTTTCGACGGCTGGGATTCGGAAGAGTCTTGTCCCACAGGTTACCAGATTTACAAAGGACATAATTTCAATTATGCCGAAGCTCGTCCTTCCGGACAAGGTTTACAGGCTCTGATTTATTTCCGTTTCGGTGAAACATTATTGATCTACGCCGAAGCAAAAGCTGAACTGGGTAATATTTCCCAGGCCGATTTGGACAAGAGTATCAACAAACTGCGTGACCGTGTAAAAATGTCTCCTCTAACAATAAACGTTACGAACGATCCGAATTTCGAATTCAAAAATCTGCCGCCGATTATCCAGGAAATACGCCGGGAACGCAAAGTGGAACTGGCTTGCGAAGGTTTCCGTGTCAATGACATCATGCGTTGGGCTGCCGCCGGTGAACTTATTGTTGGTAAAATCCCGGTAGGAGCTAAGTTAGCTCAATGGGACGGTTTCAAATTCGAAGATTATCTGCCGGAATCCGCGCCTGACCTTTCCCGTCAGTCAAAATTCGAAGACAGATTTAAATCTTTGACAACAGACGAAAACGGATACATCAAGATATTCAAAAACACATTGAACGGTGGAACACAAGGTTTCAAATTCAAAATTGACAGAGATTACCTGTATCCGATACCTACCAATCAGAAAACGCTGAACCCCAAATTAGGACAAAATCCGGGCTGGTAAACTTTTCATAAATTGAAAATTGCATCCGGGGGTGATCAAAGGCCAATGGCCTTTTGATCTCCCCCGGCTACAAAATTGTGCGCCCAATGGGAGCTTGACCGTTTGCGACAATTTGAAATATGCACTTTATTAATGAGAATTTTTGAAAATCAGTTTTAGACAAACCGGCTTATCAATTTCAATTTTATTTCCCGTATCACTCAACAAACCTGTCTCCTGACTAATTGAAAAGACATTAATACAATTACTGTCGCGCGATGCAACCAAAAGAAATTTACCGTTGGGAGTAATCATAAAATTACGGGGATGAATTCCTGTAGTCTGGTATCCTATTGAAGTCAAAGAACCATCGTCGTTTACTTTAAAAACGGCAATTCCGTCCGCTTTCAAACGATTGGACGAATACAGAAACTTACCATCGGGCGTCAGATGAATATCGGCGCTTCCCTTTTTAACATTCCCTGAAGTCGTATCGGAATCTACACTTTGAATAGTATCCAAGAATCCGTCATTGTATCGAAAAACAGTTATTTTTCCCGAAAGTTCGTTAATACAATACATGCTATGTCCATCCGGATGAAATGCCAGATGCCTCGGACCTGATCCGGCTTCCAATTCGGCGACAATTTGCGGATCCTGAAGAAATGATTGATTTTCCGGATATTTATTTACTGTATATCGATAAATCCGATCCTTTCCTAAATCAGTTACAAACAAGAAACGTTCATCAGGAGAAAAAAAAGTGGTATGAATGTGTGAAGGTAAATCTCCAACCGGTCTCTCTTGATACGTAAATACCTGTGACATGGAATCTAAACTGCCATTTTCACTCAACGGAAATACAGATACGCTACCTCCCGTATAATTTGCTGTTGTAACAAAATTATTTTCTTCATCCACTGCAATATAACAAGGATGAGCCCCTCCGGTTTTCCGACTATTGACGAATTTCAACGTACCGGTAACCTTATCAAATAAAAAAGAATTTACCGAAGCATCTTCCAAATCATCTTCGGAAACGGCATACACAAAACGTTCATCAGCGGAAACAGCCAAATAAGAAGGATTAGAGATATCCGGACTTGTTCCGACAAATTTCATCTCTCCTGTCTCCTGATTCAAATCATAAACATAAATACCTTTACTCGAACCATTCGTATATGTCCCGATTAACAAATAATAATCCGGAATATCTTTCGGATTTTCACTTTTATTAACACTTTTAAAACAAGACACAAACAAAAAATAAAGAGATAAAACGATCAATAGAATCAAATTTTTCATTATCAATTATCAATTATTCATTACTAACTCTCCGTCCCTGAAATCGACTCGTATCGGTTTGTTCCTATCCACTTTCTGGGCAAGTATTGCTTTCGACAACGGATTTAACACTTCCCGTTGGATGACCCGTTTCACCGGACGAGCTCCGAATTGAGGGTCATACCCCAATTCTGCAATCTGTTTGATTGCAGTATCGGTGAACCGGATATCAAAACCATTTTCCGATAAATTTTTCCGGATACCTTCCAGTTGAATATGGACAATTTCACGGATTTCACTTTCATTCAACGGAGAAAACATAATGATTTCATCAATCCTGTTCAGGAATTCTGGACGAATGGTTTGTTTCAATAATCCCAGAACTTCCTGCTTCGTATCTTCGACAACCTGTTCCCGGTTCAAATCATCAATTTTCTCAAAATTCTCACGGATAATAGACGAACCCATATTAGAAGTCATGATAATAATCGTATTCTTGAAATTGACCACACGGCCTTTGTTATCGGTCAACCGTCCATCATCCAATACCTGCAATAAGATATTGAATACATCGGGATGCGCCTTTTCTATTTCATCGAACAATACGACAGAATAAGGTTTATGACGAACCGATTCGGTCAACTGACCTCCTTCATCGTAACCGACATATCCCGGAGGAGATCCAATCAGACGGGTGACGCTGAATTTTTCCTGGTATTCGCTCATATCGATACGAACCATAGAATTTTCGTCGTTAAACAAATATTCCGCCAAAACCTTGGCTAATTCCGTTTTACCGACTCCGGTAGTTCCCATGAAAATAAAGGAACCGATAGGACGCTTGGGATCCTGCAAACCGGCACGGCTCCTGCGCACCGCATCGGAAACGGCAATAATCGCTTCATCCTGTCCAACCACACGTTTATGCAACTCTTCTTCAAGATGGAGTAATTTCTCGCTCTCACTTTGCATCATCCTGCCGACAGGAATACCCGTCCATTTGGAAACGACTTCAGCAATATCGTCAGCATCCACCTCTTCCTTGATCATGGCATTTTCTCCCTGCATGGCATTCAAATCGAGTTGATATTTATCGATTTCTTCCTCTTTTTGTTTCAGTTTACCATAACGAATCTCCGCTACTTTTCCGTAATCACCTTCCCGTTCGGCTTTTTCCGCCTGAAATTTCAGATCTTCAATTTCAATCTTATTCTGTTGAATCTTGTTGATTACTTCTTTTTCCGATTGCCATTTAGCTTTCAACTTTATTTCGTCTTCCTTTAAATCGGCAATTTCTTTATTAAGGAATCCCAATTTTCCATGATCATTTTCCCGTTTTATGGCTTCCCGTTCGATTTCCAATTGCGTAATCCGGCGTGTAATTTCATCCAGGGCTTCAGGTACGGAATCCACCTGCATTCTCAGACGGGCAGCCGCCTCGTCCATCAGGTCAATCGCTTTATCCGGGAGATAACGATCGGTAATGTACCGTATCGAAAGTTGAACCGAAGCAATGATTGCATCGTCTTTAATTCTTATCTTATGATGATTCTCATATTTTTCTTTCAAACCACGAAGTATAGACACAGCATCCGCCTCGCCCGGCTCATCAATCATTACCGTCTGGAAACGACGTTCCAGAGCTTTATCTTTTTCAAAATATTTCTGATATTCATCCAGGGTGGTTGCCCCAATAGAACGCAATTCCCCACGCGCCAGAGCAGGCTTCAGGATATTAGCGGCATCCATAGCGCCCTCGCTCTTACCGGCGCCAACCAGGGTATGAATCTCATCAATAAACAAGATTATTTCGCCATCGGACTGAGTCACCTCATTGACAACGGCTTTCAAACGTTCCTCAAATTCACCTTTATATTTGGCCCCGGCAATCAAGGCTCCCATATCCAGAGAATAAATCTGCTTGGTTTTCAGGTTATCGGGAATATCTCCACGAACAATACGATGAGCTAACCCTTCTGCGATAGCCGTCTTTCCTACCCCAGGTTCGCCAATCAGGATTGGATTGTTCTTGGTACGGCGACTCAGGATTTGAAGTACACGACGAATTTCTTCATCCCGCCCAATCACCGGATCCAATTTTCCGGAACGTGCACGTTCATTCAGGTTGATAGCATATTTTGACAAAGATTGATAAGTATCTTCAGCCGACTGACTGGTTACCTTATTTCCTTTTCTCAGTTCATTGATAACTGCCGTAAGATCTTTCTCCGTCACACCCATATCTTTCAGCATCGAAGAAACAGTACTTTTCTCCGTCAGCAACGCCAGAATAATGTGTTCTAAGGAAACGTATTCGTCTCCCATTTTATGACAATAATCAACTGCTTTCTGAAGTACGGCATTCGTTTCCCGGCTTAAATAAGGTTCTCCTCCCGATACTTTCGGGAAAGACCGGATTTCTTTGTCAAGGATATTATCCAGATTCCGGATATTAATTCCTAATTTTTGAAACAGGAAATTAGTTACATTTTCACCCTCCGAAAGAATGGCTTTCATCAGGTGGACAGGTTCAATCGACTGTTGGTTGTTCTCTTTAGTTAAATCAATACTCTTTTGTACTGCTTCCTGAGATTTTATTGTAAAATTATTAAAGTTCATAAGTTCTACCGTTTAGCATTTTGTATTTATCTGTTAAACGACAAAGGTCTTGCCAAGGTTTATTTTCTGCCAAATTGGCAGAAATAATTCAAAAGGCGATCGAACGAAAAAAAATCGTCTAATCGCCCTTCTACTTACTTTAATGAAAAAAAAATAATTAGCGGCTATTTTATTCTTTAGGAGTTTCCTGTTGTTGCTGAGGAGTTTCCTGAGCAGGTGTTTGTTGAGCAGGAGCCTGTTCCGTACCTTCCGGAACAGCCGTTCCAAATGGAGATACAGCATTCGGATCCACAGGAGGAATTGCATTTTCAATATTAGTCTTAATTTCCGATTCTGCTCCTCCGGAATTACGTCCGGGAACGAAAAAAGATGCTACGATTGCTAAAACAACTACAGTACCGGCCAAAGTCCAGGTTGCTTTTTCCAGGAAATCAGTAGTTTTACGAACTCCCATCACCTGGTTGGAAGAAGAAAATCCGGCGGCAAGACCCCCTCCTTTTGAATTTTGTATCACTACAATAAATACTAAAAGCAAGGATGCAATTACAATCAATACTGAAATAAATACGTACATTTTTTTATTCTGTTTTTTTTATGTTAATAATCAATTTTTCCAAAAATCGAATTTGGTCTGCAAAGTAAATATTTTTTTCCGGATATAGCAAATGTAACTTCCGAATAATTTCCAATGCCCTATCATATTTTTTCTGCCTGACGTAAATTTTAGCCAGAGTTTCCGAGAAAAAATCATCCTCATCAACCATTCCGTGATCCAAATCAACCGGTTCTTCAACTGCTCCGGCATCATCTTTCAGACGGATTTTAACCGGCTCTTCCGCATCCCGGCGAAGGAATTCATCAATTGTATCCTGATGTAACATGGGAACCACAGGCTGATTGTTATGCTTCACTTTATCCGAAAGTAAATACGACAAATAATCCGTCGTAATTAAATCCTCCGATTTACTTTCGGAAATAACAGGAATTACATCATTTTCCTCTTTACAACCTGTTTTCTCACTCAGGAAAAAATCAATCAGATCGAAAGATGATTCCAGTCGCAAAGCATTTTCCACCGTTTCAAACCGGTTGATCCGAATCGGGACAAACTGCTCCCCGTTCACCAGAAAATACATTTTTTTCCGATCAACGACATAACAAGCCGTTTTTTTCAACTCACTACCAAACTCCGAATCTTTCCCTGAGTGGAGGTTCATCAGATATAGCAAACGAGCCGTTTGAAAATACGGATAATTTTCCAACAACGATTTCAGTTGCTTTTCCGAATCATCGTTAAGCAAACCGGGATTGTTCATCAATTGTATGATATCGCCTGATTTCATTTACCAGTTACCAACAGTAGCATTATAAACCATATCAACCAAATCGGTCACAATTTTACGGATCAACTCATCCTGTACCTGTTCCAAAGTAAGAGCGCTCGAAAATTCCTGGAAAGAAGAAAAACTTTGTTCAAGACTTTCCTCCGGCTTGACATTATTCGTATAACGAACCTTAATTGTTATAGTTAACTTAGCCATAGAAGCAAAACCGTCTTCCTTAACGGCAGTTCCATCGACTCTGTAATCCGTAATTTCCCCTTCAAATTCGAGATGTGCATTATTTGAAACTTCCTTCAGACTGGTCTGCTCAATCATCCGTGTACGCAATTCCCGATTAAGAGATTGTGTAAGAGGGGGGTAAACCAATTGGGCTTGATTTATAAAATCCGAAATTTTAACGGTCTTGATATTCTCGTCGATCTTTCCACCCTTAAACGAATAAGATATGGAACATGACACGAGTAAAAAAAATGGAATAACGTACAACAATAACCTATTTACTATTTTCATTCTTTCATTTTCTTCATTATTTTCATTACTCCAAACCGTATTCCTTAATTTTCCTGTACAAAGTCCGTTCTGAGATTTTAAGTTCCTGAGCTGCATTACGACGTCGTCCGTTATTTCTGTCCAAAGCTTTACGGATCATTTCTTTTTCCACATCTTCCAGAGACATGGTTTCTTCCTCATAATCGGCTTCAAAAGGCTCTTCTTCTTCCTTTTTAGGCGCTACCTGAATCGGAGTGGGCGTTACATTGACCGGAATATCAGGTGTTTCTTTCACACTAATAGGATGATAAGTATGATTTCCTTCCACTTGTTGAGAATTTATACTACCCGACATTATATCGTGCACCAGTTTTTTAAGCTCGTTAACATCCTTTTTCATATCGAAAAGTACCTGATATAGAATTTCCCTTTCGGATCCGAAATTTTTAGGGTCACTATCGCGCACCAGTACCGGAAGTCGTTCCATATCCGGATTTGTAAGGTATGTTTTCAGAGTAGGAGCCGATATTTCACGTTCTTGTTCAATAATGGACATTCTTTCGGTAATATTTTTCAATTCCCGGATATTTCCCGGCCAACGATAATTTACCAATACCAACCGGGCTTCATCGGTAAGATGTACCGCAGGCATCCGGTATTTTTCAGCAAAATCACCGGAAAACTTCCTGAATAACAAGGGTATATCCTCTTTTCTATCACGCAATGGAGGTATTTGAATAGGAACGGTATTTAACCTGTAATACAAATCTTCACGGAATTTTCCGTTGCGTATTGCCTGGTGCAAATCAACATTGGTAGCAGCAACAATACGAACATCCGTTTTTTGTACTTTAGAAGAACCGACCTTAATGAACTCGCCGTATTCCAACACACGTAATAAGCGGGCTTGTGTAGCCATCGGCATTTCCCCTACCTCATCGAGAAAAATAGTTCCTCCGTTAGCCACTTCAAAATAACCTTTTCGTTCTCCCAAGGCTCCGGTAAAAGAACCCTTTTCGTGCCCGAAAAGTTCGGAATCTATTGTCCCTTCAGGGATAGCGCCACAGTTAACGGCGATATAAGCGCCATGTTTACGAATACCATTCTGATGGATAATCTGGGGAAAGGCTTCCTTTCCGACACCACTTTCACCTGCAATCAGTACAGACAAATCGGTCGGCGCAATCAATAGAGCCTTCTCAATTTCCCGATTCAAAACCGGACTTGTGCCGATAATGCCAAATCTTTGCTTAACCGATTGAACGTCTGTCCTTGCCATATTTTAATACAAAAGTAATTTCAGTGACAAAGATAGTTTCTTTAGTTGAAAATTGAAAATGAATGTTTCGTACAAAGCTTATTTTATTCTAAAAACCCTGTAATCTGTTCCTTCAAGGCAATTCCTTAACCCGGATATTCTTGAATTTCACATAAGAGCCGTGTCCGAGAAATCCAATATACCCTTTCTTGTTGAACAGGCCGGGATGTTCCTTATGATCGATGGTACCGTTTTTCACAGCTTCCCGGATATTCCCATCCACGATCACTTCACCGTTCAAAGTTACTTTGATATGGTCGCCGTCAGCTACGATTTCCTCATAATTCCATTCCCCAACCGGTTTAAGTCCGGTACGTTCAGCAGGAATAATACCATATACCGATCCGTGCGCCTGATAGGGAGCAATGTCCTTATATGCAGGATGATCATGATCCAATATCTGTATTTCCATACCGTGATAGGCGGCGTCTTTCCCTTGTTCGGCGCGAATGCCCACGCCATTGTTTGCACTGGGAGTCAATTGGAACTCAAAACGAAAAATAAAATTCCCGTATTCCTTCGCCGTATATAAATTACCGCCGAAACTCCGGCTCGGATACAATGAAATGCAACCGTCTTCCAAGCGGTAATCGACCGTATTTCCCTGCCATTCGTGCATGTTTGTACCATCGAAGAGTATTTTGAATCCTTCTTTCTTTTCTTCGTCCGATAATCGGAAAGGTTCCGGACGTTCCAGTTCTTTCACATAGATATTCCGGTAATAAACTTTACTGCCGTGCGCCTGCAACTCAATCTGTTCCAATGCAGGTATAGGTTGGTTACGATCCCAGTAATTTTCCAGAATAACGTTATCCACGACTGTTTCGCCATTCAGTTTGACCGTTACCCGGTCACCGACCATCTTGATATAAAAGGTGTTCCATGTTCCCAGTTTGTTATCGGCCACTTGAGTTGGCTTGCTAGGATTCTTCCGGTTGTTGTACAATCCGCCCGACCCGACTTCGGCGCCTACGTTTTTTCGATTGATATCCCATATCTGCACTTGCGGGGTTCCGCGCAGATAGACGCCTGCGTCCGGCTCGCTTCCTATGGGGTCTAATTTCCAGTCGAGATACATTTCAATGTCGCCGTAATTTTTTACCGTACAGATGTTATCAAATCCCTTGCCCGCATAAACCAGCAGTCCGTCTTCGACTACCCAGTCCCTACGCATTTGCTCGTCGGCGGCTTTTTGCGCTTTGGCCAGTTCGTCCGCTTTCATCTTCAGACGGGTCAGCGGCGTACCGACTAATCCTTTCCATCCGGTCAGGTCTTTTCCGTCGAATATGGATATAAATCCTTCTTCATCGGGCATTTCGCTCAGGTATTTACGGATGGACTGGCGCTGGTAATCGGCATCCGGATTATTCAGTACCGGCGCTGCTTTGTTCAGCAACGCTTTTACATTCTTTCCGGTAAATTGACTATTCAATACTAAATTCATGACCGCACCGGCTGCACTCTGTTGCTGCGCAGGAACATCTAAATATTGTCCCGCCAATAACAATCCCAGGAACGAATTGGTCTTACCAAGTTGTTCCAGAATGATGTTTTTCCGGGCGTCGGTATAAGCGATTTCTAAAGCCTGTGTCAGCAACAACCGGCGGTTTTCGCCAGACAAGTTGGGGTCGGAAGCCAGTTGAATGTACCGGTCTATAGCTTTGTCGCGATAGGCGGGGTCTGATATGTTCCGGGCGATTTTATACAATTCGCCGGTTGCTTCTACTCCCTTCCAATCCAACAAAGCTTGAAAAGCGGCCTCTTTGGCTTTTCCGTTTTCGCCGGAAAAACGATCCGTAATGATGGCGAGCGCTTGGGGATCGCCTGTCGTTGCCAGCAACGGATAATACAAATACCGTTTGTCGCCGGCCTGATTGATTTTCGAGATGATAATTTCCAGTTTTTGTCCGGCCGGATAAGATTTAACAGCAGCGGCTATTGCCTGTTGAACCGGTACGATAGCATCTGCCGGCGCTTTTTCCAGCAAACCGTAAAGGGTAGTCAGCTCTCCGGAGCTGACCACATCTTTCAGGGCAGCATATGCTGCGGTTTTTACGCCGGGTGTTCCGTTATTAATTTGATCGATTACCACATTAATATGTTTGTTTGAGCGGCGATGCGCCAACAATTTCAATCCGGCTATTTTTCCGGTATCACCGGCCGTGGCTATTACCGGCGCCACTGCATCGGAAATATTTCCGCGGGTAGTCAACAAGGCCTGATAAGCCAGATTGACTGTTTTTTCGTCATTCACATTCAGCAATCCTGCCAAGGCTTGGATCGCTTGTTCTCCTCCGGTTTTTACTAAAGTCCGGACGACGGATGCTTTTAATTCGGGGTCGTTGGCGGAAAGCAAGCCGGTTAATACCGGAGTCGCGGTTTGTGCAATCAATTCGCGTTTACCGGGACGGTCACATTCGGTTCCCAACCAATTGACGACATCCGATTGCGTTTCCGGTTTTAATTTTTTAAGCGATTGTAACAAAGAAGAATACATATCCTTTGTTGCATAGTCGGAAGCAAATGTCAAAGCGGCATAACGGTATTTTCTGTCCGGGTCTTTGAGCGCTTTTTGTAGCAATTTCAGGACATCGGCCGGTTTGGAGGCCATTAGCGTTCCCAAAGAGGCTTCCCGGCTCGGTTGCAGACCGGTCTCTTTCTTCGGCTTGTCCGATGTAGTGTTTAATACTGCCGACAATGCTTTTTTTGCAGCAGGCGTACCGATAAATGCAAGAGCCCGCGTAGCGGGGTCGCTCAAGGCTTTATCCTGAAGATAAGCGGACAACCTGGCCACGGCTTCATCTTTTCCGGCAATCCCTATCTGGTCGATTACAAATGTTTTGATATTGGGATCAGTTACCTGATCCAAAGCTTTAAGCAATGCATTGACGGTAGTCAGCCGGACTGTTTCCTGTCCTTCGCCCGTCGCATAATGCGCCAGTCCGCTCAAAGCATATTCTACGCCGGCGTTCGATCCCTTGCCGGGAGGATTCAGCATGCCGACCAGTTGCAGCACACCTTCTTCGCCTGTCGTACTCAGATCTTTAATCAGGTTGTTGTATTGATTGGTTCGTTGTGCAGGCATCTGAGCCAATACATCTGCTACAATGGTTTTCACAGTTCTGTTGGCAGGCACCTGGGCCGATACCGTCAGCGAAAACAGCAGTAAGAAACTAATTAGTGAATATATTTTTTTCATACGTCAATATTTTAAATATTCCATGGTTCACGTACCGGCTGATCCAACAACCGGTTAGCGGCCTCATCGTTAATAAATTCCAGTTTCACGGGATCGAATTGTAACGTGCGGTTCAGCCGCAGGGCGACGACTCCCATATTCACAATAGTTGACGAATAGAAACCGTTTTGTTCGTTCAGGGCAAACGGCTTGCGTGTCTTTACGCTTTCGATAAAGTCGGTTACTTGTGCTTCCGGCTCAGGGTAATCTGCTAATTTTTTCTCCCAGTCGGGAATGTCGCATACAAAATTCTTGTAAACATTGCCGTTCGGTCCTGAGATATAAGGCGTATCCGGCTTGCCGAAATCTCCGCCCCACAACACGATCTGGCAACCGTCGTCGTAGGTATAGGTGATTGATCGCCAGGTGCCGATAGCATCGGGATGTTGCTGAGGGGCATCTACTTCTACTTTCACCGGACTGGTATAATCCTTACCCAGAATGTATTGCACCGGGTCGATATAGTGTTGTCCCATGTCGCCCAATCCACCACCATCGTAATCCCAGTAACCGCGGAAAGTCTGGTGTACGCGGTGTGCATTATAGGGTTTATACGGGGCAGGGCCTAACCACATATTGTAATCAAGTTCTTCGGGAATGGGTTGCGGTTCGAGGTAGTCTTTCCCGACCCAGAAAAACTTCCAGTCAAAACCGGTATGCTTGCTGATGGTTACTTTCAGCGGCCAACCTAACATACCGCTCTGTACAAGTTTTTTCAACGGTTTGACAGGCGTTCCGAGTCCATAAAAATTATCCGTAAACCGGAACCAGGTGTTCAGCCGGAACTTGGAGCCATATTGCTTTACAGCTTCCATCACCCGTTTTCCTTCACCAATAGTGCGTGTCATCGGTTTCTCGCACCAGATATCTTTACCGGCTTTAGCAGCTTCTACCGACATGATGCCGTGCCAGTGCGGCGGCGTGGCAATATGGACGATGTCCACATTCTTGTCCAGAATAAGGTCGCGGAAATCATGGTAAGCGGCAATTTTTTCCGATACCAGACGCAAGCCCATTTCCAGGTGTTTTTTATCCACATCGCAAACAGCTACCAGGCGTGTGCCTCCATACCGGAGGTGTCCGCGTCCCATGCCACCCGTCCCGATGATGCCTTTGGTCAACTGGTCGCTGGGTGCGATGAAGCCTTTGCCTAATACGTGGCGGGGGATGATTGTCAATGTAAACGCACATCCCATTGTTTTTAGAAATCCTCTTCTTGTTGTTTCCACGGTAATTTTTATTATGTTGTTTTTAAATTTCGATTAAACCTGAGGCTGTGACTTATGAGACAGCCTCAGGTTCGTGCAAAAATACATAAATATATTAAGAAAATTATTCCAATGCCGGATTAAATGTTCCACCCCAATTGTTGTTCTGTTCCAGATTCGGGTTTTCGTCCAGCACAACTTGTTGAAGCGGAAAGAAATAGAACTTATCGTCAACTACAAACGTTTTTTCCGCGGCCGGGGTGTAAGGTACTATTTGCTTTACATACCGGAAATCATCGGGAGTCAATTCATATTTTTTCGCTTTTTCCTTGGCTTCATTGATAGGCATATCCTTACCGCCATTGTTTCTATCGATTGCAATGCTTTCGAGGCCAAACTTTTGCAGGCCGTACAATACATCAAGGCTGCGAGTGCGCCGCAAATCCCAGAAGCGATGTCCTTCGAAGCAAAACTCGATGTTGCGTTCGTCGAGGATGAATTGGCGCAGTTGTTCTCGTGTCGGCACTGCCGGAAGCCCATAATTTCCGTCCCCGGCTTCGATGCCTGCTCTTCGACGGATTTCTTTCAGTAGTTCCACCGTCACATCGGAATGACCGGTTTCGTTGGCCGCTTCTGCGTAAATCAACATCAGTTCTGCGAAACGCATCTTAATACAATCCACGCTGTACTGGGAAGTGATGTCCGGAGTCAATGATAAATCCAGAGCTTTACGCACATAGAAACCCGACATGGCATCGTTTTTGGTTGTGGTAGCTCCTCCCGAATTGGGATTGGTACCGTAGCCGTCCGCATCGTCTTCGGTCAAGCCCAGCGCCGTATATTGGCGATAGCCCACAGGTCTGCCTGCTACGGGAAGTTCCTGTCCCGAACACAAGATAGAGCTGTAAAACCTCGGTTCACGGTTTTTCCAGAAACATTGCATAAACTCTTCTTCCGAACTTACATAATACTTGCCGGCCGGATCGTTGAATTTCTTACCGTCGGCCATCGGGAAAGCTTTGACCATATCCCAGGTCGGTCCGCGCTGTATTTGTCCCGTACTGAGAGATTGCGGGCGAAGATACCAGTCCCAGGAACCGGTTTTATTCGGATATTCGTTGATAACGGCAAACAATACTTCGGCTCCCCTTTCCTTCAGGAAAATATCTTCATACTTTGGCGTAAGGGCGCTACCGTGAGCTTTTGCAAAATCGCAGGCTTCCTTTGCGACCGTATAGGCTTCCTGCCAATAAGCATTATTATACGGATGAACCGGATTGAACTGCGGGGATGCCTTGTAAAGCAAGACTTTGGCTTTAAACGCTTTTGCAAAAGCCTTGTCGATACGTCCGTAACCGGCGGAAGTAGCTGCAATCTTTTCCGGCAAGTCGCCATTGATGGCGTCATCCAGATCCTGAATCAGGAAATCGAAACATTCGGCGGTTGAGTTCCGCTTTACATACAAATCGTCTGTGTTTTTATCCTGCGGCTTCTTGATATAAGGAATACCTCCATGATAAATGACCATTTCGAAATAGACGTATGCACGCATAAACAACATTTGCGCCTTGAGCGAATTTTTAATATTGTCGGGCAGATCGCCTTGTTCAAGATAATAGATACCTTCATTGATCAGACGGATTGAACTATAATTCCATCTCTTATAGCTGCTGCCGCTGATGGTAATCACATTCGCATAAAAAGGCATGCCGGTAACTTGTTCCGAATTTTGGTCCTGGGACGAGTTCCAATTGGAAAATAATGCTTCGCCGCTGGCCATGCTGTGGGCATAGAGATTGGTCACATAGGCGGCGGCCAGCGTCTCGTCGTTCCACACTGCATTAGCGTCATAATCCGACAAATTCTCAATGTCTAACGTATCGCAGCCGGAAAGAACGAATGCGAGCAAACAGCTTATAATAAAAATATATTTCTTCATAATAAATATTTTTAACTTTTTTTAACATTTAAAATGATACATTTAACCCGAATGTAAACGTCTTCATCAAAGGATATGAATCATAGTAGGCTTGTTCCGGATCCATGTAAAATTCGGACAGTTCGGAAAAAGCAAACAGGTTGGTGCCGTTGAAGAAGAGTTGCGCATCCGTCAGACCAAGATGGCTCAGGATGCTCTTCGGAATCTTATATCCTATATTCAGGTTTTTGAGACGGATGTAGGCGCCATTTCTTTGCCAGAAGGTAGTTTTACCCACACCTGATTCGTACCAGCTCGATCCTACCACGCGCGGATATTTACCATCCGTATTTTCGGGCGTCCATACATCGGGACTTGTCCAGAGCGGGAAGTAAGGACGGTTTGCCCCTCCATGCTGATAGATACCGGCATCATAACCCGACACAAACTTATCGTAAGAACCTACTCCCTGGAAGTGTAAGGACAAAGTAAGCCCGCTCCAGGAAATTTCGCCTCCAAAACCGTAGTTAATACGCGGTACTGCATTGTCCGACAAGAGATTATATGTATCGTTACCGTCAATTTTACCATCTGCTCCGAGCGCATAACCGTCTCCGCGGGTATCTTTGTAAAGAATACCGCCCAGATACAGCGCGCGGCCGTATTGTATCATGTCTTTTCCGAACAGTTCCCTGTTTTTCGCATTGATTTCATCGATTTGTTCCTGGGTACGGAGCAGGCCAACCGCAATCAATCCGGTTTGGCGGCCGCTGGAATATCCCACCTGCGATAAATCCTGTAAGTTGCCGGTCTTGTAAAGAGCTGATTCGTCCAGTATATCCCAGCGGTCTTTGGCGTATCCCATATTGGCATATACCGAATATTCAATTTTACCGCCTGCGGCTTTATTCCGCCAACTGAGCGTTGCTTCGCCTCCCCGCCAAGAACGTTTGGCGTAGTTTTCGGGAGCCAGCGTTTGTCCGTAGGTACTGGGCAAGGTAGCGGTTCTTGCGCCGAGAATATCCTCTTCCGTCCGGTAGAAAACGTCAAAAACAGCTTGCAAACGGCCATCCAGGAAACCGGGATCAAGCCCTACGTTGTAGGTGGTCGAAGTAGCCCAAGTAATATTGGGGTTCGGGACGGTTCCCGGCCTGATGCCTTGCATGTATTCCGAACCGAAAATATAGGAAGTTCCTCCGGTATATTTTGACAAGTAGGAGAAGGGCCTGATGTGATTGTTGCTTACATCCAAGTCGTTACCGGTCGTACCGTAAGACAGGCGCAACTTCAGGTTGTCCAGCAATTCGCGTGTAGATTCCATGAAACTTTCCTGCTCAATACGCCATGCAGCCGAAACGGAAGGGAAAAATCCCCAGCGATGGCCGGGAGCAAACAGTGTGTTACCGTCGTAACGGAAAGAGAATTCGGCGATATATTTTTGCGCATAGTTGTAATTGAAACGGCCGATCCACGACAAATGGGCGCCGGCATATTCGTTCGCGTCACCGAATCTGTTTTCCACATCGCTCGAAAAAGCAAACATCTGGTCGATATAGGTCAGCGGTTCTTTACCTTCCGCAAAGACATATTCACCGCCGTTGCTCGCCTGTTCGAAAACGACCATACCCGAAACGCTGTGTTTGCCGAACATCCGGTCGTAGTTGAGGAACCAGTTGAATTGCTCGCTCCACAAGGTTCTCATACCATATTGCAAATGTTCACTCGTATTGAAATTAAAAATACTGTATTTGGTCAAGTCGAGAGGTGCAGGCAGGAAACGGTTGCCGGCCGGGTCGGCGCGCTGGAAGATGTAATTCTTCTGTTCCGTCATGAATTTTTTGCGCATATAGTCGTCGCCGGTGTAATTGAACAGCACTTTGGTCGATAAGCCCGGAGTGAGCGCTTGCAAGTCGATGTTAAAAGATAAAGTCCCGTTCATGTTGCGCTTGCGGGTTTTGATGTAGCGGTTGCCGATGACCTGATCCACAGGATTCCATCCCGTCCATGAGCCGATTTCGGGACGTATCGGATAGTCTGTCTTTTCGGTAGCCGGCGTTCCATCCAAATACGAATAGAAAGGCAATGTCCTCGTAGCATTAAAGGTACAACGGTAAAAGTCGTACACATCCTGGCTTTCGTCCGGAGATCCCGTCCAGTAGAAGCGGTTGCCGTTGGTCTGGTAGCCCGACAAATTGAGGTTGACCGATATAGCCTTGGACAATTGAGCGGTCAGGTTGGAACGGACATTGTATTTATTGTTTTCCAGATTGATATACGAACCTTCTTCCTGCATGTAACCGGCCATGACGTAATATTTGAATTTGTCGCTGCCGCCGGTCACACTCAAAGAGTGTTTCATATTCCATGGATTTTGCCAGATATAATCGTTGACATTGTAATCGCGGTTTTCGAAATAGGCAAATTCGTTTTCCCCATTAGGCAAGGCGCGGTTTTGAAATTCCGCCACGCGATTCTGGTAAATCAACTCGTCGGTAGCCGTGAACAAGTCTGTGAACAAGGGTTGGGTCGGATTGCTGAACGAATAGGTTCCCTGATAATCGAACTTGGGTTTGACAATCCGGACATCACCTGTCTTGGTGGTAACCAAAACTACGCCATTACCGGCAGATGTACCATAAACGGAAGCTGTGGCCGCATCTTTCAGGAAACTCATCTGGTCTATTTCGGTAGCTTCCAGCGCATCGAAAGCTTCCTTGTTGGAGAGTACTCCGTCGATGACAAACAGCGGTTCTCCGAAACCGCCGCGCATACGGATAGTACTGGTAGCGCCTATCAGGCCTGAATTTCCGATAATCGTCACACCGGGTGCGCGGCCGGCTAAAGTATTTGACAGATTGGATGTCGGAATGGCCGTCAAGTCATTGGTTTTCACGTTGGTGATGGCTCCGGTCAGGTTTACTTTTTTCTGGACGCCGTAACCTACTACAACGACTTCGTCCAGATATTGAGAATCTTCCTGCATCTCCACCTGAATGTCGGACTTTCCTTTTACGGGTATTTCCTGGGTGACATAACCCAGGAAAGAAATTTGTATAACAGCATTGTCATCGACCGTCAGGCTGAAATTACCGTTCACGTCAGTGACTGTGCCGTTTTTCGTTCCTTTTTCCTGCACGCTGGCTCCGACAATTTCATCGCCTGCCGCATCTTTGACTGTACCTTTAACAGTGCGTCCGGCCTGTTGGGAAGCGTCCGGTAACACCGCTGTCATAGCGGCCGACATCAATACGATTTGCCGGTCAATAATGCGATAGTCAATGTCTGTGTTTTTGAAAAGCCTGTCCAGAACCGGGTTAATGCTTTCATGGTTCGCCTGGATATGATCAATTTTTTTGTTTAGATCAATTGATTTATCCACTACTAAAAAGGAAAATTCCGTTTCCTGCTCTATCTTATCCAAAACGCTTTCTATCGTTGTGTTTTTTAAAGCAAACGAGAGAGATACGGTTTGCGCGTAAGTACTTTTTGCACTGAGTTGGCATATGCCAACCAGTAATAATAGGATACAAACTCTCATTCTTTGACTGATTTTTAAATAATATCGGACCTTATGCCCGGATATTCGTTGTTTTTCCATACTTTTACATTAAATTTTAGTCATTACTGCTTTGGGAGCGACCGCTTCCAAAATGATTAATTTTCTCGCGACAGGGGTAAGTGCCCGCTTACCTCTGTTTTTTAGTTTTTTGATTTAAGATTCCCCCATAGGCTAATTTGATTTTTGTGGTTCTACAATTATTTTTTTACTCGCTTCTTTTTTAACCATACGTCAATACGTTGCTTCATTAATGTCGAATCTTCATACTGAGCCGGACGGCTGATTTTCCATTCTATGGGAGCAGCCAATTCCAGATAAGTAAATATTTGTTGTATGGTTTCATTGGTAAAAGTTACGCGCGCGCTGTAATTTTCCGATTGCCGGTATTCATCGTGCAGGACAATGTCCACGTTGTAGCGGCGGCTCAATTGCCGGAAAACTTCGCTCAGACGGGCGTTGCGGAAGACGATTTTCCCTTCTTTCCATGCTAATTTCTCATAGAGGTTGACACTGCCGGTAGAGAGTTTGCCGGTTGCCTCGTCATATATGGCCTGTTCGCCTGGTTGGAGTTCTGTTAACATACCGTCTACCGTAAATACGCTTATTTTTCCTTCCGCAAGGATGGCCTGTACGATATTATCC
>BNXB01000014.1 GCA_025999255.1 Bacteroidia bacterium | reverse complement strand
GAGTACTTATTGCGCCACTTCCACTGCTTCCACTGTATAAGGGATTGCCCGGAGCAACTCTACTCTCTGAAATTCTTATCCGGAAATACGTATACCATGTACCCTTCTATCGCCAGATACAACAGTTTAAGCATTTGGGCGTCAATCTTGCTGAAAGCACCCTGAATGGTTGGTTCAAGCCTGTCTGTGAAATACTACGGCCTTTATATGATAAGGTCAAAGAGATTGTCATTGCAACGGATTACCTTCAGGTGGATGAAACCACTCTACCCGTTATCGACAAGGAAAAACATACGGCAGCAAAAGAGTATCTGTGGATGGTTAGATCCGTTATGAAAAACATGGTATTCTTCCACTACGATGACGGCTCACGTTCGGGAAAAGTGATCGAAAATTTATTAAAAGACTTCAAAGGATATCTCCAAAGTGACGGATATCAGGGTTACAACGTCTTTCAGAAGAATGGACAGGTGTATCTTGTGGGTTGCCTTGCGCACTGCCGCAGACGATTCTCTGAATCCTTGGAGGAAAACAAAACTTTGTCCGAATATGCTTTAGGACAAATCCAACTACTCTACAAGATAGAGAGGAATGCGGATGATCAGAAAATAACCCATCACGATCGTGCCCTGATGCGCCAACGTTTGTCGATACCCATACTCGATGCATTAGAAAAATGGTTGGAAACTAAGTATAAGGAGGTATTACCCAAGAGCCGTATGGCTGAGGCTATATCCTATATGTATTCGTTAATGCCACGCTTGAAAGTATACGCCAGGGACGGTAGACTACGCATTGATAATAACGGGGCGGAAAATGCCATCAGGCCAATCGCCCTGGCCAGAAAGAACTTCCTGTTTTGCGGGGACAACCAAGCTGCTGAATACACCGCAATAATATCTTCATTGATGGGATGCTGCAAAGCGGCAGATGTAAATCCAAGAGATTGGTTGATAGATACCCTTAACCGATTACCTTATTACACCCAACCAAAATCGGGTAAAGACTTGGAAGAACTGCTACCTGCATATTGGGCGGAATCTAACGAAATCTAATAATACACTAACAATTTTTACTCGATAATAGATGTTAATCTCTATAGTTTGGAAAACTGAAGTGAGTAAACTCTAACATATTGAGACATGTACTTCTTCGGGGGCTTACAATACAATAAGCATTATGAAAACAACAGAAGTAAACGACAGCATCATCGGGAAGCGTTGCAAGAGCATTTTTACAGGCTTGATGGTAACGGGCGTTATCGAAGAAATAAGGTTGGATGAACATACAGCCAACGTAAAAGTCCGTTTTGATGAACCGCACAATTGGGGCGGAGAATGGTATAAATGCGACTGGTCGTTCGCCCGGCTGCCCGATGAGTTCGGCTCACTGTGCCATCTCAAAATTATTGATGACGGGTATGAAACGGTCAAAGTCAGTTTTTTACAGGGTATCAAGGAAATAAACCGCATGTTTACGAACAGTTACAAGCATTGGGAATGTGTCAATCTGAAAGAGCGGATAGATAATTACGAATCGTCCCGTTTTACTCAAACCGGCGAACGGTGCGCCATTATTACCTCCGAATACAATATGGAGCATATACGGGAGTGGCTCACGAAGAATACACCCATAGCAAGTATTGAAACAATCATCTAAAACATCAAATATCATGCAATCAAACAATTCAATCAATGTAAACAGCTGATCCGCTGGCATTTCCTATCTTTACAGCCTGAAAACATCAAATATATGGCCGTAAAAATAGAGAAATGGGCTGCCGCTAAACCGTTTTGTTATCTGTCGTTTATTTCTGTTGATTTCCTTTTTTCCCTTTTTCAGAGAGCATTTTTATATTATTCAAATATTCCTGCTCTATTGGCGACAAGGTTTTTTGCACATATTTTTTGTATTCCGTATGTGCCTTTTCTATTGCCTGATTGTGCGAAACAGTTCCGGCATCGTTAAGTATTTTTCGACCATCAGCAGATAAAATTGCATCTAATTGTCTGATATAATCCTGCATGGTCATGGTTTGCTGCTCAATGGCTCTTGCTTCGGCGAAATCAAAATAACCCGAAACAATGTTATTCAGCACTTTCAACTCTTTGTCGTTCAAATAATTTTTCGCAATTTCCGTATCTTTTTTTGTTACCTGCTCGCTTTTGAAATTGGTAAGTCCCATAAACTCTTTTTCTGCATCGGCACGATTGTAAATGACTTCCGAAGCCGTATTACCGTGTGTTGCATAATGCAGTTTGTTTTGTACGATTTTGAAAAACATAAGTGTTTCGTCTGCTTTCGGGTCGTAGTCAATGCTTAATGCGTACAAATCAAGCACTTGACGATAAATCAATTTTTCGCTGCTGCGAATGTCTCTAATTCTGTCGAGCAACTCTCGCCAATAGCCACCGCCTCCGAGATTTTTCAATCGCTCATCGTCCATCGTAAACCCTTTTACCATGTATTCTTTCAGTCGCAAAGTTGCCCACTGACGAAATTTTGTGGCTATTTTGGAATTGATACGGTAACCAAGCGAAATTATCATGTCAAGGTTGTAATATTTTACCTCTTTTGTCTGCGTTTTTCCTGCAATAGCACCGTGTTCAGTGGTATGTAAGAAATTCTTACTAACCACATTTTCCTCCAATTCGCCACTTGCCAAAATATTTTTTATGTGCATGGTAATATTCGGACGGGAAGTTTGAAAAAGTTCTGCCAAATGTGCCTGCGTGAGCCAAGCCGTTTCGCTTTCAAACCGCACATCTACCGAAATTTTATCATCTTCGGTTTTGAAAATGATAAACTGATTGTTATTTTGCGGCAGTTTATTTGGGGCTATGCTTTTGGGTGAGGGCATAATTATTCTGATTTATTTATTGTATCATTTACCAACGGTAATGTTTTATTATCTATTTTACTTTTTTCTTTTTCTGAAATGACTTGTGTTTGTTCTGTTTCGATAGAACAGCAAGAACAAAGATTAGGATTCTCTCCATAATAATATGTAAGTGCTATACTGCCTATAGCAAACATGAAACTTACTATAGCAACTATCCAAGCAAAATTTAAAGATTTTTTATTGTTCAATTGATTTAATTTATAGTTTATTGGATTAAGATAGCGATTTTGAATAATAACGATATATCTATTAGCCATGTCAAAGAATTTTTTTGCTTCGTTGTTACCATCATCATTAAAATACTTAATGCTTAATGTTGATACATTAGTTAATAAATCACTGTATTTTTCATAATGCTCCGACAGTTTCTTTTCGCAAGAACAATTCTTTATTTCATCTACCCCAAAAGTTTTAATTTCGCTCTTATACTTAGAAACAAAACTTTCAAGTTCTTCAGGGTCAAATTCTTTATATTTATCTTCCATAATTTTTCTTTTATTTTATTGATTCTTCTAACGGGATTGCACTAATGGAAGATTGTTGATTTTGTTGATTATTCAACAACTCCTCTATTCCTTCTTCAATCACATACTTCTTGATATATTCGGGTTGCAGAATTTCATCACCAAAATAGCCCTTATGCACCCACTTTGTATGGGCATTTACATCTATATTCTGTTTTACAATAAACTTCATATATTCGTCGTAAGCGTCTAAACGTTTTTTCTCCGTATGTTCGGTTTTGCTGACAAAAAGTACAGGCGGCATTTCTTGAAAACTAATCTTTTCAACTAATTCTTTCGCTAAATCAATGCCTGTAAGACAGCTATACGAGCCGCCAAGAATATGGTCTATAATAATAATATTGGCTTGTTCGGCGAGTTTATGAATTAACTCAAATGCCATATCTCTATACGTTTGCACATACCCATGGTCTTTATCAACCCAAATGCGAATTCTTGTGGCTAATGATATAAATTTCCCCTCTTTGTCAGCATCTTTACTGAGACTACTCCAAGACACGTTTTCATCTAACAATACATTGTAACAGTTAGAAGATAACGTTTCGCATATCTTTTCAAATTCACTCCATTGATTTTCTATAATTAATACTTTTGTATCCATTGTCATTCTCCTTGTTCTTTAATGGTTATTGTAACAGTATTTACATACAATTTGCATTGGTGTTCACAAGGATTAGTACAATCTTTAAAATTGCAAACATCGGACTTTGTGATTTCCTCGCTTTCTCCCATTTTTATTTTATTGCCATTATTCAAATGTTCCAATATTTTTGTTATAAGATAAATGCCTTCATTTTGGGAACTTTCTTTAATTGGGTTTCCGCCATTAATGGTGTCCCTAATTGAACGCTCTTTTCCATCAGAATTAAGATAGTTACCTATTTTTGTTCCTGTCGTTTTTATTTCTATTGTCAATTTATTGCTGGTTGTTTCCTTTGTAACATTGATATAAATAAAATTCTTACATAACTCACACCTTTCATTATTGCTATTTATACAATGCCAGCGATTCTTTTTTGCATTGATTATCATTTCAAAAATAATAAACAATAAAATTTCTTGATTGAATTTAAAATTATCAGATATTGCTACAGAAACCTTTCCCAATGTATCATAATCATAATTAAGGTCATCTTCTTTATCGTACATTTTTATTTTAACTTCATTTTCAATATTTTTACTTTGATAGATTTTTTTTATATAATTTTTAGTAATATTTCTTAGAGTTTCCTCTTCGATTTTAGAAGGTCTGAAAGATTTCATTAATTCATTTTGAATGGAATCTTCAATGCGGTATGTATATTGATTATGTTTGGAATCTAAACGATTAATATGTGAATTCTTTGTAGCATATAGATATTGCAACTTGTCCATTGTTCCAATGACCGTTCTAAAAGCATTATCTTTTTTCGCCAAACGCTGCATTGTTTGCCTGCCGTGTCCTGCCAAATAAGCAAAACGTTTGGCAATTTCGGCTTGTCGAAGAGCAGAAAATTCATCGTTCTTATGGTGCTTTTTAATAAACTCGCCTATATCTCGCCGCAGAAGCATAAGGAGTTGTTTAGGTAGCAGATTATCAGGTTTATCTTCTGATAAATCGTTTTCACCATAAAAGCCCAATATTCCCATCGTATTGAATTTGTCATTGTCAAATTGACTGATTCTAATCAACAATAACCACTTATCGTTAGGCAAATATTTAATTGCAACTATTTTCTTATCATCTTTATTGTACAAATCGTTCCAATTATCCTCTCCATCCTTGACCTTTGTATATTCGGCAATCGTAATTGTTGCAATACCTTGTTTGTCTGGCTGACCTTCTAAAAAATCAAATAAATGTCTAAATTTAGCATTCCGTGCAAGTCCAACTAATTCTTTTAATTTGTCTCTTTCTTGTGTTCTTTCGCTCCATTTTTGCTTAATGCTATCTTTTAATTCTTTTGACATTAGAAAGTCATTTTCAAAATCATTTAATACATAATTGTCTTGATATAAAGAATATGGTTGCTCTTGCCTATCTGTTACGACAAAGAATGCCTGTACATCTATGCCTTTCTGAAAAAAACCTTTCATTTTTTCAATAATAGCATTAATTTTTTCTTGATAGCCGATTTCTTTGGGTAAATGCGATTCTTTATCACAGTCGGCATAAAGTAGTTGCTTTATCCAAAGATAATTTTTAAATTCCTGATTTGAATCATTATCCTTCGCATACCAATTCTCTGATAAATCTAAAATCGTCTTTACAATTTCATATTTGTTGATATTTTGAACAAATTTTTTCTTGTATTCTTCGTAATCAAAAAAATCTTTAATGTAGGATGTATCTATAACAAGTTTTTCGGGATTCTTTACTTTGTTTGATTCATGTTTAGTTTCCAAAGTAAATTGATACATATCTCTCCATTGGAAACGTTCTTCTTTTTCAATTTTTTTTACGAAATCGTCAATCACAGTAGCAAGTTCTATTTGCAACATTCTGTAAAATTGTTTTGCATAAATATTTGCATTATCGGCAGGGAAAAACTCGTCTTTTAATTCGTTCAACACATTTTTTAATTTCACAGCCACCCAACCGTTTTTTTGAATGAGTTCTATGTAGTTGCGTGCAAGAAATATGGGAAAATCTTCCATATCCTCTTTTTTTATAATTGATTCTTCTCTTGATATAGCATTATTGATAAGAGAAAATAGTATTAAAACTTTTTCAAAAAAAGGTTTTTCTAATATCTGATAATCATTTAATAGAGATGCACGGCGAACATAAAATTTGAAGTCTTGAAATTCTCCGTATTTAAAATCCCTACTATCAATATTTATTGTTTTTAACAAGTTATTATTCCATTTGAATGTTTCCTCTCGTAGTGGCTGATATAAAATAAATGGGTATTGACATAGAACTTTTAAAACAGCATCTTTAATTTCTGCTTTATTTTGAATGATTTGTATTACTCTGTCTCTTAATAAATTGTTATCAAAAATGCGTTGTGCATATTCATAAATTTTATGTGTCGCTTTGAACTGCCATAGGTGGTGTTTGCGTTTATCTTTTTTAAGTTGGTTTTCTTCCTCTTCCCTCTTTTTCTGTTCATCAGTCTTATTTGCATTGTGGACGTTTTTCTTGTTTTCATTTTCATAATCAAGTCCTTTTGCCTTTCTATCAAATGTTTTGATGAGAACATCGTGCAATGCGAACTTTTCAGACAGTAATTTATACCTTTTTTGTTCGTGCATCAAAGGTTGATTGTTCGATAAAGAGCGATTTGGCGGGAGATTGATATTCACAAAAGCGAAATATATACGTGACCATAGAACAACACGATTATGAACATAAGGAAGAGTTTTATCTTTCAAAACTATAGAAGCAATAAAAGGCGTTCTCTTTTCTCCTAATGTATTTCTTATCAAATCATAAATCTCAAAAAAATGTTTTCCTGAAATAACAGAGTCATCTACATAAAAGATTTTCGCATCTTTTAAATACGGTTCATACAAAATTTTAAAATTATCAGGAAAATCTACTTCGGGTTGGTAATGAATAATTGTAGCAGACGAATTGAATACAAATTCGTTTACCATATTCACAAATCGACTGTTTGATTCGTTGCAAGGTGCTACTATTATTATTTTATCTGCAGGTTGAAGTTTTAATGATTGTTCTTTTCGAAGTTCTAATGATTGTTTGACTGTACTTTTTAGCCACTTTTCAATTTCAGACTCGTTTTCGATTATAAAATTTTCCGTATCAATGGAATATAACCTAAATTCGCCGTTTCGGTAGGTATCTTTATAATCAAGCGAATCGCTAAATGCTACTTTGTCGAAATTTATACCTTCCGGCTCTTTTTCTTTGTTGTTAGGTTTATCTTTCCCTTTCGGAAAATCGAAAATAATTGCAGGCGTAAGCGATGACTTATCGGTTTCGTATAGTGGTTTTCGTTGGTTTTCGTCAAAACATAGTGGACAATTTTCTAATTTGTTCCATTTGGCTGGAAGTTCAATTATTGCTCTTTGGCCTATTGCGCTAAGACTTTCAGTGTCGATTGTAATATCCTCTTCTGAATCAATACTATCAGGGTTGTTTTCCACTGTTTGTGGTTTTGCCCATAACACATTATAACTGACTGAAAAATACTTTATTTTCTTTGCTTCTTGTTTTGCTGGCTCTAAACCAATTTTCCCTTTTTCTAATGCAACAATCTTACCTTTAATTGTTTCTACAATTTTTACGGCTGTGCTACCCGTACTTGCAATAGGAACAATAACAACGGTTATGTGATTTTCCTCTTTATAAATACCATTATCAATAAAAGCATTGCAAACTTTTTCTGATTTGAAATGCAACTTATCGTCTTCGTCTTGTGCAATAAAATGAATAGTTTCCTTACCAAATTCTTTTAAAAATTTCTGTATCAAACTCAAAAGCAATTCGCTGTACATCTCATATCCCACAAGAGTAATTTTATTTATATTGTTATGTTCAGCTTTTTGTAATTCGTTCTTTATTTCAATAGCCAAGTGCATTGCTATACGAACCGTATAAAACGAATTTTGAAAAAGTCGTTTTGCATAATAAAAATATTCAGAATGGAGTTTGTTGCCGATTTTGAAATGAGTATCTGGAATGCAGTATCCATCAAAATTGTCAATATAGTTTTCGAGTGCTTTAACACGGTCAAATGTTGCCTGTTGGGATTCGTTATTAGTGTTTGTTTTTATCAGGGGTCTTTGAAGTATTGTTTGCAGATTATAGGTATAAAGAGGTTTTTCTTCATTATTAAGCAGGGAATCATACGGCAAAAGAGAATTGCTTTGCAAAAAGTAATTTAGGTTATGATTCGATTTGATTGTTTCCTCGAATTTTGTTCGTTCATTTTTGTCAAATTTCTTTTCTTCTTCTTCTGTGATTGTTATGGTATTTGGGAAAGTGTTATTTAGAATTTTATTTACATACATAAATTCATTTTTGGTGTCGCCAAACAACAAATCTGCAAAATATAACTGTCTGTCAATCAATTTCACAAATAATAACATCGCATTTTCTCTATGCCAATACGCTTCTGAATTTGTTGCCCTTGTATTAAGAAAATCAGTATTATCTTGACGCATTGCATTGTATATTTTGTAATCAACGCCGTATATAATAAATGACTGTGAAAAAAAAGTAAGGTATGATAGAAAACGCAATAAATCAGAACCTTCGGAAATAACATTTTTTGTTTCATATTGCAGATTAATTGCAACAATGTTGTTATTGCTTAATCTTTCCAGAATGTTAAAATATTGATAGATGTCATTTGCATTTTCTTTGTTTATTTGCTGATTAAAAGAAATATCAAATAGTATGTTTTCAGTAGCAATATCTTCATTGTCAAGTTGTTCAAGAGAAATGCGTTTAATGTTTTTGCTAACCAAATTAGTCAATCCTTTTTCATTACCTAACGTTTGCATTTCTTTTATAGGCAGTGAAACTTCTATTGCTCGGAATTTCTTGTAATCAAAAGGAATAGAAAGGTGATAAGAAGTACCTATGCAGAGCGTTTCTTTATTGGCTGTGTCCTCATCTATTTCTTCCATTCTTATTTCTGACTCTGTTTCCGATTTTCTCATAGAATCAATTTTCCAACTTTCTCTTTTGTGTTTTTTACCATTTGTAGAAATATAAATTTGACCATCAAATTTATCAACAGCCAAACACCTTATATTATTTATACCGTAATGCCTGATATGTCTGTAAGTTTGTTGTTCAAGTTCTTTGCCCTTTTCGGGAGCAATAAGATTTTTCAAATTAAAATCATCTTGTTTTAACTTTTCACAATCATTTTCATATACTTTTTTTATCGTTGTATTCTTAATGTCCGAGTCGGCACTTTTTGTCTTTGTGTATTCATAAAAATGTGGTATAATTCCTGTTTCCCCAAAATCAAAAACGTATGTTTCAAGAACACGGGAGTCATCTATTTCATCTTTCGGGTACGCACGAATGGTAATCATTCCCTCTTTTGTGGTACTGTGTTCGGTAATGTTTTTTGCTAATTCGTACAACCCGCGTACATATTCTTGAGTAAATTGCCAGATTTGATTGACTACAACTGTTGGGCTATTAAAACCCTTATCGCTAGTATGAACAAAAGGGTTTATTTTATGATATGCAACAGAAAAGATGAAGGTATAAATTGGTGCTGATGTTATTAATTTTTGTATTATATTATTTTTACTCTTAAAATATGTGTTTTCTTCATCGTTAGATTTTGATGATTCCTTTAATTTTTTCAAAGTCTCGATATATTCATCTTTTCTTTTTTTAATCTTATCGTTTGGTTTATCACTAAAAAAACAATCAATATTATCTTTCGTAATATAAATTGGTGGAGCAAAAGAATTGGAATAAGTACTTGCATTTTTGGAACTTGCGTTTGGAAATTTGTGAAATATTTTCCAATAATCAATATCATAAAGTTCTTTTATTTGTTTAAAATAATGTTGGTGTATCCAACTCCTGTCTTCTTTGTCATTTGGTTGTTTTTCAATTTTTAAATTTGAACAATCAATTTTGGGTATGGTATTGTTTTTTTTATACCACAAACATAATCCAGCAATAAACACAATATCAACTTCCGAAAAAGTTCCATTTATTGGTGTCTCTTTTCCGTTTTGAAGGTTATGCAAAACTTCATTAAGTTCTTTTATGGATAACATCTCGCTCATAGGTCATCAATTATTTTTTCACTTATTTTCTGTTGTACAACATTCAACGCTTCCCCCGCCAACTCTTTTTCATCTTCTATCGCTTCAAGAATCCGGTCGGCAATCCAAAGTGTCAAAAAGTCATTCGGATTAACTTTAAAGATTTTGGCAAGAGCAATAACCTGTTCGCGTTTGGCACGGCGTTCGCCACGCTCAATTTTACTGTACATCGGCGTATCAATTTCCAATGCCGCGGCAAATTGCCGTTGCAGCATCTGTTTTTCTTCTCTTAACTGTCTAATTTTATTACCAAACAACATAGCGTTAAATTTTAATATTTATTTATCAATCAAGTTATTACATTCATTCTGACTTTTGTTTTTTAGAATTGTCAGAATAACGGTACAAAAATACAAATTAATTTTGGAATTTTGACGTGCTTTTTTCGAGAAGTTTTAACTTTTGCGAGTGGCATTTTTTGCAAGTGCGGTGTCGCAGGTACTTGATAAAATTATTTATCGAATGTTTTTCAAGGCATTGGCTGAAATTGGCTGCACTTGCGTTTTGGAAGATAGTTCTTGGCAATACAACACTTCCAGCAAAGAGCAGCACCATTCTACCGGATTCAAAAATTGGTTACCTTTCCTGATTTCATAATGCAGGTGGTAGCCCGTCGTTAGCCCGCTGTTTCCCACACAGGCAATGTGTTTACCTATCCTTACCGAATCGCCCGTATTGACCAACGTTTTGCTTAGGTGTGCATAAAACGAGCGAAAACCGCCTGTATGCCCGATTTCTATAAAAAATCCATACCCCGAATCGTAGCCTTTGCGGATGACTATTCCGTTGCCTGTGGCATATACAGGAGTGCCTTTTGCTTCGGCAAAATCAATTCCCGTATGGAATTTTTGCGTTTTATAAACCGGATGTTTACGTTTTCCGAACCCCGATGAAATATGCGGTTCTTTGACCGGAAAAATGACGGGATAGTCGGGTAGTTCGTTTACGGACATTGGCAGCGAATCCGCTATTTTCAGAAGTCCTGTTGCCGAATAAATATTTTCCGTAAATCTTTCTATTTCTGATTTTCGGTTTGGCTGCCCATATACGGACAAGTGCAGCAAAGCGGCGAAGAACAATATGATGTATTTCATAACTGTATCTTATCGGTTATTAAAAGCGCCCGAATTGCTCCGGGCGCTTGCTCTGTTTTATTCTTCTTCCATCTCCGCCCCTTCATTCTGGAACGAAAAGGTCTTTTGAACGACTTGCCCGAACGAATCCTGCACGTACACGTCAATCACCTGCTGGTCGGTGCATCGGGAAGTGTAGTAAAGCCGGAACACATCGTTTGTCAGTGGGAACAGGTCGTTCGGCGTTAAAATTCTGCCGTCGTCCATGCGCAATTCCCCCGTTCCGTCCGTTTGGAAGAAACGAATGTAGTACCGCGCCTCCTTATAGTCGCCTTCCCTGATTAATTTACAGCGGATTTCTACCGTTTCGCCCTGCACAATCTTTTTAGGAACCGGCATAGTTTCCAAACCAAACAAGTAGCGTGTATGAATATCAAGACCGTCGCTACAAGCTAAGGCCAGCAGCATCATAGCCGCCAGACACGCTGTTATTCCGAAAAAACTTTTTATCTTTCTCATTGTGATTATTTTTTGTTGATGAACTGATTTTATAAATACAAAAATTTCCCTTTCAGGGTATTGCCGGAGAGTATCCGGGCGTTCTCCGTTCCGTATGCGATAAGCATGGAGCCATTTCTCGGCTGTAAGCCCTGCGTACCGTCCGGCCTGAAGAACCGCACCCTGTCATACAGGAACTTGATTGCCGTAGCGTGCCGGAGTACAATGTCGTGAAACCATTTGGCTTCCACTTTGGCGAAGACCAAGGCGATACCGTTATTGTGTCCGGTCATTTTTGTAAGGAACTGCTGTACCAGCTGATTCGAGTAAGGCGGATTAAGCCATACCCTGCCGTGCCAGTCTTTTTCCAAACCGTTTTCTTCGGCGGTATAGAAATGCTTTGCCGAACGGTTCTGCCGGTAGGCTTCCGGTGAAGAAGCAGGGTCTAAGTCAAATTCGCCCAACGATTGTATAATCTCCGCAGGCGTGTACCACTCGTCGCTCGTTTTCATACCTAATCAACCATAAAGCGTAAACCGATGCCGAACTGCGTATGAAAATGTCCCGTAGAGTTGCCCCACAACACCCGTTCGCGCCCTGTCAGGAGCAACACAACGCGGTCGGTCAGGTACGTTTCGATTTCGAGGGTGATAGCCCCGCCGTAGATAAATGCGTCCTTGTTCCGGAGCATAGAACCGTCGTACAGCATCTTTTCACCCCAGTTCGATGTTTCATACCCCGCCAGAGCCGAACCGCCCAGCGAAAGGAAAAACGTTTTGGAGCCGTCGGCGAGGATATTGAGGAAATACCCACCTTCTCCCGTGAATTGCGCCACAGGGATACGGCTGTCCTTATAGGGATAGTACCGCTCAAGATATTCCGCACCGAACACCCATTTGTTGCCATGTCCGGCGTAGGTAGCCATCGCCGCCCCGAAGTAATAGCCCGTTTCATTTTGAGTTGCAGACGAATAAATACCGTCCACCATGCCGCCCGTTACCTGTATGCCCCGCATACCCGGTAAACAACGCTGCGCGTATGCCCCGCCCGGAAGGGCGAAGCATAAGGCAAGCGTCAGGATAATTATAGCCCGCTTCATGGTCATTTCACTTTAAGTTCGTTAATAACCTTTGCGCGTACCAGATCGGCGTTATCCACCGTAAACCGTTGATGCCGTCCGCCGTTTTGCTCGTTCAGTTCCACGACCAGCATCTTATCGTCGGGAATGGTAAACTTCGGCATCGCGAACACCATGCGTTCGATACGCTGTCCGCCAATCAGCATCAGGTTGTTGTAGGCGCGGAGCGGCCACATCACCTGTTCCTGAATGGCGGTGCGCTTGGCAACCTGCTTATCGACGATTTTGAAGGTGATAAAATCGACGTTAAACGGTACGTTGGACGAGTTTTTCAGTTGCAGGTGGAAATACAGCAATCCGTTGTGGGTATAAATCCCTTTCAACGTATGCTGTATGCCGAAACGCTTGCAGCCGATATGCTTTATTTCGCGGTCATTGTTTTTGTAGATGGACTGCATAATCAGGCGTACCAGCAGCGGCGATTCCTGTCCGAGTTCCTGCATATAGACTTGCAGGGCATTGTTCGGGCGGTTTACCGCCTCGCCGTCATGCAAAAAATCGCTCATCTCGACGGACAGCTTGACAGGCTCGTCGGCATACTTCACATTGAAGGCATAATACGCTCCGTCTTCGGTAATCACGGCAAGATTGCTTTCCCGCGAAAAGTCCCTGAGCGTGGCTTTCACACGCAAGACGTTTTCCGTACCGTCCGCTTTGGCTGCCATGAGGTCAGCGCTCCCCAAGTCCACATACCGGATGGCAGACGGGAAAATGACATGCACCGTCTTGTTGAACGTTACCTCCAGCGCATACGGCGGTATCATCCGGTTGAAGGTCAGCGGGCGCGTATAGCCCTGATAATAATCCCCTGTGGAGGGCATCGTTTGTACGGCTACCGTGTCGGTAGTTTTTTCCTGCGCATTGGCAGCAAAGGCGCTTACCACGAAGGCAAGCATGACAAAAAACTGTTTCATTGCTAAATTCATTTTAATTGTTTGAGGGTCGCAGACCCTTTTGTTATTATTTGTTTTATTGTATTTTCGGAAGCAGGAGCAGGCGGTAATTCGCTTTCAGCGTTACTTTTACCACGCTCATTTTCTTGCTCACATACTGCGATGCTCCCTGTATCAGCCCCTTTCCCATATCGGCGGCGAGTTGCGACCCCGCGTTGTCGGAAATCATAATGCTGGTTCCGGCAGAGTTCGCCAGCGTCGCGGCGACTTCTTTGGCGGCATTGATTTCGTCCGAGCCGGGTACGGATATTCCTCGCTGTCCATCGGTATCATAGACCAGTATCTCTACGGAAATAATGTTGCCGGCATATTGGATTGAATTAACCGTTACCTCCATCCGTTCGCCCCCGATACGGCACGTCCCGGTAACTACCGTATTGGCGGGAATCAGCATATCCCCAACACGCATCGGCTCCAGCAGGCGTATTTGCACTTCTTTCCCGTTGGTAAGCGTGACGGTCTGATAGACGCAGGCGCGGATGCTGTTTTTATCCTGTACGCCTTCGTTCCCGGCAGCAGTCAGGAATCCGATATTACGCGGCTGGCTGTATGCCGAAATAAATTCCCCGTTACTCATGGGAGCCGCCAACAGCGACACGACGTTTTGCCGCACCTGCTTCACTGGCTGTGCTGCCGTTTTGCCGGATTGTCCCGCCTGCATCGAGGAAGATCCGGAGACAGCTTCGCCCGTTGCCGCTCCGCTTGCTTCCCGTGCGGTTTGCGGCATATATCTCGCTGCCATTTGGTAAGATTTTTCCAGCATTGCCGCCTGTTCATCTTCGGCAGCCTTGTGCTGTTCGGCTTCCGCCAGCTTGCGCTCCAGTTCCTGCATGCGGGATTCCAACGCCGCTTGCAGTTGTTCATCCGCTTCCGGTTGCTCATACCACGCGCCCAACTGTTTGTTGATGTCCTGGTAGGCAGCTGTCGAGGACTGGATGGCGGAATTACGGGACGGGGCTTCGTAATAGTCCACGGACTGGGGAACCTCCGCTTTGGCTTTTTCCTCCGCCTGGGAAAGCTGGTAGGAAAAATCCTGCAATGAGCGCATCCGATCCTGCTGCTTCTGCTGCATGGCTTCCCGCTCGTAAGCGTCGCGCTTGTCGGATACCAGCCCGCCATCAGTCGGCATCGGCAGTTCTACGTTCAGCCCGGCTTGCTGCGCCTCTTTTTCCTTGTCCTTGCCGGACGGGGCGAAAATCAGCCATAAGACCGCGCCGAAAACCAGGAAGAACAGCGGCATGATGAGCATTTTCTTTCGTTTTTGCATTTCAGCCGGAGTAAGTTCCTTCTTGGGAGCGGTACTGCGGGCTTCCTTTTTTGTTTCCGGCCTTACATCCGCCGCCGATGGTGGTTCGGGGGACTGCTGCACCCCGTTACTTACCTGTTCGTTCATATTCATATCTATTTAAATTGTTAATACTGTCCCTTTGGGATTGTTCAATCTGGAGCTTCAGGGCTTCAATGCGCTCTATTTGCATCCGCTCGCCCCTGTCCCTGCCGAAGTTGTAGATGCTGCTTACGGTCATGTAGATAGACAGGCCGCCGAATACGACGAGCATCGTCAGTATGAGGATTACCCGGCGGCCGGGCGTCATTCGTCCGATGAGTCCGCGCAGGGCGTCTTCCAGCCACTCATTGATTTTGCTGAATAATTTCTTTACCATAGCCTGCCTACCTTTCCAATACCCGCACATCGCGGTTTTCAATGATTTCAAACTTCTCCATCGTGAAGCCCTGCGGGTTGTTGTCCGAGCGCACCGAATTAATCAGGTTGCAGCGTGTAATCAGGCTGCGTTCGGTGATGTTCGACGCCCGGATAATCATCTGCCGGGCGTAGGTTACAGCCATGTACGGATAAACATTAAGGTCAAGCGCCACGCTGTCGACCGCAACAGTCTGGTTGATATTGCCCGAAATAATCCGGTTATAGTACCCCTTTTCCGCCATATCCTTATAATACTTGAAAGCGCTCTTATCCACCAGGAACAAAGCCCTTGTGATGTTGCTTTCGATGGCTGACTTATCCGGGGAAAGGGTAAAGAACAGTTCGTGAAACCGCCTGACATGTTCCCGCGCTTCGACGGGGCGGTTCTGCGAAAGGTCTTGCGAGAGGGCAAGCATCAGGGACTTGCCCCCGTCGAGGACATATATCTTTTGCCGCTGCGCTTCGGCGAAACTGTACGACGACCATACGGAATAGCCCGTAACCGCCGTACACGCCACAAGGAACACGATACCAAAGAGGCGTATCTGCCTGAAACTTGTTTCGATGTTTTTTAATGATTTAAATTCCATTGTTTTAATTATTAATTGCTTATTCACTTTTCGACCTGTTCAGCAGGCGTCCCGCGATATTTTTAACAGCACCCCCGGCGCGTCCGGCCATATTCCCGGCAGCGGCTCCGGCTGCGCCTCCAACCATTGCAGCGCCTTTGTTTCCCATCGAATTAACCCCCTTCATCGAGCTTCCCATGCCGCCCGACTGGATAATCCAGTTAGCCACCGTCGGGATGCTGAAATACCCGATAATTCCTATAATCAGGAAAATGATATGTACCCCGTCCGAGCCGTCCGGCACATAAGAAGGGTCTTGCAGCAGGGCGATGTCCGTTTTCAGCATGAGCGCCTGTATTTTGGACAGCACCGCCGAAAACAGGTCGGCCACGGGCAGCCACAGGTACACGCTAATGTAGCGGGAGAGCCACCCGGTCAGCGTGGACTGGAAACCGTCATAAACGGCGAAGGCGAAGGCCACCGGCCCCAATACGGACAGCACGACCAAAAAGAAGGTACGCAGGGTATCGACCGTCAGGGAAGCGGCATTGAACAGCAGTTCAAAGAAATCCCGGATCAACTGCCGGAACCACATCTTCATGTCGTAAAAGCCGCGTTCCACCCACATGCCGAGCTTCTCCGTCGCATCCAGTATTCCCAAATCCTTCATCTTCTGGTCGTACACTTCATCATTGACCAGCCACGCCTTGCCCTCGCGCACCCGCGCATCGTATTCCAACTGTTCTTTTTGCTTCTGCAGGTCGTGTACGTCCGTTATCTGCGATTCCAGTATGGTATGCGTCCCTTTGACGACGGGCGACATAACGGCATTGATAGTTCCCAATACCACCGTCGGAAAAAACATAATGCATAAGCCAATCGCAAACGGCCTTAACAGCGGATATACGTCTATCGGCTCCGCCCTGGCTAAAGCCTGCCATACGCGGCAGGCTACATAGAACAGTGCGCCGAAGCCTGCCAAGCCCTTGGCCACACCCACCATGTCGCCGCACAGGGGCATCATTTCCTGATACAGGTTCCGAAGAAGTTGGTGCAGGTTCTCAAAATCTATTGCTAACAACATCATTTTTATTTTTTAATTCTTAATTCTTCATTGTTGTTACCAGTATCTTTCGGATGGACTGCCATACAGGGCGCGTACCCGCTCCATGTCGCCCGACTGCTGGCTGCGGATAAAGGAAACGGAGATACTCTTTTGGGAATAGTACCGGACAAGGTTGCGGTATTCGACCATTTTGGCATGTATCCCGCCTATCACGTCCATACGCTCGGCATCGGTCATGGAAAGCCCGTTGGTGGCCGAAACGATATCCTTTATATCCGAAAGCAGGTTTCCGCTCTCTTTCAGCAGTTTGGCGTATCCTTCCCCGATGGCTTCCAGTTCTGCCGGCGTGAAATTCTTGTCCGTCAGCATCCTGTTGAAGTTGGTGGAATATATCTGCGATATTTCGCTGACCAGCTCTACCGTCTCTTTCACTTTGCGGGCATCTTTGATCAGATTGTGTACCGACTGCAATTTGTCGTAATACTGTTTCCCCTGATCGTAGATTTTCTGCATTTCCTTGAAGGAGTTAATTACATTGGTCGCAGTGGTGGCGGTTTTGGAAACCGTCAGGATATTCTGCGCGAGATTCGATGGGTCAATGACCGCCCATTGTGCTTTTGCTTCATAACCGAAGAAAAGCGTGATTGCCATAAGGCATAAAAACATCTTTTTCATTTACTTGATTTTTTTTGATTGTTATTACTGATTTTTTTTATCCGGCGCGGGAATAGCCACGTATGGGCTATTCCTCATCCGCCCGGATATATTCGCCGTAGTCGGAAAGCAAAAGCGCCTCCCTTTCGGCGTCATAACTTATCCTGATGCGCCCGTACAGGTAGAAGAACGTAACTCCCCACTGGTGGCGGATCGGGCAGGTAAAGACCGTGGCGGCGTCATAGGAAAACTCCAGCCGGTAGCGCGTCCCCGTGAAAACTATACGCACTTCCGGCGACCCGCCGGGGCTTACCCACCGTCCGGCGATTTCCCGCAGGGGGAAATGCGTCCGCGCGGTACATGGGTCTGGTACATTGCTATTTTTCCTGAACATGGCGCATCCTCCTTACTTTTGGGGTTTCGGCTCTTTGTCCTTTTCGACAATGAAGATTTCTACCTCAACATCCCGTTCTCCTTCCCCGTCTTTCGATTCCGGCGACGGCGAAGCCAGCAACGCTTCCACGAGGATACTGTTGATTCCCGCGGTGTAGAGCGCCAGCTTTTCCAATTGTTCTTTACTTAATTTACCTGACATGATTTTTTTAGTGGTTATGGGGCGTAAAGCCCCGGTTAATACTTAATTTTTATTTCGCTTGCTTTCGGCTATCTGTTTAATCGCCAGTTCGATATTCCCACCCAGTTCTTCGGTTTTTTGCATCACTTCCAGCTTCTCCGTTTCCTCGGTCGTGTAGGTCATGTATTCCTCGGCGCTGACCTCGGTGGCGTACACCGCCGACTGCACCCCGCCCAGACCAAACCACACCTCCTTGTATTTTCTTGAAGGGTTATTGGCCATGTTGATGGAGAGGATTTGGCCTTTCTCTTTTTCGGTCAAACCCAGCAGGGCTTGGATACTGTCGAACTTGTTCATGTATTTGCGCTGGTCTAACAGTATCTTGCAGTCGGAGTTGTTGATGATACTTTCCTTGACGATAGGCGAAGCGATAATATCATCGACTTCCTGGGTGACGACAACCGCCTCCCCGAAGAACTTCCGGACAGTCTTAAAGAGGTACTTGATGTACTCTGCCATACCCTCTTTGGCGATTGCCTTCCACGCTTCTTCAATTAGTATCATCTTCCTGATACCCTGCAACCTGCGCATCTTGCCTATAAAAACTTCCATGATGATGATGGTTACGATGGGAAACAGGATTTTGTGATCCTTAATCGCATCTATTTCAAAGACAATGAAGCGTTTAGACAGCAAATCCAACTGCTTTTCCGAGTTGAGCAGAAAGTCGTACTCGCCGCCCTGGTAGTAGGGTTCCAGCACGTTCAGGAAGTTAGCCAGGTCAAAATCCTTTTCCCTGACCTTCTTGGCGTCGAGTATGGCCGCATAGTCCGTTTTCACGAACTCGTAGAACGTGTTGAAGGAGGGTACGACCGATTTGTCGTATTTCAGCCGGTCGATATACAGGCTGACGGCATTGGACAGGGCGACTTCTTCCGCCCGCGAGGGTGGTTCGTTGTCGCGTTTCCAAAGGGTCATGATCAAGGTCTTGATACTTTCCCTTTTTTCAATGTCGAACACGCCGTCGTCGGTGTAGAACGGGTTAAAACTGATGGGGTTTTGCTCCGTGTAGGTGAAATACACGCCATCTTCGCCGTGTGTCCGGCGGTTGATGAAATTGCAAAGCCCCTGATAGCTGTTACCCGTGTCCACAAGGACGACGTGCGTCCCCTGTTCCCAATACTGGCGGCACATGTGGTTGGTGAAGAAGGATTTTCCGCTACCACTCGGCCCCAAAATAAATTTGTTGCGGTTGGTAATGATACCCTGCTTCATCGGTAAATCCGATATATCCACATGGATAGGCTTGCCGCTTACACGGTCGGCCATCTTGATACCGAACGGCGAGGGCGAACTTTTGTAGTTGGTTTCCCCGGTGAAGAAGCACAGGGCAGGCTCTATGAATGTATAAAACGATTCTTCACTCGGAAAATCCCCCGCATTGCCCGGCATGGCCGCCCAATAGAGCGTTGCCGCATCCACCGTGTTGTGGCGCGGCTTGCACTCCATGAGCGCCAACTGGCTGCCTACGTCGTTGCGGATATGCTTGAGTTCATCCGCGTCGTCGCTCCACGCCATGACGTTGAAGTGCGCCCTGACAGAAGTCAAGCCGAAGCTGTGCGCTTCGTTCAGGTACTTGTCGATCCACTCCTTATTGATTTGGTTTCCACGGCTATACCTTGAAAGCGACTGCATGTTCCTTGCGGATTTTTCAAACTTCCGCAGGTTTTCCGCGCTGTCGTCCAGGAAAATATACTGGTTCCAGACATGGTCGCACGGGAGCAGCAGGCCGACAGGAGCGGCGAACGAAAGCAGGCAATCGCTCCTGTCCGTGGACAGTTTTTCGTAGCGCATATCCGTCCCGACCGTTCCGGGCAAATCATCCACGTCCGAAAGCGTGTGCAAACAGACCGTGTTACTGCCTACCCGCAGGCCATCGGCTCCGAGTTCCATATCCTGCAAGCAGGTGGTGTCGTCGAGCGACAGGGCGAAGTATTTTTCCACCAGTCCCGCGCTTTCCGGCGTTCCCGTGATTTCATCGGAGGTCAGGCGCGTCAAGGTAATAAACCCCGAATCGTTTACTATACGCTCAAACTGCCCGACGGCTTCGATGAATTTCACCGCCGTTTCCCTGTTTACTTCTTTCGGCAGGATAAACCCGCGACAGAGCGACGAGAAGTTGGACTGCATACGCATCCTTTCTTTCGTCGTTTTTGTCAGGAATAAGAAACAGGTGTGATTGAGGTACGGGCGTTCGTTAAAGTGGCGTTCAAACGAGCGGGACAAAAAACTCATGTCTTCCCTGTCCGTAGCAGGTTTGTAGCGTTCCTTCACGAACCAGTCCTGCTTGTGGATTATCGAGTAATCCGGCAAAACCTTGATGGCTTTCGCCCATGCCGAGTGGATCGCTTCATATTCGGCGGAGGTTACGGTAAACAGTTCGGGTAAGTCCACCCGAAAGGCGACCGTAATATCTGCGTCCTTGCTGATGATGCAGCCGTGCTCCACCGAAAGCAAGGGGAACTTGCTTTCGATGGTGGCTGCTTTTAGTGTGTTACGCATACGCGGCCTCCTTTCTCTTACGGTGCAGGAAGAAGCGGCACGAGTTTTTGCGATTGATAAGGAAACGCGGGTGTTGGCGTTTGGCCAGCAGTTTCATCAGCCCGTGTTCCCCGTATTTCGCATTCAGGTTGAAGGTCAACCATACCAGACAGGAGGCGGCAATCACGCCGAAAGCGATGCAAAACCATTGATCGACACCCGCCATATAAATAATGACGAAGACAACGAACACGGCCAGCAGTCCGCCCGCGAAAATAAAGAGGTACTGGCTTTTCAAACCCTTGAACTCGACGCTCTTTCCGATTCCTTTATTTATATTATACTCCATTCTGTTAGTTGTTTGGAGTGATTATAAAAAGAAGGAGCGCAGGATGGTGGCGGCTACAATCAGGAAGATACACGCTCCGAACCACGACGCGGCGGTTTTGCTCGTGTCGGGGTCGCCCGAACTGAACTTGTTATACACTTTGGTACCGCCGATCAGCCCCACAACGGCGCCGATGGCGTATATCAGTTTTGTGCCGGGGTCGAAATAACTGGTGACCATGTTGGTCGCTTCGGTGATACCGCCGATACCGTTGCCTTGTGCGAAGGCGTTGGCAGCGGCAAGGATAGCCACCGCCGACATAAGAATCTTTTTCCTTGTCATTGCTAATTTTTTTTTTAATTTGGCGGGCATGGGGCGGGATTAGTCCCCACGCGCCGCCGGTGGATAATTGCTTTTTTTACTTTCTCGAATTTTTTCAGTGGTTGGCGTCCGTGAGCTAACCGTAATCTCTTTGCTTCATACCTCTTTGTTTTAATTGTTAATCACTATGCGAATGCCCGCGGATCAAAGTCCTTGGGCGCTTTCACGCCTGGTTCATCATTCGTTTCGCTCGCTTCCCGCTTGCGGCGGTGGTAGGCGGCGAAATAGTCATCCATCAGCTTACCGGCGGTGGCTTTCTTTTTCGGCTGGCCGGATACGGCCTGTTCAAACATATCGGTCTGTCTGACCTCTGCCAGAACCCGCCCGGCTTCTTCCCGCTGTTCGGAACTGGCGGCTTCTGGATTTTCCACCGTTTTCACCATGCCCGACAAGTCGTCGAAATTTACCCCGGTCGCCATACCTGCCCCGGCGGGTTCCCCCGCTTCGTCGCTTTCTTCGGAATCTACGTTGTCTTCGTAACCGTCGGATGCTGACCCCTCCGGCTCGTCGTTGAAACTTAAATCTATTTCGCCGGAATCATCCGTCGTGCCCGAAGAAAAAACCTTGTCCAACTCGGAGGGAGGGATCGTTGCCGGAGTTTCCGGGTTTTCCCTACCTGCGTTTCCGGGAGCAAATGTAGGCGTATTTTCTTCACGTTTTTCGCTTTTAATCAGCGTGGTAGCTTGTGGCAGCGAGTGGCGCAGGTCGAAGCCGCTTTTCCCGATGATGTCCTCTCTGGGCGGCGACTTGAACGGGTTGAACGCCGGGCGTTTCGCTGCGTTCCTTTTCCGTTTTACCGACCGTTCCCACACGAGGTAGCAGGCGAGGAAAATCAGGTACAGCACGATGGCTGTAATGAATATCCGTATCATGGACTAAAACAGGTCGCCATTGCGTTGGCGGTAGAGTTCGTTGATTTCCTGCCGGTGCTCTTTGAAGTGTTCCGTCAGCACCGTGTCGATATAACCGCCAACGGTAATATCCCTGCCCTGGTCAGTGAACGACCGTACCAGGCGGGCGACAATCCCGTGTACGTCATGGCTGATATACACGCATTGACGGGTTCTCAGTTCCCGGCGTTTAAGGAATTTGTCGGTATAGGCCGTCTTCGGTTTTACTGCCGGAACGGTTTTGTCGGCCGGCGTACCCTGTGAGCTTTTGCCGCGCCCGAATATTATTATCTTTTTCATTTTCTTTGTCTTTATTAGTTGATTAAAAACTTTTGTCGATACTGCTCTCATACAATTCGCTCAATTCGCCCTGAAAGGTTGAAAAATGGTGCTCCAGCACATTGTCGAGGAAACTGAACAGGGAAACCTCGTTTTTGCCGATAACCTGTACAACTTTCAGGATGCGGTCGTGGTGTTCCTTGCGGATATACACCACTTTGTTTACACGCGCCTTACCCCCGGCAACCTCTTTTACAAAAAGGGATTTGTAATCCTGTGCCTTACCACGACGCCGTTTGGTTTCTTCGCGGGGCGCTTCCTGCTCCTTTACCTCCTCCGGCTCTTCCGGTAAGGGTGCAATTGCCGTTTTAGGTGCTTCCGCCTGCTCCATGGAGGCTTTCAACGGCCTCTCACGGTTACCTACCTGATGGATGAAAGAAACTTCGTCCGCTTCAATTTTTTCCCTTGCCATAACCTGTTACTTTAAGATTCCCAACAGTTCATCGACAAGCGCGTCCATGTTGCTACCTTTCACCAGCGATTTATCCGCCGGGAACAGCGTAGAACGGAACAGGGCTTTGTGACCGGTGTTTTGTTCCTTGCGGAAACGCTTGCTGTCCGGGACAAACGTTTGAAGGGTCGTAAATTCCAATTCCCTGATAACCGCCTCGTAAACGTCGTATAGTTCCGATTTTTCGCGGCCATCGACCATATTCCACAGCAGGTACGTCCCTTTGATATGGGTTTTACCAACAGCCCTTACCTGGTCACGCAAGGCGATAAGGTAGTCCAGCGTACTTTCCATGACCACCCTGTCGGCGGCAATGGGGGCTATGATATAGTCCATGTTCAACAGGGTGCTTAACACGCCCTTGTTATTGACCGTGCCGGGCAGGTCGAAGAAGATGAAATCATAATTACCCTGTGGGACAAGGTAGTCGGCATCGGCAAGGGCTTCCTCCGGGCTGCTGCCGATCACAGGCCAGGCTTTTTTGCCCAGCCGGGTAAACTGTTCATAGGCCATGCCCTTGTAGTGTTCATCTTCCGTAGCTAAAACCAAGTCGCGTTCCCGCATCCCGACAATAGAATGCTGCGGGTAATCGCAGTCGATTACAGCCACGTTGCAGCCTTTCACATAATGCAGGTAGCTTGCGACCAGTACAGTCAGGGTAGTTTTGCCTGCTCCCCCTTTTTGCGTGGCAAAGGCCACATAAACAGGATTTGTTTTCATTTGAACATTGTTTTAATTATACAATCGGTTGTTTAACTTTCTATTTTTATGTTTCTCTATTCGCTTATTTACTTTTACGGATTTTCAAAATGTTATTCGTTGATATACAGTCTTATTTGAATAAAAAAGTAAAAGGATAAATATTTAAATATTCTTTTATTGCTATTTTAATTTTTCATCGTATTACCGTATTATCGCTGTAATCCGATAATCCCGTACCCTTTTATCCGCTCATTCATTCATCCGTTCATTCATCTGTCTTTTTATCCTTTTGATTTTTGGAATAAACACCCTTTGAAATTTTCGTTGATTTATTCTTATCCGATTTTAAAGTTTGAAACACATGAAATTTTATGCGTTTACATGTTCTTTTAAAATTGTTTTCAGCGGCAAAGGAAAGCCTTCTTTTTGAGGTAATCACCATGTTTTCGGGTGGTGGCAGCTTCTGGCTTCGAGTGGCGTCGATGAGTGACACACAGCGCATTGGATATGCCCGTAACTTTGCCGGCGATAACGTTACGGTCGGGTGCGGGGTCGCCTTTTAAGGTTTAGCTATCCCTCCCAAAACTGCCCTTTGACGTGCCGACTTTTCTTTCGGCGAAGCCGGAACAAAAGCTGCCCCTGTGGGCAGATTTTCATTTGCGTCTGGGCAAATAGCAAGGTATGTTTCGCGTAACGCGAAACGTTTTCCGTAACCGGAAAACCCTTGCCCTTGCAGGGGGCAAACTACCTCCGAAGTCGGTAGTTTAGGGGCGATGCTGCACCCGCCGTGACGGATTTATGAACCACTTTAAAATCCGTGTTATGAATGAAAGTAAAGAACCCCGTAAACGGGGAAAAGGCGGACGACCGCCCAAGAGTGACCCGGCAGGAAACTGCGTAATGGTGCGTTTTTCCGATGCGCAGTTCGCCGAGTTCCTCACCATGTACGAGCAGTCGGGCATCCGCTCAAAGGCGCGTTTTATCCTTGCCCGTATTTTTGGCGAAGCGTTGCGCGTGATAAAAACCGACAGTTCGGCTCTCGATTTTGTGATGAAACTCTCTGCTTTGTACGGGCAAATCCGTTCCATCGGCGTGAATTACAATCAGGTGGTGAAGCAGCTTCACACCACTTTCGGCGAGAAAAAAGCGTTAGCGATGCTCTATAAATTGGAGCAGGAAACGATAGAATTGTCGAAAATCGGGCGGGAAGTGTTGCGGTTGTGCGAGCAATTCAAGAAAGAATATTTGCCTGAATAGCGTAGAAAACATGGTTGCGGATATACATATAGGGAATAATTTGTACGGCGCGTTGGCCTACAATCAGGAGAAAATTGATGCGGGTTTGGGTAAGATTCTGGAAACAAACCGTGTCTTTGTTCCTGCCGACGGGCAGTTTTCCGTAGGGGAATGTATGCGGGATTTTGAACGGGCTATGCCCCCGCAGGTAACAACTACGCGCGGAATTATCCATATTTCCCTGAATCCGCACCCGGAGGATAAGCTGACCGATGAGCAATTAGCCGACATCGGACGGGAGTATATGGAGAAGCTGGGTTTCGGTGGCCAGCCCTACATGATATTCAAACACGAGGACATAGACCGCCAGCATTTGCACATTGTTTCTACCCGTGTCCGCAGCGACGGCTCATTAATCAGCGACAAAAAGGATTTTGAACGGAGCCGGAAGATTACCGATGACCTTGAAAAGAAATATGGCCTGCACCCAAAAGACAGGAAGCAGGGCGAGACGTGGCAGCTTTCTCCGGTAGATGCTTCGCGCAGCGACCTGAAAAAGCAAGTCGCCAATGCTATCAAGCCTTTGACGAGCATGTATAAATTTCAATCGCTCGGCGAGTACCGGGCGTTACTTTCCTTATATAATATAGGAGTAGAGAAAGTCGAGGGGAATAATCAGGGACACCAATACACGGGATTGGTGTATTCGGCGTTGGACGCCGATGGTAACCGTGTAGGCAAACCGCTGAAATCTTCCCTGTTCGGCAAGCAATATGGTATCGAGGCATTGGAGCAAACGATGAAAAAATCAGGCGAGGAAATCAAAGCAAAGGGAATTGTTGCTGATACCCGCGCTATCGTTTCTGTGTCCATGACGAAAGCCCGCACAGGAAGCGAGTTTCGAGCGAACTTGCAGAAGAAAGGTATTGACGTGCTATTGCGCTACGGTAATGGAGGACGTTTGTTCGGGGTAACGTTTATCGACCATAACAGCCGCACGGTATTGAATGGCTCCGCGTTGGGTAAGGAGTTTTCAGCCAATGCGCTTTCCGCACGGTTCGTAGATTTTTCACAGCCACAAGAACACCGTGAGGATCTGCAATCGGTTACGCCGACACCCGTTCGTGAGAATCCGCATCCGGCGATGCAAACCGCCCATGAAGAAAAACAACCGCAATCGGCTAAAGGATATTCGGGGGATAATTCGCCCGTCGGAACTTTGCTATCGGTACTGACACCGGAGCCGGGGCAGCATGATGATAACCAGCCTATGCCCTTGCGAAAGAAGAAGAAAAAACGGAGGTATGGGAGGCAGATGTAAAATACTCTCTATAAAATCTTTAGATGATAGAAATTTCCTCTATTTTTAATCCCATATTAAAAGCATTTGAGATTTGTTGTATTATAGACTTTTTTGTAGCCGTATCAGAACAAGTCATAACAAACAGTTCGTCTCCTATTGGTTTCTGTGATATCTCATAACGTGGAATAATGGTGTCGGAAACTAAGTTTGTTCCATTCAACATTATTCCTAAAGATTTTACTCTTGCTGCTCCGGCAGTGGATATTACATCCATTAATGTTTTATAAACCATTCTTTCTTCCACTATACGACCATTGGGATAAGTAACACGAAGAATATGTGACTTTCTTTTCCCTTCATTCTTTAGTACCGCACTTTCAGTATTTTCATCAACAAGTGTTTCTACAAACTGAATATACTTACTCAATGCACAACTGTATTGTCGATTACCAACATTATTCATTTCTTTGAAATCTTGGTTTCGATGAAGAAATTGCGACCATGAATAAAGCAACTGTATATCAGTAATGGAAAAAATATTTTGAA
>BNXB01000013.1 GCA_025999255.1 Bacteroidia bacterium | reverse complement strand
CCGGCGAGTACGAACAGGAATGGCTTGATCGTTTCTATCACGGAGAGGCATTTTCTCAGGATAGTATTAAATTCGATGAAAGCTTGAAATATTATACGTCCGTTGGGAGGGTAGTTTACGGAGGAGGTGGGATCATGCCGGATATTTTTGTTCCCCGGGATACGAGTGGAGTGACTTCCTATTACATGAACCTTGAAAATTATAACATTTTTTACCGTTATGCATTTAAATATGTTGATCAACGAAGAGAAATGCTGAAAAAATATAAAAATTATGAATCCTTATATAATTACCTTTCCAAAGAACCTATTGTAAATGACATAGTTTCATTTGCCGGGACTCAGGGTATCAGGCCAAAACTTCATTTAATCAACATTTCATATAATATCATACAAAACCAAACCATTGCTTATATTATAGGGAATGTTTTCGGAAATGAATGGCTTTATCCTGTGGTGATGAAGCATGACCCTGTGGTGCTCAAGGCTGTTGAAACCCTTAAAAAGGGTGACGCTACCCCTGAGGCTATTCTGACGAAGGCCCAGGAACAACAGATTCATTGAGTATTCTTTATAAAATAAACATCATCGATTTTCCGGATTGTGGCAGATTTCAACCGTATACCCAAGGCCCATTTCGACATATTTTTATTGTAAGATTTTTTCGTACGCCATACGCACATCTTGATACATGATTTCGCCGCAATAGGTGAATCTCAGTTTTACCAGTATTTTTTGCATATATAAGTTGTCGAAATTCGTATCTACGCGAAAACTATATATATTATTTTCACGACTAAGTTTTTCTACGTTTTGCATGAACAGGGTGGCTATTCCACGTTGTTTCATTTCGTCGGCAACGGCTAACCGGTGTACGACCACGTAAGGTTGATTTGAGAGCCACTCTCCTTTTAGATTTTCGTAGGCAGGTTCTCCGTCGAAAATGACTGCAGCATAGGCAATAATACAATTGTCAAGACAAAGTACATAACCGTATCCTTTTTCTACGTCCCTGGAGATGTTCTCTTCATTTGGATATCCGTTTTGCCATTGCCGGCTGTTCCGCAAGCGCATCTGTTCTTTGGCTTGCAGGATGATTTGCCAGATTCGTTCAATGTCTGTTGCCGAGGCTTTTCTGAATTCAGTTTTCATTTTGTTTGATAACCTGTCCGATATTGTTTGTAATTTTATTCCTGGTTTGTGCAAAAATAAGAATTAATTATTTCTATTTTTGCAATTTTGAAAGATATGTCTGATAAATTTATATGGAGATAAGAAAAGTTACTTTGGAAGATGCTGCCGGCATCTCTGAAATTTATAATTATTATATAGAAAATACGGCAATTACATTCGAAACGGAACCGGTTTCGGTTGAAGAGATGGAACAAAGAATCCGTAAATTAACAGGAGCAGGTTTTCCCTATTATGTGGGAGTAATCGACCATAAAATTGTAGGTTATTATTATCTGCATGAATGGAATTATCGTTGCGCCTATTCCATGACCCAGGAGGTGACGATCTACTTGCATAAGGACCAGACAGGTAAAGGGTTAGGTTCAATGTTATTTGATCATCTGTTACAGAACCTTGACCGTACAAAAACTCATGCTTTGATTGCAGGAATTTATATCCCCAATGACGAAAGTGTGAGATTACATGAAAAATTCGGGTTCCAACAGGTTTCCTTCATGAAGGAAATCGGTTGGAAATTCGATCAATGGAGGGATGTCGGCCATTGGCAACTGCTTTTCCCTTCCTGAATTTTATGGGCGGGATTGACAAATCTCTCTAAAGACAGTCTTAATGTTCGTGTTCTTCGCCGCCTTCCGTGCTCAAAATGATATTTCGTGCGAGGTACGATTCATTTCCTGCAGCATCTGTGCAATAAATCATCAGGTGATAGTTCCCGGGTGTAGCATTAGCGGGAATCACAATTTCGTGATGATGGATGTTTACATTTTTTTGTCCTGGCACATCCCATGATTTATTGAAGTGAAAATCAACCGTTTCCGATGATGTGGATTTTAACGGCGCCGAATGTCCGTGTCCGTCGAAATTAGGATGGATATCCGCTTTATACGATTTTAATATCATATTGTCCGACAGTTCCAATTCGAAATGAATGCCGTGTTCATCGCCGATTTTCAATGTAGCTCCTTCTTCAGGTTCTATCAGGTTGATGACCGGTTTTGTAGTATCACTGTCATTGTCTCTGTCGCACGATGAAAATATTACGAAAGAAATTGCCATCAGGCATACAAGGTAAAGTTTCATTTGATTTTACTTTTAAATGGTACTATAATTAATAATTGGAAGTTTCGTCCAGGTTCAGGGATTTCTACTTTCCTGTAAAAACTCAGGTGATTATAATATTTTGTGTCCAACAGGTTTTGAGCCGACAGGGTAATTTCCACGTCGATCCCTCCTACCGGAATATTCACGGTGGCTCCTATATTCCACAAGTTGGCTCCGGGCGTTACATCTTCGTTTCTCGACACTCTGTTTTGCGATGCAATGTTTTGCCATTCCGTATGTGCCCGGACATATTTATATTTCCACGTTAGGGTGTTACGTATGGATGCAGGTGGTGAGAACGGAAGCGGGATATTTTCGTCCAGGTTGAGATTATACACATATTCACCTGCCAGACGGTAGTTAAAACAGCGAAAAAAATCAATGTCGAATTCCACTTCAGCTCCTGCAAAAATAACTTTGGCTCCTGTGTAACGATAAATTTGTCCTGCATGAGGAAGAATTGACCATTCACCCGTAGGTTTCAGGTAAATGTAGTTGTTGAACCAGCTACCGAAAGGAGTAACCGTCAGATGTATGCCTTTATGTTCGTAGATATAGGAGGCGTCCAACTGCCAACCCTGTTCGGAATCAAGTGATGCATCACCTTGTTCGTGGCGAAACGTACCGTGATGAACGCCGTTGGATGCCAATTCGTTAGCTCCCGGAAGGCGGAAACTGCGGCCGATATTCACTTTCACCAGGTGGATATTGTCCGGGTTCCATACGATTCCCAATGAACCCGAAAAATCGCCGAATTTGCGGTCAACAGAATAACTCCTCCATTGGTAGGATTCAATCATATTACTGTCGTAACCTTGTTCGATGAGATAGTTTTCCAGATACACATCCCGGAAAGCCGATATATCCAACCGTCCGTAATCGTAACGAATCCCCCCGCTGACAGAAAACTTTTGATTAGGGCGGTAAGTACTTAACCAAAGTAAACCGGTTGTAAACCGGTTGTATTCCGGTAACAGGAATGAATAGCCTGCAATATGGTTTTGCTGGTATTGTAAATCCCATCCGGCGGTATGTTCCCAACGCTCAAAACGAAATGTTTTCATTTTCACGGAAGAACTGAATGTATTCAATGAAAATTCAAGTTCTTTATCAGCATTGTATGCAGGTGGCTCCTGTGTTCCGTAATGCGTGTGGAAACGGCTCCATTCCTCACGGAGGTTGTTCTGAAATCCGATATCCCAATACCCGAAGAATTTATCCCATGCATATTGTTGTCGGGAAGTTATCTTCAAATGGTTAACCGTGCTGTACGGCAATTCGATATTCCGGGAATTTTCATCGTTTTTTAACCTGGAAGCATCGGGAATACCATGAGCTCCGGTAAAGAATCCCACTTTCTGATACGCATTACTTACAGCAAAGCTGGTGTAGTAAGGACCTTTCCTGTAGTCGGAATACCAACTCAAGTCCCGCTCGAAACCGGCGGTATTTTTCAATCGTCCTCCTTCGATGGGTAATCGTTGGGTCAGATACACCACCGTATCAGTAGGAACCCGGTAATCGCTGAAATATTGTTCGGAAAAACGCAGTTTCATGTACCATGCATTTTTCTTTAATCCGAGCATCAGGGAACCTCCCAGTGTCCCATTGACACTTTTACCCAATAAAGCGGATTCCCCGAAAAACCGGTTTTCGGAAGGAGAAGGAATTTGTGTTATCTCAATGGTTCCACCCATTGCATCACTTCCGTAAAGAAGTGATGCAGGTCCTTTGCGGATACTGACCCGTCCTACGCCAAAAGCATCCATTTCCAGACCATGGTCGGCGCCCCATTGTTGCCCTTCTTGTTTGATACCGTTTTCCGTTACCGAAATACGGTTGAATCCCATACCACGAATCATGGGTTTGGAAAATCCCGAACCGATATCCATAGAATGTACGCCCGGAATATATTCTAATGTCTGTGTCAGATTACCTGTAAAGTATTCGCGTAAAAACGTTTCGTCCACGACATCGATGTGTTGTGCCGAATTAAGGTTATTTGTTTTTTTGTACGAACTACTCACGACAACCTCGTCTAACGTTATTATTTTCACGGAATCGGTTACTTGTGCATTTACAGGTATTGCAAACACAGATATCAACATGATCCGGATATATCCGGTACAAATAACTGTTACGAATTTTTCCATTGTGTGCGATTAAAACAATGATACAAATGTATGAATATATTTTTATAATTGCAACAATGTTGCAATTATAAAAATAGTACATTTTATTAAATTTGTTATTTTCAATAAATTCTGTATTTTTGTAAGATTTATTTGTTGTTGAAGAATGAATGCAATAGATATTCTGAAAAATAGAGGGCTGAAGAAAACCGCTCAACGGGTAATGCTTATCAATATCCTGCAAAAAAAAAGTATATCGTTGACCGAAAGCGAAATAAAGTCCGAAATGGGTGATTTGTATGATCGAATTACGTTTTATCGTACTGTACAAACGCTTTTAGACGTCCATATTATACACCGCATAACGGTTGACAATATTACCGTCAAGTACGCGCTGAATCAGCTGGATCACGAACATTCCGGCAACCATGTTCATTTTTTTTGTAAGGTGTGCCATTCCGTTACTTGCCTCGAAGAAACATTTATTCCGGAAAACCGTATTTCCAAAGGTTTTGTTGCAGAAGAATATGAAGTATTGATTAAGGGGAAATGTGAAAAGTGTAGTTCACATGAATAAATTAGTGACTCAAATATCATTCAATATTATGTTTCGATAAAAATAAATCGTACCTTTGTTACGAACATTTGGTTCTCACTGTTGCAATTAAAAGTAACTGAGATTAAAAGGGAATCCCGTGAAAGTCGGGAACTATCCCCGTAGCTGTAAGTTTCGCAAAAAGGAGTGCATCCTTACGCCACTGTCGATTTTGATGGGAAGGCGCACTTACCCGGAACAAGTCAGAAGACCTGCCTGATGTTACATACTGGGGCTTTCGGGTGAAAGGCGACACAGGACGGGTTTCAGATTATCCTTCTTTCGTATCCTCTTTCCTGTTATGTCCTGTTTTGATAGTAATCATTTAACAGGTTATATTATGGAATTATTCATTGTAAAAAGAGATGGGGAAAAAGAAGTTTTTTCCATTGAAAAAATCAAGAATGCCATATCGAAGGCATTTTTATCAGTCGGTAGTTTTGCTACGCAGGATGTCATCGGTAATATTTTGTGTCGTGTGAATATCACGAACGATATTACGGTTGAAGAAGTACAGAATCAGGTGGAAATAGCATTAATGGCTGAAAAGTATTATGCAGTTGCAAAATCCTACATGCTTTACAGGCAAAAGCATTTGGAAGACCGTGAAGTACGCGACAAACTCAAATTCCTGATGGATTACTGCGATGCCTCGAACGCCGCTTCAGGCAGCAAATTTGATGCCAACGCCAACGTGGAAAACAAAAACATGGCCACACTTATCGGCGAATTACCCAAATCTAACTTCATACGGCTCAATCGCCGGATGCTGACCGACCGCCTGAAAGAAATGTTCGGGAAAGAAGTTTCCGACAAATACATTGATTTACTGAACAACCATTACATCTACAAAAACGACGAAACCAGTTTAGCAAACTACTGCGCCAGTATTACCATGTATCCTTGGTTGATTGGCGGTACGACATCCATCGGAGGGAACTCAAAAGCTCCGACCAACCTTCGTTCGTTTTGCGGTGGTTTTGTGAATATGGTTTTTATGATTTCCAGTATGTTGAGCGGAGCCTGTGCCACACCTGAATTTCTAATGTATATGAACTATTTCATCGGATTGGAATACGGTAAGGATTACTATTTACATGCCGGTAAAGTAGTCGATTTATCAAAAAAACAGCGTACCGTTGATAAGGTAATTACCGACCATTTTGAGCAAATCGTTTATTCCATCAACCAACCTACCGGTGCAAGAAACTTTCAGGCAGTATTTTGGAATATCTCGTACTACGACCGCTACTATTTCGAAAGCCTGTTTGAAAACTTTATATTTCCCGACGGAAGTAAACCCGATTGGGAATCGCTTAGTTGGTTACAAAAACGCTTTATGAAGTGGTTTAACCGTGAGCGTACCCGTTCCATCCTGACTTTTCCCGTTGAAACAATGGCGCTGTTAACCGAAAACGGAGAACCGAAAGATAAGGAATATGGCGATTTTACCGCCGAAATGTACGCCGAAGGACATTCGTTCTTTACCTATATGAGCGATAATGCCGATTCTTTAAGTAGTTGTTGTCGTTTACGTAATGAAATTCAAGACAATGGATTAGTTACACGTTGGGTGCAGGCGGAGTTTCCACAGGTTCAAAAAGTGTATTGACCGTTAATCTGAACCGTTGTATTCAACACGCTGTCGGTAAAGGGATACTTTTCCAGTTCTATCTGGAAGAAATTGTTGATTTGGTACATAAGGTACAGTTGGCATACAACGAAAACCTGAAATACATGCAACAAAAAGGAATGTTACCTTTATTTGACGCCGGATACATTAATCTTAGCCGTCAGTATCTTACTATCGGTGTAAATGGTATGGTAGAAGCTGCAGAATTTTTAGGAATTGAAATAAACGATAACCCCAGGTATGTGGAGTTTGTCCGGCAAATACTCGGACTTATAGAACGGTATAATAAGAAATACCGGACAAAAGACGTGATGTTCAACTGTGAAATGATTCCTGCCGAAAACGTGGGCGTAAAACATGCTAAATGGGATAAGCGCGCCGGATATATTGTCAAGCGTAATTGCTACAACAGTTATTTCTACATTGTGGAAGACAATTCGTTGAATATTATAGACAAATTCCGCCTACATGGACGAAAATACATCGAACACCTGACAGGAGGTTCCGCTTTGCATTTGAATTTGGAGGAACATTTGAGCAAGGAGCAGTACAAACAACTGTTGTGCGTAGCCACGCAGGAAGGTTGCAACTATTTTACCTTTAATATCCCGAATACGGTTTGTAATGATTGCGGACACATCGATAAACGTAACCTGAAGGAGTGTCCGTCATGCAAAGGTCGGAACCTAGACTATCTAACCCGTATCATCGGTTACATGAAACGTGTCAGTAATTTCTCACAACCACGGCAAGAGGAGGCCGAACGACGTTATTATGCTACGGTTTCACAATTATGATATCGTTTTTCAAGAAGTTCCGGGAGAAGTAACCCTGGCAATCAATATTTCCAATTGTCCCAATAGTTGTAAAGGTTGCCACAGTCCTTACCTGATGGAAGATACGGGCGAAATATTGAATGAAAATGTACTGACCGGATTGCTTGAAAAATATGGGAATGCCATTACCTGTATCTGTTTTATGGGAGGAGATTCCGACCCGCAGGAAGTAGAACGCCTATCGTTTTTTTTACGAAGAACAACTAATAAACGTATCAAAATAGCATGGTATTCGGGCAGGCAACATTTGCCCGAAGACTGTGCTTTACGATATTTTGATTTTATCAAATTGGGTCCTTATATGGAGCATCTGGGAGGATTAGATTGTGCATCCACCAATCAACGATTCTACCGGATTGAAAACGAAACAATGGTGGATATAACGGAAAGATTCCAATTCTTGATGCGGTGAACTTGTTGTACGGAGAATAGTTCGTATATTTATTGCAAAATCAGCATAAGCGGGGTAATCACTTCTCCTGTTTCTGCATCTAAAAATCCCCATTTGCCGTTATTTTCCGTTGGCACTAATTTTTGTGTTTCGGATACTGAAATAGCATAGGATTTCTTTTTAGTTTGTTGCTTATCCATTTTAATTCACTAAAGTTAAACTACATATCATTCATCGATAAGCTCCTTAGCTCAACATCGTATTTTGCAAGTTCTTTTTTGATTGAATCGGCTTTCGACTGAAGCAAAGCCATATCAATTTTCTTGGGATTACGCTTTACTTCGGCAACAATAGCAGTTTTATCCAAATCATTCAGGGCAAGCAGGTCAATTTCATTTTCGCCTTTACTATCCCAATAGCTACCGATAGCGGTAATGGTGATTACAAAGATATGTCAAATTGTTCAATCTGACAACATTTCTTTCTGTTATTTTAATGATGATTAAAATAACCACCATTAAAATACGAGCAAAATAAAGACATTATCGTTTATTTTGCATGGATAAATCCACATAAAAGCAACAATCCTCAAATCTTTCGATTTGGGGAGAATACCGAAATAAAGGGATTAAATGTGTATCTTTGCAGATAAAAGAAAACAAATTAATACAACCAATTTAATGAAAGTACTGATTTTACTTATACAAATACTTCTCTATACTTCTTTCGTATCGGCTCAGGATATAATTCCTTTTTACTCTTACAAAAAGGCATCGGAAAACCTGTATGCCGACAGCATATATAACAATGGGACTTTTTCGAATGATGATATAAACACTACATTTTCCAATATTGAAGACCTTTCTTTTTTACAAGAAGTAGTAGCAGCTAATAAAGTCGTATTGATGGGTGAAACCCATTATGCAACACACATATATAACTTAAGGAATCGGATTTTATTTGCACTAAATACGTATGATTATTTTCCTCTGATTATTTTGGAGTTACCTTATTCGATAGTTGAATACTACAACTATTACGTTCATTTGGACGATGATAGGGAAGCAGATTTGTTTTTGGCAAATGAGTTATCGAAAATGGTCTATACAGAAGAAGATATCCTATTTCTTAATCATATCAGAAGGTGGAACAAGACACGGAAAAATAAACCTATATCCATTGGTGGAACAGACTTGGAGTTTTCTTATCAGACCACAATCGAATTGATATTGATTCCCTATTTGTCTCAATTGGGTGGAGCAAATAAAACAGAAGTTCAAAGCCTGATTGTCTCGGGAAAAAAGTTGGATGAACACTTTTTCTCCCAAGTTAAACTTCTGTCGGAACAGGCAGGGAAGGAGAATCTAACAGGGAAGTATCCTTTCATGACTGTCCGTTACATAAACAATATAGTCCAAAACTTACACGATACATACAATGCCTTAAATGGTGATTTCTTTGATTCCCGGCAAAAGTCAATCATTGGAAAATTGACGAATGATTCTTATTTCGGCAGCACGCTGAAAGAACAAAAGGTCATGCTCCACGGAGGTGGCGAACACATGAAGAATAAGCTTACAGCAACCGACAATCCCCGGTTTCTAAGTGAAGGTATCTACTTGAACCATACATTCCCAGCAACTAAAGGTAAGGTATATTCCATCATGGCCGAGTGTCTGGCGTACTCATACGGGGAAATGAAAAACCGTAAGTTGGAAGATTGTGTCAAGCAGGGAAACCAATACCGCGACATGATTGGTAAGTTAGAGAAAATCTATGAAAAGCAGGCAGATGCCGAAACTCCTTATTTCCTTTATGAAAAAAGAAATTTCTTTTTGGAACAGATAGCTATCCATTACTATCTTAATGAATCAGTGTCGTTCACGAATTTACAACTACAGGAAATTGCTCGAAAAAGTATCTTTGGAGACACTGATACTCAGTCGTTTTTGGAGGACAGGATAAAAGAGGGAATGTGGTATAACAATTATATCTTTGTTCCTGCGTCGAAAATAGTTGTTGCCCGGTTAAAAAAACAATAGGCTTCCCAAGACAGATAAAATAAAAAACACCCAACTTTACATTTTTGAGTGTAAAATTGGGTACTATTTCTGTAATTCGCTGATTTTCAGCCTTGTTTGTGGAGAGAGCGGAAATGTTTAACCTTTCGTAACCACCTGATATATAAGCTTTAATAATCTCTGAAATTAGACCGTCCCCGAATTTGAATCTGTGGGGGTTCTGCGATTTGCACCGCATTTCATATTTGACACAAAAATAGTGAATAGTTTTATAATGAACAAATGCTATTAGGAATATCTCAGTTGTTATCATGCTAAGAATCATACTTTAAGTATAATTCTAAGAACAAAAATAAACTAAAATTACTCTAAACCATTTTCTTCACCACCTTCCTCCCACATTTCTTTATAAGCATTCACATAATAAGAGGTGGCTTCCTGATTTATAAAATAGTAATATCGACACAATTCCTTGAACAAAATTAATATCCGTTCATCACTGGCAAAACTGAGTAAACTATCCAGCAAATTCTCTATCTTTTGCGAATCTCTACATTTACTCTGAATAACAAATGTAACTAGTGGGGCAAATTCAGTTTCTGCCTGCCTGTACATTCCCTCAGATGTTTTTATGAGTTTTCGCAGACCTTCGTAGAATTCTTCTGTTGGCTCTTTTCTCTCCATATATTAAAATTATTTGAAAAGAAATTTCCGTAATTTCTCTATTTCGGTAGAAAACTTCTCAGGGTTGATTTCTTTCAACTTAATAATATTTTGAAGCTTCCATCTAACTGAGGGATACTCGCTCAAATCTCCGGCACAACATTTCTCCCATTGCGGTTCTCCCTGTTCAAAAGAAAACAAGAACTCTTTATCTTCTTTCGTCAGCACATTATTCACTTTTTCTATGAGTTCCCAACGAGTTGTTTCATAATCTTCGTAAGAGAATGGCACATCGGTCATTCCCTCAAATTGGTTTTTCAATGCTTCCTCCTGATTGACAGGATTCGGTTGCAGGGATTCTAAAATCGGTTTATCACTACCTAAGAGGCAGAAAATCAAACCATCTTTTACCTTATCAAGCAGATCAAGAGGCATATATTTACAATCAAATAAATCACGTGGATGTTGTCTGCTTAATGCCGCAGAGATTTTACCTCCGTACAATTGTAAAAATGAAACAATTCGGGCTTTACATCCCATATTGAATGATGATTGGGCTTTAGCACACAGTTCTTTATCTTCTGTTGCTCCGATAAGCCCTCGCTTAGTTCCATTTACCTCAATCTTTACTGTTGCACCGTCTTTTATACATAACAATTTCCAAACATCGGGCTTATGTGTAATTTTGATACCCGGAATTGTTTTCTCAATCATCTGCTTTAGTTCTACTAAATGAGCATTGATAGCTCTCAGGCTTTCGTCTCGTTCTTTTATCGGAATGTAAGTTATATCAATATCGACAGAATAACGAGGCATGTTCTTGTGAAACAAATTGATAGCTGTGCCCCCATGTACCGCAAAATCATTTATTTTATAAACAGAGGGCATTATTCTAATTAGTAGGGCTACTTGCTTTTTATATATCTCATTCATATTCGTGTAATTCTTTTGGGACAGTTATCTTGTACTTAGAAATATAAACTCCGTTATCCACCAGTTTATGTTTGGCTGAACCCAATTTTATTCTTTCTGTATTAAGCGAATCAAACCAATAATGTCCCGCTTTTTCTGCCATATACAGAAACATTCTTTTAACTTTCAGATTATCCGTATTTTCCAATAAAACTTGCAAAACCTCCGGGCGTAAAGTTGTTAATTGCTCCATAATATAAAATAAATCCATATAGGAATACTGCTTGGGAGCTAACAGTAAACATTCAAGAAATGCCTGTTCCGGAACAGATACCTGCAAATGGGGATATTCGGAATTAAATAATATATGGTGCTGTTTAGAAAATGTTTCGGTCGAAAAGAATTTCAATGACTGGTCAAAATCAGCCTTCTTCATCCAAAGCGGAACAGGTTCTTGTTTGGAATGCCCCACCATTAGCAGAGGTTTTCCCATCGGAACGTAATGATTGAACCCGGAAAGTTCCAATGCAGAATGAGCTGCTATGGAATAATGCTTGCTCAATTGTTCATTGTAACTTTCTAAAACTGAAAATAAATTTAATTTATTTCCTGTCCTATACATGACACCTTTAGATAAGGAAGAAAGCCAACCGGAGTTTCTGTATTTCTTCACGAGTTGATCGGAATAGCCGTTTTCTTTCAACCAGACAGAGAAGTACAATCCTCCTGAGTTATTTTTTTGCAGCAATCGGTTAAGTTTATTCCCGTTTTCTATACTCATAGTGAATAATCTAAAAATAAAATCAACTACAAAGATAATGATTTTCTGTGATTAACAAATTAGTTCGGTTGAAAATAGATTTTATATATATACTATTAGTATATTTTAGAAGATTAATATTAACCAATATTTTAATGAAAGCATGTCTTAGATTAAAAACAAACTCGTGTGCCTCCAAACAGCACACGAGATTATTTTTATTAGCAACACATCAAAGCCATATTTTCTTTCATTTTACGAAGTGATACACTGCAACTATCCAACACCAACTATTTTCCTTCAAATCAAATGTGAATAATTTATTCATAAAATTGAGATACAATTCAATGTCTTTGTCATTATCGAAAAACAAAAACGAGTAATCGCAGATTTCATGTTCATTGAATAAACAGGATAAAGTAACCCCTTCATCATCAAAGCGAATTTCAACCATTTTATTATTATCAGAATAATTAGTGTAATCTAACAAACAGATTGGAGAATCGGGAAATACCTCTTTAATTTCGAGGTAGGGAACATTCAGTACCGTTTGGGCACGATTGATAAGTCTTGAAAAAGATGCAAAACATCTTCCGTTTTATTTGCCATAATTGTCCGTATTAAGCCTGATTAATAAAACTTTACGACAAACAGGATTTTGAAGGTCATTCGTTTCATACATTTTAAACTTTAAATTTGGTTCGAAATATATGAAATATCGGTGGGAACAGAACTACGCAAAATATTGCAAGCCATTGAAAAAGAAACCACTAACTTTAATTCGGGGACAATTTCCCGTTTTTTCAAAGTATCCCCGAATTTGTCCGTTAAAAGTGCTCCAAAACGTCATTTTTTGCGTTACACCCAAAAACAAAAATCCCTGTAAATATCTAATTTACAGGAATTTTCTTGTTTTTGCTTTGCCTCTCAGCGGAGAGAGAGGCTCATTGAGCCCTGTTCTAACTGCTTTATAATCAATACGTTTAAAGTCGTAAATCTTTGATATTAGCGATTTTCCACCTGCGACTTTTCAGCGTTTTTCGTTGAAATTCACACTCCACAAAGGTAGAAATTAAACTTGGAATCTCAGGTATATATTTTTTCTTTTTTATCTGATAAACACCCTTCTTATGGAAAGAATAAATAAGGCAAGGCTTTTATCGGAAATACTCTTTCGAGGTACGAGAAAGGAAGATTTCCGATAAAATTTATTTCAGCTTTGACGTTTTATTCTTGGAATATAACTTTGTGTTCAGATAAATAAAGGATTATTATCACCTTTATTTTTTAGCTTCTAATTTCCGAAATCCTTTTTCTGCGTCTATAGCATTGAGGCGTGTCAGTTGCCGCTCTGCCATCTCGTGTAGGCAAGCATATCGGGTCGATTTGTCCATATCACGTTTCAAAAGTTCTGCATTAAACGATTCAAGATTTGCCAAGACAACCAATTCGTTAATACTTGCCGTGTCACGTATATTCAAACCTTTCTTTGCATATTCGGGATTTGCCTCCCGCCATTGCTTTGCTGTACAAGCCCATAAAGCGAGGTTCAGCATATCGGCTTCATCTGCGTAGGCGTATGCTTTCTCACGTTCTACATCAATTTTTGGAATGATAAAATCACGGACTGCGTCGGTATGAAGCGTATAATTCACTTTGCTAAGCACCCTTTTTACATTCCATTCGCCGAGCATCGGATTGTTTTCAGCTTCTTTAAGCCGCTGATATTCGGTAATCAAATAGAGTTTAAACACCGGGCTAAGCCATGAGCCGAATTCAAACGCAATATCTTTGTGGGCGTAAGTTCCTCCGTTTCGCCCTGCTTGGGAGATTATACCGATAGCATCGGTCGCCTCAATCCATTTGCGGGGTGTCATATTAAAGCGGTTTGCCCCAGCCTCGTGTAAAAAGGTGTCGAATTCGACACCTTTAAAGGCGGGGTTGTGCAACATCTCCCAAGCACCGAGAAATTCAAGGGTATTGCGGTTGCGCATCCAGTTGCGGATATGGTCTTCACCCTCTTGCCCCTTTACCATATCGGTAAGGCAAATATAATCGTTATTCTTATCCGAAATAACGGTTATTTCCGTACCCTGTACGGTTATTTTGTCTTTTTTGCTCATATCGTTTTTTATCTATTCTCTTTCTTATTTTTTTACTGTATTGCAAATACTCGTACTCACTATATTGGAATTATAAATTCCGAGAAAATTCACTTCACCCTTGAGGTTTTTATTCTTGGAATATACCTTTGTGTCCAGATAATAAATTATGCGTAGACATTTTTATCACTTTTTCTTGTCTACTAATTTGCTGTTATTGAAGAAGTCATGATATGCTTCATTGTTGATATTTACTATAAATAAAAAATTCCGGCATCTGGTAAACCCTGTATAGACCAATTCATCTGAAAATTCAATTGGTTTAAAACCTTGTGACTCTGTTTGTATTAAATTATCATAGTTCTTTATATTGTCTTCTACGACTAAAAACAGAACAGGACTTTCCCAACCTTTGAAAGAGTGTATGGTTGATAATTTGAAAGTACCTCTATTCATCCAAAAATTTGCCTTTCTATTTTTCCGTATTTTCTCAATTTCTTTATTTTTTTCATAACCGCTTTGAGCATTAGGACATAGTCTCCTAAATTCCTCTTCGGTCTCAAACATTATATTAGTTTTTTCTTTGCTATTTTCCTGTAACTTACTGTTTAATTCTCGTAACATTTTTATCCGAGAAGACAGTATTGTTACATCATTAGAGTTGAACTGATGCTCCATTATTTGTTTAAAAATATAGTTTGCAATATACCCATCATTATTACTACTAATATGGTGATATTCAATTAATGGCTCATCGAATAATGAAAGCATTGAATTTGTTTCTATTTTATCTTCAATGATATATTTGTTGGCAAAGAATTTTCTTTGAAAATCAGTTGCTAATAACGCTATTTTATTAGAAAGTCGGTAGCTTTTATTTAATCTTCTATCCCATTGCCCAACCTGAATTGGGATGTTTGGCATTTTCGTTGAATCTAAATCTCGCGAATAAATATTTTGTTTTTCATCTGCAAATGCTACAATTTCAGCGGTTTCGTTTGCGAAATTATCTTTTATAATGCGAATCCAATTTTCTTTGTAATCTTGTGTTTCGTCTATAAAAATAGCATCATATTTCGGCAGTTGGTCTTTGTGGCCGTTAAACAAATGTATATTTGAATAAACCTGTTCATCAAAAACTTTTTCATCGACAGCGGTATATACTGTTTTACCCTCATCGTCTTTTTCCAAGAAGTCAAAACCAATTCCAACATTATTCAAATTGGAGTTTATGAAGTCATGATAATTGGATATATTGAAAAATTCCCAAGCAAAAGAATCTCTAACTGCACTTATTCTATCGTGAATGTAATTTTTCAATGTAATATTATAGGTTAGAATAAGCACCATCCCACCTATTCGCTTATGAGCATTAACAGCCCGTTGTGCTAATACAAGTGTCTTGCCTGAACCGGCAACTCCTTTTATTCTTTTTCTTTCATTCTCTTTGCTGATAGATAATTCCTGCTGAATTGAAGATAGTTTAATATCTAACCCTTCTTCTATTGTGTGATAAGAAGGCTTGAGTATTCGGGCAAAACTATTATATAGTTCTTCTGTAAAGTATCTACTTTCACGACTAATCCATGTTTTATCAAAAAGTTTATCAAAATGCGACTTTCTTAAAGAATCTTTTCCTAATATAAGTGAATATTTTTTTTGATTATTACCACAATTCGGACATTTTTTATCTTTCCAATCTTTCAATGGATATCTTCTATGGCAATAAACGCAATAATCTTCAAATACGGAAAAATTTTTGTCCAAAAAATTTTTGTACTTGTCTGTTGGGTTCTTCCCATAACAAAAATCTATTACTTCTTTTTCAGATTGACAATGAAAATACACAGCGCAATTAACTATATACCAATGTTTATAGTCTTTTAATTTCAAATCGAGCAAAGAGTCAATATGTAAGTTATATAAATTCTCTTTGTACTTTAATACTTGATTAAATGGCGTTTTTGAATTAACCGAATCATTAACATTAACTATCCATTTACCTACTTCATTAACATGGTAATTGGATAAATCCCAATCTTTTACTTCAAAAACCATCACACCACCACCCTTATGCATCAAAATAATATCTGGCAAATCTCCATTTAAAAATGGTTGAAAGAAAATTTCGTATTCGTCATTATAGTTATTCAATAAAAATGACAATAATGCCCTCTCACCCAAAGTTGCTTCAGGTTTTCGCTTCTTTATAACTTCTAATGGAGGATACAATTTTGCCATAATCTTTAATCACTTATTTATTTCCCATTGACACTTTCAAAACAAACAAAATTTTCAATTAATTTTTTACTCATTGCATTGATGCCTGCTTGCACCTAAAAATACACATAATAGAGTTTTCCAGTGTGCAAAAAGAGTATTCTATAGCCAAATGATTTACTAGTCATTCGCAAATATAGCAAATATCTGTAAACCAGTCATAATTATCTTTTGATACCTTTATTTTTACCCATTTCTGGTTTAATGTGAGGTCTTGCCATATATTTAAGTTCTTGATATCTCTGCCTGAACCAGTCGATGATATTTTGCCCGTTGAGGGAAAGACGGAACTTGTCGGGATTGTCAGGCTCTTTGAATAGTTGCAGTTTGGCATCTTGCACGTTGAAAGAGTGGTCATATTCGGGCGAATGGAGTTTGCCGTTAGCCACTACCGCTTCGCCGTTAAAAAGCTTCTTAATGGCTTCTACCGCCAATCCTATACCTTTACATAGCTGCACTGTCCGCAAGTGTTCGCTTAGCTTGGGGAACACGCCGAAAAACAAATCCATATCTTCCTGTGCCTTGTACGGCTCATAATCTTGTTTGAGTTGCGCCAACCGCGATTCTGTCATGGATATCTCACTCTCTTTCTGTTTGTTATACTCGTGCATGTTGAGAAACTTCTCCCTTGCCTCGTCTTTGCGGTCGTACAAGTCCCGGATTTTTTCGTTGATGTCGGCTTTCTGCTCTTGCAAAACCTCAACATATTCACGCAATTCGTCTTTTTGGACGAATAGCTCACGGTAATATTCTTGGTTGGTGGTGTGCTTGGCTTCCGAGCCATCTATGCCCCGTTTAAGCCCGTATTTAGCCATCGCTTTGGCATAGGTGTCCTGATACTCCTTTAGCTTGGGACGAGCCATTACGTCGTCGGCGCACAGGCGCGGGGCATTCGTTTTCTTCTTCCGGTACTGCTTCTTTCCCGGCTCGATGGGCTTGGCTACCGCTTTTCTTCTTTCACCGGTAACAATCGGCACAACGGTAGCGTGGATATGAGGCGTTTTCTCGTCCATGTGCAAGACAGCCGACACTACGTTATCCGCACCGTAGGTTTTGCGTAACCATTCGAGGTTATCCCCACACCACTCATCAAGCTTTCCTCCAGCTTCGATGCGTTGCATATCTTCCGGTGTGCCGGATAGCATAATCCGCAACGCCCGGACTTGGTTCGTACCGATCTTGCGGGTAATCCCGGCGGTATCAATGCGGTGTTGGATAGCTTGTGTCCGGCTGGCGACGCTTTCCGAGAACTCGATCAACTCCCGGTTCAGGTGGGTGCGTTCCTTGTCGGCGTTTGCCGGGTCGATAGTTCGCTCGATGTGGGCGGTCATTCCGGCATCGTTGCCGGATGCCTTATCTATATGTAATACGACAAATCCCATATTCTTACTGTTAAAATTGGAACTAGTTTTCATAGATAGCCGCCTGAAGCGGCTGCGGTCGAAAGACCGCTAAGGGAGATTCCAAAGGGGGAAAACCTTTGGCTTATTGGGGCATTTTTAGTGTAGCTCGGCGAAACGTTAAGAAAATACCCTAATAAGCTACGGCTTTTTTAAAAGCCCATTGGGGTAGCTGCGGTTAAACTGTCAGCAGCCGTTTCGATATCGCCATGTGATTGTTGCCCGCCGGCGATAGTTTGTTTGGAGAATTTGCTATTGACCAGAGCCATGTCTCGCTTGATGCTTTTGTCGAGAACACGGGCATAATGGCGGGTCATATTCGTATTGGAGTGACCAAGCATTTTGGCAACGTTTTCAATAGAAACGCCGTTGGCGAGGGCAACGCTTGTTGCGAAGCTGTGCCTTGCAACGTGAGTAATCCCCTCCAAAAGCAAGCAATCCCAAGACAGGGCAAACGACACGCAATCGGTTTAGAATAAGCAAGTTTGATTGATTTTTCCGTCTTGCAGAAAATGCAGAACCGGACATAAAATCGCAGTATTTCAGTTACCAAACCGTTAGCCGGTTGTTACCGGAAAACGGACAGGTAACAGGGTACGGACAAAAGAAATCAAATCGGTGTCTTTTTCGCTGTTTGACAGTCTTTTGCATAACAAAGAACGCTTGTACAATGGCTAATTTTGCCACTAAAAATATAAGCGTATGAAAGTAGAAAAATTCAAGGTGCTGCTCTACCTCAAAAAGAGCGGTTTGGATAAATCGGGCAAGGCTCCAGTTATGGGACGCATTACTGTAAACCGGTCAATGGCGCAATTCGGGACGAAACTATCCTGCACCCCCGGCTTGTGGAATCCCCGCGAAAGCAGGTTGGACGGTAAGAGCCGTGAAGCCGTCGAAGTGAATGCCAAAATTGAAAAACTCTTGCTGGCTGTTCATTCGGCATTTGACAGCCTTGTGGAACGCAAAAAGCCTTTTGATGCAGAGGCAGTAAAGGTCTTCTATCAGGGAAGCATGGACACACAAATGACCCTGCTTTTCCTTCTCGACCGGCACATGGAGGGGCTGAAAGCCCGTGTCGGAATAGACTGCGCTCCAACCACGTTAAGCACTTATGTGTACACGCATCGTTCGCTCGGTAAGTTCATTAAAAAGAAGTTCAAGACGAAAGATGTCGCATTCGGGCAGCTGAACGAACAATTCATCCGGGAATACCAGGATTTTGTTTTGGGCGAACAGGGTTATGCGATGGATACCGTCCGCCATTACCTTGCCATTTTAAAGAAAATCTGCAAGATTGCTTTCAAGGAGGGCATTTCCGAGCGGTTTCACTTTGCCCATTACAAGCTGCCCAAACAGAAAGAAACAACCCCGAAAGCATTAAGCCGGGAGAGTTTCGAGAAAATACGGGATTTGGATATTCCCCGAAACCGCCCTTCAACCCGTTTCACAAGGGATTTGTTCCTTTTCGCCTGTTACACGGGCACAGCTTACGCAGATGTAGTCCGCATTACCAAAGAAAACCTGTTTACGGATGAAGAAGGCAGCCTTTGGCTCAAATATGCAAGGAAGAAAACGGACTACCGGGCACGTATCAAATTATTGCCCGAAGCTATCGCCCTGATCGAAAAATACAGGGATGAAAATCGGGATACCCTGTTCCCGATGCAATCCGCAGACATGGTAAAAGCCAACATGAAAGGGTTGCGGATTATGGCGGATATAAAAGAGCCAATGACCTATCATTCAGGGAGGCACAGTTTTGCAAGCCTTATTACGCTCGAAGAGGGCGTGCCGATAGAAACTATCAGCCGTATGCTCGGACACAGCAATATCCAAACCACTCAAATCTATGCCCGTGTAACTCCGAAGAAACTTTTCGATGATATGGACAGGTTCATCGAGGCCACTCAAGATTTGAAATTAGTTCTTTAAACAATTAACAATTAAACATTATACAGCAATGCGAAGTACATTCAAATTATTATTCTACATTAACCGGAGTAAAGTAAAGACCGATGGCACGACAGCCGTCATGTGCCGGATCAGCATCGACGGCAAAAGTTCCACGCTCGCAACAGGTATCTATTGCCGGCCCGATGCCTGGAATGCCCAAAAAGGCATCATCAAGTCCGAAAGGGATAACAATCAGCTTACCGCTTTCCGCCGGCGTTTGGAACAGACCTATGAGCATATCCTGAAAGAACAGGGAGTAGTCAGCAGCGAGCTACTCAAAAATACGGTTGCCGGGGTAAATTTCATCCCGACTTGTCTGCTCAAAGCGGGAGAAGTGGAGATAGAACGCCTGCGGATTCGCTCGATAGAGATAAACTCGACTACTACCTACCGGCAGTCCAAACTCTCACAACTGAACTTGCAGGAGTTCCTTCGTTCAAGAGGAATGGAGGATATTTCCTTTACGGATATTACCGAAGAGTTCGGCGAATCGTTCAAAACCTATATGAAAACAGTACATGAGCGGAAACCGGGGTATATCAACAAGTGCATCACCTGGCTCAACCGTCTTATCTACATTGCCATTGACCAAGAGGTATTGAGAAGCAATCCGCTTGAAGACGTAAGATACGAGAAGAAAGAACCGGCCAGGCACCGCTATATAAGCAAAAATGATTTAAAGCGGATAATGGAAACTCCAATGCCTGAACCACGGATGGAACTGGTTCGCAGGGCTTTCATCTTTTCATCGCTGACCGGTCTGGCTTACGTGGACATGCACCGCCTTTACCCGCACCATATTGGAAAAACGGCGGAGGGCAGGCTCTATATCCGCAAGCAACGGGTAAAGACAAACGTGGAAGCATTCATTCCCCTGCACCCGATAGCAGGGCAGATACTTTCACTCTATAACACTATCGACGGCAGCAAGCCTGTATTTCCGCTGCCTGTCCGGGATATGATTTGGTACGATATAAATCAAATCGGTATTACTATGGGATTGAAAGAGAATCTTTCGTATCATCAAAGCAGGCACTCGTTCGGAATCCTGTTGATTTCGGCGGGTGTTTCGATAGAGAGCATTGCCAAAATGATGGGGCATGCGAACATTTCCACCACACAGGGTTACGCCCGGATAACAGACACAAAAATATCCGCAGATATGGATAAACTGCTGATACGCAGGAATACGAACAGTCAATCAATAGCAATATAAATATAAAAAAGTAAAACAATGAAAAGGGAATTGAAAATCGGCGACAGCCAAATAATAACCATAGAAAACGGAATCATATCCGTACCGCAATCCGGTGAAGTGATGATGACATCATTTGAAATTGCCGCCTTGTTCGGTGTTTATGTCAGGACAATTAACGACCATGTAAAAGCGATCCTGAAATCAGGAGTAATCCGGACGGATATTTCCTGTCCGGCGACCGTAACGGGAAATAGCGTAATACCCGATATTTATGGGTTGGATATGATAACCGCCCTTGCTTTCAGGGTTCATTCACCGGAAGCAGAACTGTTCAGGGAGCGGGTAATCCGAAGAATAACGGCCAACCCGTTACCGGCAAAACTCATCATGCAATTATCAAACAGGGCTTTGTACAATTAAAAAAGCAGCCGTAAGAATATCCATCAAAGGAAACCTTACGGCTGTTTTATTTAATGGAGAATCGCTTACTTAAACGCCTTATGCAGATTCTTGTCGAGCATTGCCTGAATGTCGCTCTCGCGGAAAAGTATCTTGTTGCCTATCTGGAGATAGGGTATCCGTCCGCTATACCGCCATTCCTGCAACGTGCGGCGGCTGACTTTCAATCGTTGGGTAACTTCCCTGTCGGTCAGGAAGCGTTCGCCGTTCAACGGCGGACGGTAGCTTCCGGCCATTTTTTCCAATCCTGCCAGCATCCGGTCAAGCGCTTTGAAAAACGATTTCAGGCGTTCATTGTCCCTTGTTATCAGGTTATCTTCCATAAGGCGCCTCCTTTCGTCCGAGTTTCGGGCGCTTTTCTTCGATTAACCGGAGCGCCGCCTGCACGTCTTCGGGTCTGTAATACATTTTGTGGTTCACCTGCGAATAAGGCAGGGTTCCGTTATCGCGTAGGCTAAGCATCCACCGCCTTACCGCCTTTCAGCGGTAGGTTTGCGGATACTCGCCCCCAAACCGTACGTACACCTCTCAGCGTATACGGCTTTCCATCAATAATATCAGTCTAATTCTGATGTGCTTTATCATTGCAATCCTTACACAGTACCAATGTTTTGCGATGCTTTTTGAGCATTTTGTTTTCCCAGTCACTTGTCCCTTTCAATTCTTTGAGAGTTCTGACTTGTAACATGACTGTCTCATTGGTAGTTGCTCCGCACAATTCACATTTACACGCTTTGAGCCTTTGGATAAGTGTCGGCTCTGTCCTTGTGTAGATTTGCGGTAGATTGTCTTGATATAACACATCAGCTTTCTCTTGGCGTTTGAAGCCTCCATTATAGAATATCCGCAACTTCGGTTCTCCTTTGCTTGTGGTGTAGGGTATTGCAAATTTCTTGTTTTTGTAAAACTTGTCTATTGCCTTACTAACAGAGCATTGGAGTTTCCCTGCATATGTTTTATACATGCTGTATTCCATAACACTGGAGAAAGTGTTAAGTGATGAGCTATTGTTTGCAATAGCGTAATAGTTGTACAGACCCCGTATTTCAGCATTATACCTGGTGATTATATCCAGCAACGAGTCGTTCATCAGGTATTCACGAGCTTTTGACTTCCAAATTTCTTTTCCTGTGCGACAATCAAATTTGACCGCACCATACTCCATTAATTTGTTTCTCATCGTTTCCGTGGTGACGTGAAGAATGATTTTGTTGTTGAACGTGCGTACCAGATAGCCCAGCTTGTTCCTCTTGGTTACATTGGAGTTGTGTATGTAGATATCGTATCCCAAGAATTTGGCTGGTCTTTGTGCATTGGTTATCAAGGTTTTTTCTGCCGAAAGTTCCAGTTTGAGAGTATTGCTCATGTAATTTGCAATATCTTCTTTTATCTGGGCGCAATCTGCTTTACTCCCTATCAAGCCGATGAGAAAGTCATCCGCATACCTGATATATTTCAATCTCTTAATACTCGCATCCATATGGTCGCTGTGAGGATACATGAGTTGTTGCTTACTTATACTTCTGATTTCATCTGCAATTTTTGCTTTCGCATTCTCATCATTCAAAGTTTTCAGTTTTAAGGCTAACTTGTATTTCTTATCGTTAAGCCGGCTCGTCTGAGGGTGTTTGCGCCTTCTGCCTCCTGTATTGAAGTTTTGGATATATTCACTCATGTACTTATCGAACTTATCAAGATAGATATTTGCCAATATAGGACTTATTATTCCACCTTGAGGTGTTCCACTGTACGTTTTGTTGTACGTCCAATCTTCAACATACCCCGCATTCAAGAACTTCCTAATCAAACGGATAAACCGTTCGTCGGCAATCCTTTCTTTCAAAGCATTTATCAGAACTTCGTGGCTTATATTATCGAAGAAGCCCTTGATGTCTCCCTCGATGAACCATTTGGTACCGGTAAATGTTCGTTGAATGCCTATCAGAGCAGTCTGGCAACTTTTACGAGGTCTGAAACCGTGTGAGGTGGGTTCAAAACTCTCCTCATAAATGGCTTCAAGTATCATTTTAATTACCTGCTGCACTAATTTATCATCAAAGGACGGTATTCCCAGCGGACGTTTCTTTCCGTTTTTCTTTGGGATGTACGTTCTCCTTGATGGATGGGGCTGATAGCTCTCATCTCTGAGCTTCTCTATCAGGTGTTCAATTCGGAGTATGCTCATTTGGTCTGCCGTTTTACCGTCAGAACCTTTGGTCATATTACCTGCCTTAGCATAAATGCGTTGGTAGGCAACATAGAACATCTCTTCATTAAACAGAATACGGTAAAGCCGTTCAAACTTGTAACCTGAAACTTTACTTTGTTTCATTAGACTGTTTAATACTCTTTCTGGATTTCGTTTTAATGTCTCACACATCTTCCGTTAATTGTATTAAAATTATTGACTACTTCCCTTCGCCATGTACAAGGCTTTCCCTTGCTCAAACTACTACGGAAGCTCCGTTTCCATGTCAGATATTCAGGAGCTGAACCCCATAGCCTTGCGGCATTCCGATTTAGGAAATCCCCGTTTAGATATATAATAACTATTGGCATGATAGATTGTCGGATACGACTTTCGTCCTTTATTACTTATTGTAATCGCGTTGTGATAAGTTCTTGCTTCTAAATGACTACCGCACAATTTAGAGTATCACAATGGTACGTATATAATTGTCTTTCGTACCAGCCTGCAGTGGAACCGCTCGGATTATCGTTCAATCAGTATAGACTTTATCCTCATATCTATCATTTCATCTGACCCTTCAGTCGCAGCTTGACAATTAGCTGACTTATGGCTTTGCCGACATGCTATGCTCCCTGTCCGGTTTCCCATTCAGATAAGTCGGTTGATGATAGGTCACTTCAAAGAACACAAACCTAATCTCTTGCCAAAGAGATATTTATTATATACCCAGTACGGGCGCAGGGTAACTCTGCAATGTGCGTGGACTTATGTTCAGGATGATACACACATCCTGATTGTCCAGCCATTGCTTCAACGCTTTGTCCTGATGCCGTTCGCACAGGGCTTCCACCTTTCGGGCAAATGCCTCGAAGCGCGACATCATCGCCTCGTATGTACGGGCTTCTACCATTACTATTTCCATTGTTCATTTTTTATCGGTTTATTTCACGGGGGGAGCAAAGATAAACCGATTATTTCAGCTTGCTGTCAAGTAAATAAACTGTGGAAGCATCAGGCAGCGAGTGTCACAGGAAGGAGCCAAAAAGCCTCCGAAAAGAGGCTGGTATGCTAATTTAAAGAAGAAGGTTCTCGAAGTCGTTTGAACTCAAAATCCATAATCAAACTTTCTGCCGCACTTATTTCTTCATCGGGCTGCGGTATCAATTTATATTTTTCCACAAACCAATCCAAATGGGAAATATCCATATCCACATACGCGGTCGTATGCATTGGTTCAAGCAGGGGCATCCCGATTCTTATCCCGTCCGGCCAATCTTCATGGTTTTTCATATAGACGAAGTAATTGGTATGGCAACCGGAACTTATGTTGCAAAATATCTCATCCATTGGGAAATTTGGAATCTCATAACTTCCTTCCTCGCCCGGCTTGTCATATTCCACAAGGAGCTTGCCCACCTTGCAAGCATCTGCAAACAACTCACATAACAGTTGGGTTGAAAAATCAAACAGGGGATAAAACCGTTCCATAAAATATATCCTTAATTAACGGAGCCAAAATTAACGATTAAACTCTACTGTTTCTACAAACGTGGAGTTTATTTTTCGTTTTTTCCTGCCCGTATCTTTCTATAATTTCTTCCCCGTTTAGCTTCAATGCCATCGAAGCCTAATGAGTATTCGATTTCAGGCGCAAAGGTATTTCCGTGTTCTTCACGCCGCCGCAAGGTCGAGCCTGCGGTTTTGCAAAAAATCTTCCTCTTTCCTTTCTTTTATCTATCCGGGCGAGCGTATTTATTCGCAAAAACCTTGCGTCGGCTGAACACTACCTTTTTTAAGCCCCTGAAACTCGAATACTCCTCACCGGCTCCGATACGGCATAGCGTTAAAAAAAAGGTCAGAAATTATGATACGGGCAGAAAAAAATATGAAACATCGAACCTCCTACCTTCCAATTAGCATAGGTTGGGTTTTGAAAATAGCCTTTGCAGCAGCTAGTTTTGCTCTGTGGGGCTGGGCTTTCGTGGTGGTGATAGCAGGGCTTTACATCGGGTTCAAGTTCCTCAAAGGGCTTCTTTCCTGCCTTCTATCGCTTCTCATTATTGCGGTGGTAATCACGCTTTCAGTAGTAACAATCATTCTTTTAATCATTTAAAAACATACAGAAATATGAAAACGAAAATCATTCAGATTTTTACGGCTTTGGCGGAATTGGAAGCCAAAGGATGCCACGCTGTCTTTTTCGAGTACGGTAACGGCTTGTTCCGGGTACGGATTTTTAAGGGCGAAGCAATCAATGAAAAGATTGTGTGCCAAAGGGTAATCAACCCAACCCGTGAACCTGCCGGATTGGACGAATTGCTCAACTTCATTGAAAACCTGAAAAACCACATTACGGCAACCGTTTTCCAATGCTACAAAAGGGAATTTGTAAAAGGCGAAATGGCAGGCAAATGGGAAAAGACAAAATCCGTCTTTGAGTTTGGCGGCAACGCCACTTCTGAAATGCTCATAGACGGTTCGGGATATTACATCACCGACCCCGACAACGGCTTGCAGTATTTTGTCGATATGAAACAGGCAGGCGAAACGGAAAAATAGTATGAATCGGGGGTGGGAATATCCTGCCCCCACAATACCCACAGTTATGGATTACAAAGAATTATCAAAAGCGGAAAAGATAACTTATATACGGGAAATGAATTTTTGCAGGGCGGAACGCCGTGATGCAGCCGTTTACCTGAATGCACTGCGCACGGATAACCGCGCCATTATTGAGGAATACGAAAGTTTCGGCGACCGTCCGTACCAGTTCTTTTTGAACAAACGCACATACGATACGGGGTTGCAGTTCGGCTTTACCGGCAAGCGTTTTAATAAATACGGATGGCTGGAAAACGCCGATTTTACAGCAAAGGAACATATAGAGTTCACCCCCAAAGACCGCCCCGTAGCCTCCAATGCAACCACCTGACCATCGGGCAGGGAGCGAACGGCAAATGGAGCTATGGCGCAAGCTACTCCACAGGCGCAGCAGGTTGCGGATACGGTCTGGGCGTTTGGGGCAAAGTATTCGACACCCGTAAAGAGTGCCTTGTGGCAGCCTTGCAGGAAATCATGGACGGACACCGCAGGTATGAAAAAGACCTGAAAGGCGATACCTGCGGTAACTTCAACGCCAGATTATCCCGTGAAATTGTCCGTCAGGTGAAAGACATGTTCGATGAACTCACGGGCAGGAAGGCAGTACAGTTATCATTTTTCTAAACATTAACATTAATACAATGTAAGCCCCCGAAGAAGTACATCTTTTCTTCTCCCTAATAAAATCAGACCTTTGTGTCCTAAAACACATCGTTATGAGCAAAGAAGAATTTATTTTGATCTTAGAGCGTCAACAATCCAGTGGACTAAGCATCAAAGATTTTTGTTTGAATGAATCTTACACAGCATCGAGTTTCCACTATTGGAAGTCAAAATTTGGGATGTGCCGTCCTTACCATTCACAAACTGTTCCTGATATGGGCTTTTCACCCATCAATCTAACCTCTGGCAGGAGGTTAGCATCCAGTCAGACTGGCACGGACAACCAGATTGAAGTAGAGTTT
>BNXB01000012.1 GCA_025999255.1 Bacteroidia bacterium | reverse complement strand
GGGAGAAGCCATACAAGTTATCAGCACCTATTCCGATTATGAAGAAGGATATGCCATCGCAGGAAGAATTGCAGAAATGCGTATGCTTAAACACTACAAATACAGTGACTTTGTTATTCTTTACCGTACTAATGCTCAAAGCCGCATCTTTGAAGAAGCTCTGCGAAAACGGAATATGCCGTATAAAATCTATGGAGGATTGTCGTTTTTCCAACGGAAAGAAGTAAAAGATGTCATTTCCTATTTCAGGTTGATATCCAATCCAAACGATGAAGAAGCTTTCAAACGAATCATTAATTATCCTGCACGAGGTATCGGCGATACGACTGTGAATAAGATAACCGTGTGCGCACACACTCATCAGGTCAGCTTATGGAATGTCATTTCCGACCCAATTGCTTACAATCTTCCCGTCAATAACGGTACCGCTAACAAGTTGAAAAACTTCAGGGAACTGATAGAAAGTTTCACCGAATCAAATGCCACCATGGATGCCTATCAATTGGGAGAGCTTGTAATCCGCCGGACGGGAATGGTAAGTGAGTTGTACCAGGACAAAACTCCGGAAGGTTTAAGCCGCATTCAGAATATAGAGGAATTAGTAAATAGCTTGCATGAATTTGTAGTAAACCGGCAGGAAGAAGGTATCGAAGGAGTCAAAATGGGAGATTTTTTAGCCGAAATTTCCCTGATGACCGATCAGGATACGGATAAGGAGGAAGGCAATGACCGGATAACCATGATGACTGTCCACTCAGCTAAAGGGCTGGAATTCAAGAATGTATTTGTTGTCGGACTGGAAGAAGACTTATTTCCTTCCCAACTAAGTAAAAACAGCGAGCGCGAAATAGAGGAAGAACGCCGTCTTTTTTATGTCGCCATCACCCGGGCGGAAGAAAATTGTGTGTTTTCTTATGCCAAAAGCCGGTTCCAAAACGGACAATCACGAATGTCTGCTCCCAGCAGATTTATCAAAGATATCGATAGAGAGTTTCTCAGACTACCTTCCGATATCACCTTCAGCCAACCTGCGCCTGAAAACTTTTCCCGTTTCAATTCTCCCCGGAGGAACACTTTTGAACGCCCTTGGGAAAATAAACCGGAAACAACTCCGATATTTACCTCTCAGACAAAACAACTGTCAAAAATCGACCGGATACAGACAACATCTCAGACAACAGCAAATATAATTCCACAAAACATGAATGGACTGGCAATTGGAAACACAATCGAACATGAACGCTTCGGAATCGGTAAAATTACAGGTCTTGAAGGCTCCAATGAAAATGCTAAAGCAACAGTGGAATTCGAAAATGCCGGCAAAAAACAATTATTGTTAAAATTCGCAAAATTCAGAATAATTGACAATTAATAATTGACAATTGACAATTGACAATTGATAATTGATAATTGATAATTGACAATTGATAATTTAACTAAAATATTATGAAAAAGGAGAATATTATCATGACCAAATCTTATAACTTTGCTTTGAGAATAGTGAAAGCTTATAAGTATTTGTCAGAAGAGAAACGAGAATTTGTTTTATCAAAACAACTACTAAGAAGCGGTACGGCAGTGGGCGCATTACTTAAAGAATCGGAACAGGCCCAATCAATGCGAGATTTCATTAATAAAGTGAATATCGCCTTAAAAGAAGCTAATGAAACAGAATATTGGCTGACTCTTCTAAAAGACAGCAAATATCTGAATGAAAAGAGTTTCGTTTCAATTAATAATGATTGCATAGAACTTATAAAATTATTAATCAGCATACTAAAAACATCAAAACAAAATGTCAATAAACAATACCAATACTAACAATTGTCAATTATCAATTGTCAATTATCAATTGTCAATTGTCAATTGTCAATTGTCAATTATCAATTGTCAATTACCTTCCCCTTCTTTCGTGATGGAAGAAAACCTGCTTCGCAGAAACCTTTCTCTCATCAAATCGGTGAAAGACCGGGCAGGAGTAAATATTATCCTGGCTTTCAAAGCCTTCGCTATGTGGAAGTCATTTCCCATCATCAGGGAATATATCCCTTATTCTACTGCCAGTTCACCTTTCGAAGCGCAACTGGCTTTCGAAGAAATGGGTAGCCCCGCTCACACTTATTCTCCTGCATATACGGAAAAAGATTTTCCGGTAATTATGGGGTACAGCAACCATATTACTTTCAATTCACTGACTCAATTCGAACGTTTTTACCCGGAAACATTAAAAAATCCGTCGGAAATATCCTGCGGTATCCGTATCAATCCGGAATATTCCGGCGTAAAGACCGATTTATATAATCCTTGCGCCCCAGGTTCCAGGTTAGGGGTAATCAGTTCCCTTCTCGGGGAAAAATTACCGGAAGGAGTAGAAGGATTGCATTTCCATACGCTTTGCGAATCATCTTCCTACGATTTGGAAAAGACCCTGGAACATGTCGAAGCTAAATTCGGACGTTTCCTCCCTCATATCAAATGGCTTAACATGGGAGGCGGACACCTGATGACACGGGAAGATTACGACGTGGAACATTTGATTCAGTTGCTCCTGAATTTTAAGAAAAAATATCCTAACCTTGAAATTATCATGGAGCCCGGAAGCGCTTTTGCCTGGAAAACAGGTTTTTTACTTTCGACAGTAATCGATATTGTGGAAAACCGGGGAATAAAAACAGCCATTGTGGACGTATCTTTTACCTGTCATATGCCCGATTGTCTCGAAATGCCTTACAAACCGGAAATAAGGGGCGCTTATCAGGAACCCGTGCCCGGAAAACCGACTTATCGTATCGGAGGAAATTCCTGTCTTAGTGGAGATTTTATGGGGGACTGGTCGTTCGATGAACCGTTAAAAATCGGCGACATTATCATTTTCGAAGATATGATACATTACACTATCGTCAAAACCTCCATGTTCAATGGAGTGCCTCACCCTAACCTGGTTTTATTGAAAACCGATGGCTCCACAGAAACTTACCGCCGGTTCGGATACGAAGATTATAAAAACCGGATGAGTTAAAAATAGTTCGAAATTTTAATATTAACTTTGCGGCCTTGTTTAATTTCAAAATTATTAAAACTATGTCCGTACATGCTGAAGATACCCGTAAAGTAACAACTCACCGCCTCATTGAAATGAAAAAACGGGGAGAAAAAATTTCCATGTTGACTTGTTACGATTATTCTATGGCAACTATTATTGACCAGGCCGGAATGGATATTATACTCGTAGGCGATTCCGCTTCCAATGTGATGGCCGGAAATGTAACCACCCTCCCAATCACCCTCGATCAGATGATTTACCACGGAATATCGGTAACAAAAGCCGTAAAAAGAGCTTTGGTTGTAGTAGATTTGCCTTTCGGTTCCTATCAGGGAAATTCAAAGGAAGCTCTTCACTCGGCTATCCGTATTATGAAAGAAACACACGCCGACTGTGTGAAAATCGAAGGTGGAGCTGAAATCAAAGAATCGGTACAACGCATACTCAGTGCAGGTATTCCCATCATAGGACATTTGGGACTGACGCCCCAATCTATCAATAAATTCGGCACTTATGCTGTCAGGGCAAAAGAAGAGGCGGAAGCGCAAAAACTGATTGAAGATGCTCACTTGCTCGAAGAACTGGGTTGTTTCTCTATAGTCCTGGAAAAAATCCCGGCGCAATTGGCTAAACGCGTTACAGAAGAGCTGACTATTCCTATTATCGGAATCGGCGCCGGGCCTTATGTCGATGGACAGGTACTGGTAATGCACGATATGCTGGGAATCAACAAAGAATTCTCCCCACGCTTCTTACGCCGTTATGCTAACCTGTACGATATTATTCATGATGCCGCTCAGAATTATATTAAAGATGTGAAAAATCAGAATTTTCCGAACGAAAAGGAATCATATTAATTTATTTTTTTATTTGATTTTTCTTTGAAAAAGAATTATCTTTGTAGAAAAGATCTTTTATGGATACAATTATTATCAGACCAAAATCTCAGAAAAATTTCGACTCGATCATCGCTTTAATGAATCAATTGGATGAAAAATTCAAAATATTATCCGATAAAACATTCACAAATGAATCGACAAGAGCTGATGAATTGGAGTTAGAGGAGTTTTTATTGCAAAAAATGAAACAAAACCAAAAAAGTGAAACTCTTTCGAAAAAAGAGATTGAAGACTTCCTTAACGAACTGAAAAACAACATTGAAAATGAAATATGAAATAAAAGAGCAATTCAAAAAAGATTATTTGAATTTGAAAGATAAACATTTAGCCAAAGTAATTCTTAACACTATCACTCATATTTCCGAATCCGAAAACATTAAAAGTATTAAGAATCTAAAGAAATTGAAAAATTGCGACAATGCCTACAGGATACGAGCAGGAAATTATCGAATAGGAGTTTTCATCGAAGATAATATCGTTGTGTTTACAGCTTTTGCTCACAGAAAAGATATCTATAAGCAATTCCCATAATTTCAATCAATTATATTTTTTTATAATATTTTTCTGAAATTTATTTGGTTTATAAAATAAACTAGTTTATATTTGCATCCTCAAACAAATAATATAAATAACATGGAAACAAAATTAACGGAACAACAAAGTTTTGAACTTATATCGGAAATGATTACCCAGGCGCGGAACAATCTCCAAAAGAACAGCGGGACTGCTATGATTTATAACGGACTCCTGGTTGCATTTGTAGCGTTGGCAAACGTAGCGCTGGTTTTTATTTTAAGTAACCCGGTACAATCGTACTGGATTTGGTTGCTGATGATTCCCGGAGCATTCATTGATAGAATGATCGATAAAAAAATCGACAAGGAAAACCTCGTAAAAACTCATATTGATAAAATTGTCAGCGCTACATGGCGTGGATTTGGTTATTCGGTCATATTATTTCTGATAATTATTTTCGGATACGGCTATTCCATGCAAAATCCCCGGATATTCATACTTATCACTCCTATGATAATGTTAATGACAGGTTTTGCAGAATATATCACAGCTAAAGCGTGCCGGTTCAAACCTTTCCTGTATGGAGCTTTCATCATGTGGACAGGGACGCTTAGTTGTCTGGGAACTTATTTATTCCTGAATTACTGGGCGGGAATCGCTCATTTCTTTATCTTAGCTATCTGTATGATTTTGGCTTTTGTAATTCCCGGATACAAATTAAATAAACTGGCTAAATAATATGTTTGAAGAATTAGACCCTCTATTACATTCGCAATTACGATTGGCCGTTATGTCTCTGTTAATCGGAGTAGAAGAAGCGGATTTTGTCTTTTTGAAAGAGAAAACGAACTCCACTGCAGGTAACCTGAGTGTTCAAATAGAGAAATTAAAAGAAGCCGGATATATTAATGTCGAAAAGACATTTCAAGGTAAAATGCCGAGAACGATTTGCAAAATCACTCCCAAGGGAATTGAGGCTTTTGAAAATTATGTAAAAACAATACAAACTTACTTCAATGCAAACATTAAATAAGATTTGCAAATTCCGCTATCATTCGGATAATTATTAATTTTTTTATTAATTTGGTTTATTTTATAAACTAGTTTAAAATATTAAAATACTTCTATTCCCGGTGTACTGATTCATTTTAACAATAACCGGATTGCCACCGATATGGAAGGAAAATTTTCATTGGCCTATCCTGATACTTTGAAAGACCGTAGAATCTATTTACAAGCATTCGGATATAAAAATAAATCTGTGATGATTAATAAAAATCAGACATCGGTTCGAATAGTTCTTGTAGATAGCATGTATAACCTTCAAACAGTAAAGGCGTAGCCTTACAATCAGGCGGATACAATGCCGAATTCGGACAAGCTCTATCCGGAATTTCTCTGTTCCAGGATGAAAATGGGAATAATAAACTGGATATGGGTTCTTTCGGACCCACGGAAAAATACGGTTTTAGCAACAATGCCAAAGGTGTAATGAGTCCTCCGAAATTCGAGGATTGTAAATTCTCCGTCGAAGAAGATACGGAAATATCTATTACAGTAAATTAAAACTCAAAAAAAGAGTTATTTTTCAATGATTTATTACTATATTTGTACCCGTTCACGTACACGGACAAACAATAATAAGGATTATCATTAACTTTATTCATAAAATCATGAAAAAAAGCCTCTTCAAAAAAACCTTCACAGGTTTGTTTGTATTTACAATGATAGCATTGCTGATTCCTGTAAAAACAAACGCCCAACAAAAAAAATCCACATGGGAAAATAATGAACAATTCAAATTAGCTATGGCAGGTTACAGTTTTGTCAATTTTGATTTGGACTCAACCCTCAAAATGATGAAACGAATGGATGTCCGTTATCTGTGTATTAAGGATTTTCACTTACCTCTTAAAAGTACGGATGCAGAAATCGCAGCTTTTCATGCCAAATTGAAAGAATATAATGTTACAGGTTATGGCGTAGGCCCGATTTACATGAAGACAAAAGAAGAAATTGACAATGGTTTTGCTTATGCCAAAAGAGTGGGGGTAAAACTCATCGTAGGAGTTCCCAACGTAGAATTATTACCCTATGTCGATCAGAAAGTAAAAGAATATGATTTCAATTATGCTATTCACCTCCATGGACCGGACATCAAACTATATCCTAACGCAACAGATGTGTTCGAGCATGTAAAAGATTTGGATCCTCGTATCGGCATGTGTCTTGATATCGGTCACGATACCCGCGATGGTTTTAATCCAACTGAAGACCTGAAAAAATATCATGAACGGGTTTTCGATATTCACATCAAAGATGTAACTGCTGCCAGCAAAGCGGGTTCTACCTGTGAAATAGGACGTGGTATCATTGATATCCCTACTTTCGTAAAAACACTTCGCGAAGTCGGATACACCGGAGCCTGTAGTCTCGAATTCGAAAAAGACATGAAAAACCCTTTGGCCGGATTAGCCGAATCAATCGGATATTTCAGGGGAGTAATAGATGCGACAAGGCCGGATTATTTCTGTCCGGAATATATCAAAACTACTATGATTAAAGTTACCGACTGGCAATTAAAACATCCGTTCCATAAACAAAACGACTGGACAAACGGAGCTTTCTATGCCGGTGTATTTGCGGCCTGGAAAACAACAGGTTCAAAAAATATTTATAAAGCAATGATGGCTATGGGTAATGATTCTACCCAATGGCAACCATACAGACGTTGGTACCATGCCGACGATATTGCGATTTCCCAAACATACATTGATTTATACCGGATCGAGAAAAAGAAAAAAATGATCCAGTCCACTATCGACACGGTTAAAAAATTCATAAATAATCCATATCCTGTCAGAGGAATAGAAGTGATTAAATGGTGGTGGTGCGATGCTTTGTTTATGGGACCTCCTACTTTGGTAAAGTTGGGAGTAACTACCGGAGATAAGAAATTCTTAGCAGCCAACGATGAATATTTCAAGGAATGTTATAATCTTTTATACAATAAAGAAGAAAAACTTTTTGCAAGAGACCTGAATTATGTCATTAAAAATGATGGAAAAGACAGATACGAAGCTAACGGCAAACGTATTTTCTGGTCCCGCGGTAATGGATGGGTCATGGGAGGATTGGTACGTATATTACAAGAACTTCCTGCAAATTACTCCGAACGTCCATTCTACGAACAACTCTTTAAGGAAATGTCGGAAAAAATCGCATCTATTCAACAACCGGACGGTCTATGGAGAGCCAGTCTGCTTGATCCTGCTTCCTATCCCGGCGGTGAAGTCAGCGGTTCGGGATTTTTCTGTTACGCTTTAGCCTGGGGTATTAATAATGGTCTGTTAGACAGTAAAACTTATCGTCCCATAGTAGAAAGAGCATGGATAGCTCTGAACGGTTGTATAAACAACGAGGGACGTGTTGGTTGGGTACAGCCCGTCGGAGCGGATCCCCGGAAAAATTTCACAGCCGACAGTTGGGAAGTATATGGAACCGGAGCATACCTGTTAGCCGGTAGTGAAATAATTAAAATGAAATAATGTTTTTATGTTATACGTTCTACGTTTTCAAACGTAGAACGTATAACGTAAAATGCAAAACCTAACTAAATACTACTATGAGAGCCCTATATCTCTACCCGGCATTAATTATTTTATCCGTCAGTATTCTATTCTTCTTCCTGCAACAAAAATCAAATAATATGAAAAAGAAATTTCAGGAACAGGAAAAGAACACCTGCAAAAGAAAAGAAAATCTAAGGGAATTACTGGCACAAAGATTCAAAATTTCGAAATATATGATTATCATAAATGCCTCTCCCGTACCTAATCCGAAAGAAAAGAACTTTATAACGAAAATCAACGAAATCCTTTACGATGAACCTGATACGGAATTTAATTGGGAAGAATTTTACATCCTCCTGAATGAATTACACAACAATTTTTCCATTAAACTTTCCAATGCATTTCCAATGCTGAATAAAGAAGAAATACACCTTTGTTGTTTGATGAAAGCAGGTTTCAATACAAGCGAAATTTGTTTTATCCTAAATTATGCTTCAATCACCATACGCACAAAAAAAACAAAAATCAGGAAAAAATTAGGTATTAAAGACGGATGGGATCTAAACGATTTTTTAAACAAATTCATAGAAAACAACTAATCCGATGAAGGTTTTACATTATACGTTTTACATTGGGCTTACACACGATAAACGTAAAAACGTATAATGTAAAACTTCTATAAAAACAACACTGATTCCGGCCCCATGTTGAAAAGCAAATCAATAATACTTAAATCAGGTTGAAATCCGAATTTAGATTCAAAAACCTGATAATACGGCTTAAATTCCTGATGCAAAGGTGTTTTTTTAGGATGAATAGTCTCCCGGAAATCATTTGACAATCGACATTCCGGTTCCGGAGCCAAAGGATTTATATTATTTTCGACGGTACCATATGACAATGTATAAAAAACTTCAGGTTGAATATCAACCAACCTGCATATAAGCTCCCGCAATTCCTCGTTGAGATCAAATAAAAAATCGAATCTCCGTTCATAAAAAGGACGGAAATCATCTTCATAATATTCGAAAAAGGGGGTAGAATTGTATGCAGACACAATAGCATTCCAATGCAAATGTCTCCAATTGCCATGATCTGAAATCCGGATATCTTTCGTCAAACATTTGGCAGATTCGGTACGTTCCACAGGAATGCTCAACACTTGCAACCCATTAGCCGAGGCAATTATACACCGGTTGCGATAAGTCTGTTTAATGTAATTACAATGTTGTTCAATAACGACCTTCTCAAATCCGGCAAGACACATGTAATAATCAACCGGAGCCAGATAAGCCGTTGACAGCCAGGCTGTATCACTCATTCCCGACCCACTTGAACAAACGTTTCCACCGGATTCCTCCGTCAAAAAGGCTACGATCCTTATCTGTCGAGAGCCATACCAATACAGGTTTACCAACTACATGATCTTCTGGAACAAAGCCCCATACCCGGGAATCCGAAGAATTATGACGGTTATCTCCCATCATAAAATAATAATCGTACCTGAAAGTATAACTATCGGTTTGCTTACCATTGACATAAACCTTATCTCCTTCGACTTTCATCGTATTGCCTTCGTAATTTACAATGCAACGCGAATAAAGCGCTATATTCGTCGGATTCAGGGTAATTACAGCTCCTTTCTTGGGTATCCACAGAGGACCAAAATTATCACGGGTCCATCCCATATCCGAACTTTTACCCGGATAATAACCATCTCCTCCAAAAATTTCCGGTTCCACAACCACAGTCTTCGCCATGTTCATTTTACGAATTTGCGCCAAAGCTTCCTGAGTCAACGGAATCTTATATACGGGATTAAACATTCCGGAACTATTCGGTTTAATTCCCAACATTTCGAATAAATATGCCGCACTATCTTCTCCATTATAAAAAGCATGAGCGTAATCATCTCTACTAACATTCAACATCCTGAATTGCTTATCCGTCCATAAGGCCCCGTGAGTCTCTATAAAATAATTCAACTGCATATTTTTCGGATTCTTCAATGGAGAACCGTCAATATACACTTTATTATTAATAATCTGCAAAGTATCTCCAGGCATTCCAACACAACGTTTCACATAATTTTCACGACGATCGACAGGCCGGTAAACAATATCTCCGAATTGTTCCTTATTGGCCCAGACATTTTCTCTCCCGTAAATATCACACAATTGATAATAATCCGGATTCTGTACCTTCAGGGCTACAGTATCTCCCGTAGGGAAATTAAAGACAACGATATCATAACGTTTCACGCTTCCGAAGCCTTTTAATCGATGATAGGGCCAATGTGGCCACTCGATATAAGATTTACAATTAAAAACCGGGAGGGTATGTTGCGCCAGGGGAAAAGACAGCGGAGTATTCGGTACTCGTGGCCCATAACTCAACTTACTGACAAAAAGATAATCGCCTACCAACAATGTTTTTTCAAGCGAAGAACTTGGTATTTTATAATTTTGAAAAATAAAAAGATTGATCAGGTAAACAGCAATCAAAGCAAAAATAATGGCATCCGTCCATTCCGCAATCTTTTTAACAATAGGATTATCAGACTTTTTCCAGGCATTCCAGGAAACATACTTGGAAATATAAATATCAAAAATAATGAAAATTCCTAATAAAAGCAAATAATTTCCTGTCCATATCGTAAATAACAGATAGAACAAAGTAATTATGGAAAACTTAATCCATTGCGCTTTGGTAACTTTTCTCATCGAAGTTAAAAATTAAATTTCTTTAGAAATTAAAAATATCGTTCATTGTCAGGAAACCTTTTTTCCCTTTGGTGAATTCGGCAGCTATTACTGCTCCCAGTGCAAAACCCTTTCTGTTCTTCGCATCGTGTTTGATACTGATAATATCCGCATCGGATTCGTAAATCACAGAATGAATTCCCGGAACTTCTCCCTCACGAATGGAATGAATTGCCAACACATCGGACAAAACCGGCTTATTACTTTCTTCCCAACGGTTTTTCCGGTCGATATTAGCCAGAATCCCTTCCGCCAATGTAATTCCCGTACCACTCGGGGAGTCCAGTTTATGTATGTGATGTATTTCCTCCATACGAACATCGTATGATGGGAATTGATTCATAATACGTGCAAGGTATTTATTTACGGCAAAGAAAATATTGACACCGATACTGTAATTAGAAGCATAGAAAAAAGTTTTTCCATCCTTTTCACAAGTCGATCTTATCTCGTCCATCCTCTTTAGCCAACCCGTTGTCCCTGCCACGACCGGAATATTCCGTTCGAAACATTTCAAAAAGTTTGCCACTGCAGTTTCCGGTCTGGTAAATTCAATCGCCGCCTCTGCAGAAAGAAACCCGGAAGAATCAAAATCCTGAAGATTGTCTATATCAATGATCGAAACAATCTCATGACCTCTTTCCCGGGCAATTTTTTCAATCTCCCTGCCCATCTTACCATAACCTATCAATGCTATCTTCACGCCAATCGTTTGTTTTATTGAATAACTGAATAATTGAATGACTGAATAACCGAATGGATTAATTTTTTATCAGTTTTTCTATATGGACTTTACCATCAATCATAAACCGTAAGAAATAAACCCCTTTCACAGAAACTGTGTTTCCTGCATTGTAATTAATTACCTGATCCCCTTCCTGGATTTGTTTCGGTAAAATAACAGCAACCTTGGCGCCCTGAGAATTGAAAAGTTCAATTGATACGGAAGACTGTTTCGATAAAGAATACTGTACATTCAATTGCTCCTTGAACGGATTCGGAGAAATTTTACAAGTGAAATTTGCATCAATTCCATCCAAACCGGTAGTTGTACGGAGTTTACTTTCCCTTTTCAAATTGGTATTCAAATAAGATGATTTTTCCAAAGCCATCCGTTCACCGCCATTAGTATTATAATAAGCAGTTTCCATTGTCACAAAAACCGGATAACGAATATCCTGTGCATACCAAAGATATTTAATTACCTCCATAGAGTTGCAGGCAGGTCCCCATTGCGTCGTCACTTTTGTAGTTTTAACACGAATTACCGGCAATTTTTCACCATCAGGCAACAAAATCGTACCCTCCGCATCTACGTTGGTTGAATAAGTACCTGCAATTTCTCCGGCGGATTCTCCTTTAACTATAATCTTTCCCGCAAAGGTTCCTTCAAAAAAAGTTCCGTAAAATTGTGGATATTTTGTTTTTACAATTGGAGTAGTAAAAGAATACTGACGATTCTCTTTTTCATATCCGAAGTATTCCACCTGATCATTCGTGATATTGTAACGGAATGTGATTCCGTCGTTTCTTTCCACTACGGTATTATAACCCACTCCGGAAAATGTTTCTATACTCGAAATCCCTATGTTTTCTTTTGAAACAAGTTCCCTGAAATCCCATACGACATTGGTTCCGGATTCTCCCGGCGCCCTGTATTCAACAGCTTGGCAGGCATGTTCATCTCCAGGTCTGAAACCATGACTTTCACGCGTTATCTTGATTTGTGCATGAATCGCATTAATGCTTAATAAAGCAACCGCTAAAAAAGTAAAAATCTGCTTCATAACTATTTTTTTTCAATTATTTCAAAAAACAAAGATAATCTTTTTAAATGAAGAAAATGAAGAAATAAAGAAAATGGAAAAAATATTCTTTTCATTCTTTCATTTTTTCCTGCCGTTCCAAAGTTCAATCATTTCTTTGGCTGCGGCAAAAGAACTAATCCGGGAATTCAATACTAATTGTTCCTTGATTTTCAATTCATCTTCAATTACCGGATCATTGTAAAAATTTGATTTCAGATATTCATTGATACTCTCATACATCCAATATTTGGATTGATCATTGCGTTTATATTGAAAATACCCGTTATTCTTAACAAAATCGATGTATTCGAAAACCATGTCCCATATTTCTTTGATTCCGGTTTTATAGTAACCCGAATAAGTCAGGACTTCAGGACTCCAGCCCGACTGGGCCATTGGAAATAAGTGTAAAGCATTCCTGAATTGTGAAGCAGCCAATTTAGCTTTCTCAATATTATTCCCGTCGGCTTTATTGACGACAATTCCGTCAGCCATTTCCATTATTCCCCGCTTAATTCCCTGGAGCTCATCACCGGTTCCGGCCAACTGTATCAAAAGGAAGAAATCGACCATCGAATGGACTGCGGTTTCCGACTGCCCTACTCCTACCGTCTCAACAAAAACGGTATCAAAACCGGCAGCTTCACAAAGAATAATGGTTTCGCGGGTTTTTCTGGCAACTCCACCCAATGAGCCCGCAGACGGAGAGGGACGAATAAACGCATCCTGCTCCCGTGAAAGTTCTTCCATCCGGGTCTTATCTCCTAATATACTGCCTTTTGAACGCTCGCTACTCGGATCAATAGCAAGTACAGCCAGTTTTTTGCGACATTCTTTGATCAAATACATCCCAAATGCATCGATCGATGTACTTTTCCCGGCTCCGGGAACACCGGTAATACCTACCCTGATTGATTTTCCCGTGTATGGGAGGCATTTTTCGATGATCTCCTGAGCCAATTGCAGATGTTCTACTTTCTGGCTTTCCACCAAAGTCACAGCCTGACTTAGTATAGAAATATTCCCTTTCAGAATTCCCTCTACATACTCGGTCGAAGTATATATATTCCTTCTTTTCCTTTCTCTGAGATAAGGATTGATTACGGGTGGTTGATCAACACCCTGATTTACCGCCAAACCTTTATATTGAGGGTCATTTTCGGGATGAATCATGAATTGGAGTTTATATTTACGGACGCACCGTAACGCGTAAATCCCTTACCGTACTAACCGGGTCGTTAGTTACAATGGTTAAAACGGCATTGGTCATATTTTTAATCTTTTTAGACACAGTTACCTTGACATCTACAATCTCTCCCGGTTTTACAACCGACTTGGAAGAGGTTATAATAATATTCGGATCGTTACATGAAACTTTGCGAATCAACAAGTCCGTTTGACCGGAGTTGGATATTTTAAGGCTCTGTGTTGTCACAGCTCCTGCTTCACTCAAAGGACCAAAATTAAAGTAAGAAACACTAGTCCCTAATTTAGGAGCTGTCGCCATATTTACATCTTTGAAGTCATCAATGATCGTTGCAATATACGAAATTCTGTTATTAGCAGGTTTTACATTATTTACAATAACTCCGAAAGTATCTGTAAATTTTCCGTATGTTTTTGCAACCGCCGCATTGAAAGTCACAACCAGTTTTCCTTCCGTATTCGCCGGAATAACTGCAGGTTCCGTCTTAACTGTGATATATTGGGGAAGCTTTTCGTATTTCAATGTCAAAGCTGTCTTTCCGGCATTGTATATATCTATTATTTGTGTTTTTTGTGTATTAACCGGCATATTACCATAATTCAATCCGAAATCCCTCATTCGCATGTCTCCTATTTGTTGAGGAAATTTTTCTTCCGGAGTCAGAGGTTTCGGATTAACATTTCCCTTGATACTCAATACAATAGGAGCGTCGCCTTGATTCGTGTAAACAGAAACCGTCTTAGAGATAGGGCCCGGACGTCCTTTAGCTCCGTAGGTAACGGTTACACTACCCTTAGCTTTCGGAGCAATCGGTTCCTTAGTCCATTCGGGAGTTGTACACCCGCAGGAAGCTGTTACATTTGTGATTACCAGAGGAGCATCTCCATCATTGGTCAGAAAAAATTTACAGCTAACATCACCATCGTTTTCGGAGACCTGTCCGAAATCGTGAGTAGTTTTATCAAATTTTGCGACTGGTTTCCCTTGTGAAAATGCCGCACTTGTAGCAAAAATAGCACATAATATAGCAAAAGTGATGCGTTTCATTATGATAAGTGTATTAAATTGTTGAACATTTTTTATTAATTCGGCAAAGTTAAACATTAATAGTTAAATTCTTTTTTTATTTTTCATTTATTAACATTTCTGAAGAGTAATTTCCCGGTTCGAAATCATGGTCGAAATGAAATTCAATATTCCCTTCATTTCTTTCAATTTCTTCAATTTCTTCAATTTCTTCATTTCTATAATGTGACAAGGCTTGTACCCGTTCAACAAATTCTTTTTCGGATTTTATTTTTTTTAGAGCCATTCGGGCTGCTTGTTGTTGAGATTCCTTTTTGGAATAACCGGTTCCTGTTCCTGCCCATATCTCATTCAATACAACCTGGCTTTGGAATACCTGATTATTTTCTTCATCCATAAAATTTTCGATCACAGTGAAGCTGAGATCAACTCTGTACTTCTGGCACCATTCCAGTAATTTGGATTTGAAATTGACTTCTTTCCTGGCAATCTGGTCTATATTGATGTACGGTTTTATTACCTTTTCATCAATAAATTTCTTCGCGACAGAATACCCTTTGTCTAAATAAATTGCCCCAATCAGGGCTTCCAGAGCATTTCCGAGGATATGATTTTTTTGAGTATTGGTTCTGAGAGAAGTGATGAGCACTTTGTTAAGACCCAGGTTCCTGGCTACCATATCCAGGGTCTCCCTTTTTACAATTTTAGAACGTGTATTGGTCAGGAATCCTTCATTTTTATTCCGGAACTTCCGATACACCAAATCGGCGACTATGGCATCCAATACCGCATCTCCAAGAAATTCCAGACGCTCATTGTTCAGATAACGTCCGTCTTGCCTCTCTTTCGACGAGGATTTATGCAATAAAGCTTCTTTGTAAAGATTCAGATTTCCGGGAAAGAACCCCAGGATCTTATAAAATGCAAAATAAGACCCCCTCTTCGGGTGAAGAAAGAGTCTTATCCTTTTTATAATATTGTTAATCACCGGATTACTTCACAAATTTCTTAACGATAATACAAGCATTATGTCCTCCAAAACCGAATGTATTGGAAAGAGCAGCTTTGACTTCACGTTTTTGAGGTTTATTAAAAGTAAAATTCAGTTTGTAATCAATTTCCGGATCTTCGTCACCTTCTGTAAAGTTGATTGTGGGTGGAACAATATCATTCAGGACAGCCAGAGTACAAGCCAAAGCTTCAACAGCCCCAGCCGCGCCAAGCATGTGTCCGGTCATAGATTTTGTTGAACTGATATTTAAATCATAAGCATGATCGCCAAATACTTCCTTGATAGCTTTACATTCGGAAGGGTCGCCTACCGGAGTTGACGTACCGTGTACATTAATATAATCAATTTCTTCGGGCTTCATTCCGGAATCTTCCAAAGCATTACGTATCACCAACATAGCGCCCAATCCTTCCGGATGGGATGCCGTAAGATGATAAGCATCCGCCGACATACCTCCTCCTGCAATCTCTGCATAGATTTTAGCGCCACGGGCCAGAGCATGTTCCAGCTCTTCCAGTATCAGACACACTGCACCTTCACCCATTACAAAACCATCACGGCTTGCACTGAACGGACGTGAAGCGGTTTGAGGAGATTCGTTACGTGTTGACAACGCTGTCAAAGCATTGAACCCTCCTACTCCGGACACTGTAATTGCAGCTTCGGCTCCTCCGGTCACAACCGCGTTTGCTCTACCCAAACGAATCAAGTCGAAAGCGGAAATAGAACCGTTGGTCGAAGAAGCGCAAGCAGAAACCGTTCCAAAGTTTGGACCTCTGAAACCGTACATCATCGAAATATGACCGGCTGCAATATCACTGATCATTTTCGGAATGAAAAACGGATTAAATTTGGGTCCTATATCCTCGTGCTGGAAAAAATTTCCAACTTCTTTGTCAAATGTATCGATACCCCCTATTCCGGAAGAAAAAACCACCCCGACGCGGTCGCGATTAATACCTTCATTATCCAGACCGGAATCTGCAACCGCTTCCTTGGCGGCTACAACTGCAAATTGGGAATATCTGTCGAACTTCCTGAGTTCTTTGCGATCGAAGTACACGCTGGGATCAAACCCCTTCACTTCACACGCAAATTGCGTCTTGAATTTCGATGCATCAAATAAAGTAATGGGTCCGGCCCCACTCACTCCGTTCAACATGGATTCCCATGTGGTTTTCACATCGTTACCCAATGGAGTGATGGCTCCCAGACCCGTTACAACTACTCTTTTTAATTCCATAAGGTTTTAAAATTGAGGTTGTTTTTCTTACTTTGCATTTGCTTCAATATAAGAGATAGCGTCACCTACAGTACTGATTTTTTCAGCTTGGTCGTCCGGAATAGAAATACCGAATTCTTTTTCAAATTCCATGATCAATTCAACTGTGTCAAGTGAATCTGCTCCCAGGTCATTAGTAAAGCTAGCCCCGTTTGTAACTTCAGATTCTTCTACGCTGAGTTTATCAACGATAATAGCTTTAACTCTTGATGCAATTTCAGACATAATTTTTAATTTTTAGTGAATAATAAAATATTACTTTTTATTTTTGCGATGCAAAGGAACACATTATTCTTGAAACAAAAAAGAAAAATCGAAAAAAAATGCACATTAATGAAAATTTTGTGCATTAATTGAATATATAAAATAATTTTAAAACACATGAAAAAAATTGCCATTTTTGCTTCCGGTTCAGGATCCAATGCGGAAAACATCATTAATTATTTCTCTGAAAACAAAGAAATTAACTTTTCATTTATCATCTGTAATAAATCCGAAGCATTTGTTCACGAACGGGCAAAAAGACTGAATGTTCCATCCTATACATTTAAAAAATCCGAATTTGAAAACGGAGAAGTTTTGACTCTTCTTAAAAAAGAAGGGGTCGATCTGATTGTTCTGGCAGGATTTCTTTTGAAAGTTCCGGAAAATATTCTGAAAGCTTATCCACACCGTATTATTAATATACATCCGGCATTATTACCCAAATACGGAGGGAAAGGAATGTACGGAATACATGTACACGAAGCGGTTGTCACTGAGGGAGAAAAAGAATCGGGGATCACGATTCATTATGTAAATGAAAATTACGACGAAGGACAAATCATCTTCCAGGCTAAATGTGAAGTCTTCCCGGACGATTCTCCCGAAACGGTTGCTGAAAAGGTACACGCTTTGGAATACAAACATTTTCCGGAAGAAATTGGAAAAATTATTGAAAAAATTTGATTATTAATTTTGCATCAAACCCATTATCATCTTTATTTTCTCCGGATTCGGCACCTCTGCTTTTATCCAATGAATCCGGAACCCTCTTCTTTCCATTCCGCGGAACCAGGTCATTTGCCGTTTGGCAAACTGGTGAATAGCTATTTCCAGTTGGCTGAACATTTCATCAAAACTAAGTCTGCCAATCACATGTAAGGTCAGGAATTTATACTCCAACCCATAATAAATCAAATCTTCCGGGGTAATTCCCGAATCCAGTAAATTACGGATTTCATCCAACATACCTTCTTCCAGACGTGATTTCAGTCTGCTACTGATTTTTTCCCGTCTCAATTCCCGATCGATATCAATTCCTATAATCAGACTATCAATGGGTTCAAACTGAGTTTCCCCCGGTTCCTGTGTCAGGTAATACTCTTCGATTTCAATAGCTCGTATGGCACGTTGAGCCGAATCCAGATCCGTCTTGTTATGTAATTTTTTATATGAACCCAAAATTTGTTCTAACTCTTCCGGTGATTTTCCTTTTAACCGGTTCCGTAATTCCGGATTTTCAGGGACATCCAACAATTTATACCCCCTCAATACCGATTCAATGTACAAACCTGTTCCTCCACAGAGTACCGGTATTTTTCCTTTTTGTCCTATTTCATTATAAGCTCTATGAAAATCATGCTGGTATTCAAACACATTGTATTTTTCACCGGGATTGCAAATATCAATCAGATGATACGGGATATTTTTCCCATTCACAACATAATCATCCAAATCTTTACCCGTACCCAAAGTCATACCGCGATACACCTGGCGGGAATCGGCGCTGATAATTTCCGTATCGAGAGCTGCAGCCAGACCGGCGGCAAAAGTGGTTTTACCGGAAGCCGTCGGACCTAAAATCGTAACTAATTCTGTTTGTTCTCTCATATATCTTTTTTTGGTACAATCAAACCTGTTTATCATTCACCTCGCAGCATGTACCTTGCACCAAAAGTAAACAAATAATTCGAATCGATCTAATTAAAGAAATATTTCCATAATTCCTTGTTTCTTATTCTTTATTAGGCTACTTTTGTGGACAAAATACGAAACTTCTTAAATACAAAATTAAAACAAAGTTCTATGTGTTGGTTATTTAACTCTTCTATCGGCAAGAAAGTTATCATGAGTGTATCGGGTATCGTTCTTGTGCTTTTTTTGCTGTTTCACGTATCGATGAATGTGGCAGCGGTATTTTCGGAGGATGCTTATAATGCCATCTGCGCTCTTTTGGGCGCCAACTGGTATGCCGTAGTAGCAACCATTGGATTAGGGGCGATTATAGCTATCCATTTCATTTATGCATCCATGCTTACATTGCAAAATCGTAAAGCTCGCGGAAACAACAGTTATGAGGTAAGTTCCCGTCCCAAACATGTGACCTGGGCGTCACAAAACATGTTTGTTTTGGGGATCGTGGTTGTAGGTTTTTTGTTGCTGCATTTCACACAATTCTGGTACAAAATGATGTTTACCGAACTCATCGGACATCACGAAGTCGAACTGGGAGAAAGCATGGTATCTCCTCAGGCCGGAACTGAATTTATCAAGTATTATTTCAGTCAAACCTGGATAGCAATTGCCTATCTGATATGGTACGTGGCGCTTTGGTTTCACCTTTCGCACGGATTTTGGAGTGCATTCCAGACCATCGGATGGAATAACACCGTCTGGCTTAACCGTTGGAAAGCGGTCGGACAGATTATGGCCACAGTTATTTGCCTGGGATTTGCCTTTGTAACGATTTATTTTTACGTTAAATCATTCTGCGACGGCTCATGCTGCGGAATTTAATGAAGGACTTTTCTCCCATTATTAATTTCTAAAAAAAGAAAAGACAAATTATGAGTACTATACTAGATGCTAAAATACCTCAGGGTCCGTTGGCCGAAAAATGGACCAATTATAAAAATCACCAGAAACTGGTAAATCCTGCAAATAAACGCCGTTTGGATATTATCGTCGTAGGAACCGGTCTTGCGGGAGCTTCTGCGGCAGCCTCACTCGGCGAAATGGGATTTAATGTATTGAACTTCTGCATTCAGGACTCTCCCCGTCGTGCACACTCGATTGCCGCACAAGGAGGTATCAATGCTGCAAAGAACTATCAAAACGACGGCGACTCGGTTTATCGTTTGTTCTACGATACTATCAAAGGTGGTGACTACCGCGCCCGTGAAGGAAACGTATATCGTCTGGCTGAAGTTGCAAACAGTATTATCGATCAATGCGTGGCTCAGGGCGTTCCTTTTGCCCGCGAATACGGAGGTTTGCTCGACAACCGGTCATTCGGAGGAGCTCAGGTTTCCCGTACTTTTTATGCAAAAGGACAAACCGGACAACAGTTGTTACTGGGAGCTTATTCTGCTTTGAGCCGCCAGGTAAGCAAAGGTTCGGTTAAACTTTATACCCGTTACGAAATGCTGGATTTGGTTGTAATCGACGGTCGCGCCCGTGGAATTATTGCCCGCAACCTGGTAACAGGTAAAGTGGAACGCTTTGCCGCTCATGCCGTAGTTATCGGTACCGGAGGATACGGGAACGCATTTTTCCTTTCCACCAATGCAATGGCATCGAACGGTTCGGCTGCAACACAATGTTACCGCCGGGGAGCTTATTTCGGAAATCCCTGTTTTGCACAAATCCATCCTACCTGCATTCCCGTTCACGGAGAATTCCAGTCAAAATTGACTTTGATGTCGGAATCCTTGCGTAACGACGGACGGATTTGGGTACCGAAGAAAAAAGAAGATGCCGAAGCCATTCGCGCAGGAAAATTAAAACCGACACAAATAAAAGAAGAAGATAGAGATTATTACCTGGAAAGGAGATATCCGGCTTTCGGGAACCTTGTCCCTCGCGACGTAGCGTCACGTGCGGCCAAAGAACGTTGTGATGCGGGATATGGAGTCGGTTCTACAGGACTGGCCGTTTACCTGGACTTCTCCGAAGCAATCAACCGTCTGGGTTTGAAAGCGGTAGAAGCCCGTTATGGAAACCTTTTCCAAATGTACGAAAAAATCGTTGACGATAATCCGTACGAAACTCCAATGATGATCTATCCTGCAATTCACTATACTATGGGAGGTATCTGGGTTGATTACGAACTAATGACAACTATACCCGGTCTTTTCGCCATCGGTGAAGCTAACTTCTCCGATCATGGCGCAAACCGTCTTGGAGCTTCTGCCTTGATGCAGGGATTAGCCGACGGATATTTCGTTCTTCCTTATACAATCCAGAATTACCTGGCAGATCAAATCCGCGTTCCACGTTTCAGCGCCGATCTTCCGGAATTTGAAACTGCAGAAAAGGCCGTTAACGATAAAATTGTCCGTTTGATGGGCATCAAAGGAAAACGTTCGGTCGATTCTATTCACAAAGAGCTCGGTCTGATTATGTGGGATTATGTGGGAATGGGACGTACAAAAGAATCTTTGGAAACTGCTCTGCTAAAACTGAAAGAAGTAAAAAAAGAATTCTGGACCAATGTACGCATTCCGGGTGAGGCCAACACATTGAACGTGGAACTGGAAAAAGCTTTACGTGTAGCAGACTTTCTCGAAATCGGGTACCTGATGGCGCTCGACGGTCTAAACCGTAACGAATCCTGCGGAGGTCATTTCCGTGAAGAATATCAGACTCCTGAAGGCGAGGCTATGCGTGATGATGAGAAATACTCATATGCAGCCTGCTGGAAATATATGGGTGAAGATAAAGAACCGGAATTGATCAAAGAACCGCTGGAATATGAATTCATCGTTCGTCAGCAAAGAAACTATAAAGCGTAAACGTCATGGAAAAAGTAATCAATATAAATTTAAAAATCTGGAGACAAAAAGGTCCCAAAGCCAAAGGAAACTTTGAGACATATAAATTGGATGGTATTTCCGGTGACACCTCGTTTTTGGAAATGCTGGATATCCTGAATGAAAAACTAATCAATGGAGGACAAGAACCCGTAGTTTTCGACCACGATTGCCGTGAAGGAATCTGCGGAATGTGTTCCCTCTATATCAACGGACATCCGCATGGACCGGATGAAGATATCACGACCTGCCAATTACACATGCGTAAATTCAAAGATGGCGAGACAATCACAATCGAGCCATGGCGCTCTGCCGGATTCCCTGTGATACGCGATCTGATGGTTGATCGTCAGGCTTTCGATAAAATTATCCAGGCCGGTGGTTATGTATCGGTAAATACCGGAGGAGTTCCCGATGCCAACGCTATTCCTATTCCAAAAGCAAAAGCCGACGAAGCAATGGATGCGGCATCCTGTATCGGGTGTGGCGCCTGCGTGGCTGCCTGTAAGAATGGTTCCGCCATGTTATTCGTTTCTGCAAAAGTGAGCCAGTTAGCGCTCTTACCACAAGGACGTATAGAGGCTGCCCGCCGTGCAAAAGCAATGGTAGCAAAAATGGATGAGCTGGGATTCGGTAACTGTACCAATACCATGGCCTGCGAGCAGGAATGTCCTAAAAATATATCTATCAGTAATATCGCCCGGATGAACCGAGAGTTTATCTCAGCAAAAATGAAAGACTAAAAAAAGCGGCTTAGGCCGCTTTTTTTTTCTCTTCTCTCAACTAAAAAAATAAAAAAGAATTTTTCGGAATACATTTTCGAAGAGTTTTTAATGCCTGATGCAGCATATTTCGAACCGACTGGTAATTGATATCCATGATTTGAGCAATTTCTTCATTATTGAAATTATCGAAGTAACATAAATGTATAACCTCCTTCTGCCTTTTAGACAGTTGGTTAACAGCTCTTTGCAAACATTGGCTTTTATAGTCTGTAAAATCCGGTTCGTCAACAGGTTGCTCGCCAAGTAAATTTTCCAATGAAGAATAATTGTCAAAATATTCCTGTTCCCTCGCTAAACGACGATTCATATTATTTTTCAACGACCGGATAAGATAAAAAAGAATATTGTTGGTATTACCGATTGTTTTTCGATTTTGGAAAAGATTCACAAAAAGATCATGAATACAATCCATCACAAAATCTTTATCCGGTGATAATTTCAATCCGTAATGATATAATTTTTGGACATACAGTTCATATATCCTGGCAAAAGCAAGCCTGTCACCCTCCAGAAATTGATTCCATAAAATACTTTCCGAATTCTGTTTATAGGATAATTTCATAATTATTCTATTTAAAATGTTACAAAATTATATATTTTTTACACAATAGAGTATAAATAATGTAAAATTATATTTAAATAATACAATAAATGTTATATTCTTTACACAATAGAGTACAAAATTTGTAAAAATGTCTTTATATGATGTAAGAATATTTGAATGGACAGATATAGACGATATAAATGTGAGGATTTTGCATCCGATATGGATTTTATCCGGTGGGTACAACAGCCTGATTCCGAATCAGACACTTTCTGGTCGGCTTTCATGCAATTGTATCCCGAACTGGAAGATGAAATATACAATGCACGGAATATCGTGCAATCGCTAACCCTGGACAAATTGGAATTACCGGAAACTGATGTCCGGATATTATGGAACAAGATTGATACGGACACCAAGAAACCAAGCCGGAAAAAATTGTTAATTACCATCCTCACTTCAGCTGCATGTATTGCGTTAGTGTTTGGTTTATGGAACCTGCACAACAATAAGACGAACTTTTCAACCGATCAATCCGTATTATCCGATTATATTCCTTTTTCGGGCTCTATTCCGGATACCGACGTTCAGGTAATTCTTGCCGACAATAGCCGGCACAACATCTCCGGTAATAATGTCGATTTACAATATGATGAAGAAGGACGGTTAGTAGTAAATAAAAAAAATGAGATCCGACAGGAAATTTCTTCCGGCGTTAAGAATACGCTTTTCAATCAGGTGGTAGTACCCTGGGGGAAAAATTCTTCCATCGTATTCTCAGACGGATCCAGGTTGTGGTTAAACGCCGGAAGCAGGGCGACTTATCCGGTAGAATTTGCCGATGACAGCCGTGAAGTAATGATTGAAGGAGAAGCTTATTTTGAGGTGGCGCACAATGCCGGCCGGCCTTTCAAAGTGAAGACCGGGAATATCCTGGTTACCGTTTTAGGCACAAGATTCAACATTAATGCTTATCCTGAAGAATCGACTACTGCCGTAACGCTCGTTTCCGGTTCCGTAGAAGTCGGAGCGGACGGCAGGAAGACCGTATTGCAGCAGGATCAAATGCTTTCCGTTGACAAACTTACCCGGCAACAGACAGTCCGAACCGTTGATGTCTATGATGTTATCTGTTGGAAAGACGGTCTGATGCAATTCCACAGTGAAAATATGAAAAATATCCTGCAAAGAATCGAACGGCATTATGCTATCCGGTTTGCAATAGACCGATCTGCAGAAAAAACCGTCAAAGAATCTTTTGTTTCCGGCAAACTGGATCTGAAGGAGGATGTCGAAGAGGTGCTGAAAACGATTGAAAGCTTAGCGCCCATCAAATATAAGAGAACAAATAACCAAGTATTAATTCGTAAAATATAATTGCTTATGGGAAAAAAACCGGACAATAATAGAGGGTTATTGCCCGGGAAAAAAAGTCTTAATCTTTAATCTAATGAGAAATTGTAATTAAATAAAAATTAAAACAATTAACAAAAGTATGAATAATCTTTTTAAATCAATCATTTTCCTGATTTATCTTTTCCCCTGTTCGATGGGAATAAATAAATGTTATGCTCAGGAAAATACGCTAACCTTGAATCTGGAGAATATTACTGTGAAGGAAGCGTTTAGCGAAGTTGAGAGGCTTAGTAAGTTTATCTTCATTTTCAACGACGGAGATGTGGACTTAAACAGAAAAGTCTCATTGAATATGAAAAATCGGAAAATTGACGATGTTCTGCAAGAACTTTTCCGGACAACGGACAATGTTTATGTGATTTCCGGACGACAGATCACCATACAAAAAAAAGAAGTAAAAGCTAAGCCCCCCCAGCAAAGTTCGATGGTTTCCGGTTCTATTTTCGACGAAAACGGCGAACCTTTCCCCGGTGTAATGGTAGTCGTAAAGGGAACGCCTCGCGGTGTTACTACCGATTTGGACGGAACATTTTCCATCCAGACTCAATCGACCGACCAATTGGAAATATCTTATCTGGGCTATGAAACACAAACGTTGAAGATTGGCAAACAGGACAAATTGAGTATCCGCATGGTTCCAAAGGATAACGAACTGGGAGAGGTAACGGTTGTGGCTTTCTCAAAACAAAAAAAATCATCTGTCCTGGGATCCGTAACATCAATCAAGCCCTCGGAATTAAAAGCGCCCACCAGTAACCTGACAACCAGTTTTGCCGGAAAATTAGCCGGCGTTATCGCTTATCAAAGAAGCGGCGAACCGGGACAGGACAATGCGGAATTTTTCATCCGCGGCGTTACTACATTCGGTACCGGAAAGGCTAATCCTTTGATTTTGATTGATAATATTGAATTAACTTCGACAGATTTATCACGCCTGAATCCTGATGATATTGCCAGTTTCTCCATTCTGAAAGACGCTACTGCTACCGCACTTTATGGTGCACGAGGCGCTAACGGAGTAATCCTGGTTACCACTAAAGAAGGTTCGGAAGGCAAACTGAAAGTATCATTCAGAGCGGAAAATTCATTCTCAGCGCCGACCAGTGATGTGAAAGTGGCTGACCCAATTACGTTTATGAAACTTCATAATGAAGCTGTAAGAACACGCGATCCATTAGCGACATTGCCCTATCTGGATAGCCATATAGCAGCCCGCGAACAGGGATTGAATCCGTATGTTTATCCTACAGTTGATTGGAAATCAATGCTTTTTAAAGATTATACCTCCAACCAGAGAGGTAACCTGAACCTCAGCGGAGGGGGAAGTATCGCCAAATACTACGTCGCTTTGTCGTATTCCAGAGATAACGGTATTCTGAATGTCGATCCCGTAAACAACTTTAACAACAACATACAACTGGACAAATACACGGTGCGCTCAAATACGAATATCAATTTGACAAAAACAACAGAACTTGCCGTCCGTGTCAGTGGTACGTTCGATACCTATCAGGGACCGATAGACGGAGGTACCGCTATGTACACCAAAGCGATCAAAGCGAATCCGGTACTGTTCCCTGCTACTTACCGTCCTGATAAAGCTCACGAATACGCTCATTGGGTACTGTTCGGCAACTCCGGAACAGGAGGCGAATACATGAACCCGTATGCTGAAATGTTGCGTGGATACAAGGAATCGGAAGAAACGGCGGTAGTTGCCCAACTGGAACTGAAACAGAATTTTGATTTTATTACCCAAGGACTGAAAGGACGTATATTGGGAAGTACTACCCGCAATTCTTATTATGACCTGACTCGCGACTACATTCCTTTTTATTATAGTGTTGGGATGTACGATAAATATGCAGACGTTTATTCTCTAAACGACCTGAATCCCGATACAGGAACAGATTATCTGGCTTATCACCAGGGGCAAAAGAAGGTGAGCAGCTCAATCTATATGGAAGCCTCGGCTTCTTATGACCGTATTTTCGCCGAAAAACACAGTATCAGCGGTATGTTGGTATATACTGTGCGCGAGGCTAAAAGTGCCAATGAAACGACCTTGCAAACTTCTCTTCCCTCGCGCAATATGGGGTTGGCGGGACGTTTTACCTACGGTTTACGGGATCGTTATTTTGCAGAAGTCAACTTCGGCTACAACGGTTCGGAACGTTTCGATAAAGACCATCGTTGGGGTTTCTTCCCATCAGGAGGTTTGGGATGGATTGTTTCCAAGGAAGATTTCTGGGGAAGCAGCGCTATTTCCGAAAAAGTTGACATGCTCAAACTGAAAGGGTCTTACGGATTGGTCGGAAATGATAACATATCGGATGACAGATTTTTCTATTTGTCCGACGTACGAATGAACGAAGGAGCCGGATACACTTTCGGTTATGATTTTCAACATTCATATAACGGAGTAGCCATTCGCCGGTATGCAAACAATAAGATCGGTTGGGAAGTATCCCATAAATTGAATCTGGGACTGGAGATGAGATTGTTCAGAGATCTTGAGATCCAGGCAGAGTATTTTACGGAAAAGCGTACTAATATTTTGCAAGCCAGGCAAGACATTCCGACAATTCTGGGAATACAAGTATATGACAATAAATGGCCAAGCGCTAATATCGGCGAAGCGAAAGGACACGGGGTGGATATATCGGTCGATTATTCTCACATAATAAACAAAGACTGGTGGGTAACAATGAGAGGTAATTTCACTTATGCAAGCAGCGAATATTCCAAATATGAAGAACCCGACTATTCCCAAATGCCCTGGTTGAGCAGTATCGGAAGCAAAATAAGTCAGCCCCGAGGATTAATTGCCGAACGTCTGTTCGTTGATGAAGAGGACGTAGCAAATTCGCCAAAACAACAATTCGGCGATTACAAAGCCGGCGATATTAAATACAAGGATATTAACAATGATGGTATAATAGATAATCAGGATAAAGTACTTATTGGATTTCCGACGACTCCGGAGATTATTTACGGTTTAGGATTATCGTTCGGATACAAATCATTTGATTTCAACTGCTTTTTTCAGGGTTCTGCACGTTCTTCATTCTTCATCGACCCAAGTAAAATTACCCCATTTGTCCAACCCAGTTCGGATGAATTTGGAGGCAAAAAAGGAAATAATGCCCTGCTTCAATTTATAGCCGACAGCCACTGGAGCGAAGAAAACCAGAATGTATATGCTCTTTGGCCTCGTTTGTCTGCCTCTGCTATCGGTAATAACAACCAGACAAGTACATGGTGGCTGCGCGACGGTACATTCCTGCGTATGAAATCGGCAGAAATCGGCTATACAATGCCTCAGATGGTCGCTCGCAAAATCAAAGCTCAGAATTTACGTGTCTATCTAAGCGGCACCAATCTGCTTACATTCAGCCGCTTTAAGTTATGGGATGCGGAAATGGGCGGTAACGGACTGGGTTATCCCATTCAACGGGTATTTAATATCGGTCTTCAACTTTCATTCTAAAACATTTTACATATGAAAAAAATATTTATATATATATCATTCCTGATTACTGCTGTATTAGCAAATACATCGTGCAGCGATTATTTGGATATTGTACCGGAAGGCGATCCTACCATCAACAATGCTTTCAGTAACCGCATCAACTCATTAAAATCCTTGTATGGATGCTATGGTTATATACCGAACTGCGTGATTCCAGGACAAGCTCCGGGGTTTCTGGGAGGCGACGAACACTGGTTAATACCCAAAGGCACCGGTTTTATTGATCAACGATTCGGTTGGACAGGCGGTTATATTCCCGCATGGGAATTGGGACGCGGCGCTCAAAACAGTAATGATCCGTACTCGAATTTCTGGGACGGAAGGGTCGGAGGAGGTAATCTTTGGGTTGCAATCCGCAATTGTAATATTTTCCTGAACAATATCCACAAACCTAAAGATTTGGATGAATTCGAACGCAGCAGATGGATATCCGAAGTGAAATTCCTGAAAGCGTACTATCATTTTTACCTGTTCCAACTTTACGGACCTATCCCCATTATGGATGAAGAGGTTTCTATCGATTCCTCAATTGAAGAAGTCCGCCGGTATCGCGATACTATTGACGATGTTGTGAAATACATTTCCGATTTGATCGACGAATCAATGGAAAATCTTCCTTTATACATTACAGATGAAGGTCAGGAAATGGGACGGATTACTCAACCGATTGCCAAGGCTGTGAAAGCTCAGGCTTTACTTTG
>BNXB01000011.1 GCA_025999255.1 Bacteroidia bacterium | reverse complement strand
TCGCTCTTGTATCGGTTAAATCTTCCTTTCTCTGAATTAACCCTTTTTTCTGCAATGTTCTTAAAACAGTAGAAGTTGTCATAGGGTCTATCTTTGAGTTTGACGACAAGACAATTTGTGTAACTTCTTGCCCGTGTAATTTCAACCAATGAAGACAAGTCAATAAAACATACTGAGAATGGGTCAAATCATACTGTTTTAATGAGTCTCTAATTTTGCGTTGCCACAAAGAGGTAACTTGCCACAATAAAAAGCCCGCACTGTCTTCCGCGTTTTCTACGCTGAAAATAATAAACATTGCCTGCCTCAAATTTGCCTTCTAAACTTGCAAATTCAATAGTTTTGTCCCATGTAGCCCAACTATTTACGTCCGACCACAGTTTCCACATTTGTTCTTTTGTAACCTCTTTGGTTACGATTGAATGAGATTTTGTCCACATAATAATACATTTTTTTAATCAATAAATAAGATATTTGAAGTTTCAAAGGTAATAAAAATAATATATAAACATATAATAAGTGAACTTATTTTATTTTCCTCAATACCTCAATTTGCATTCCACATTCATCCCCGCCGCTACTTTTTCCAAAATTTCGTTGTCGTTATTCTCTGTAAAAACAATTTTCACAGGGATACGCTGTTCGGTTTTTACGAAATTACCAACGGCGTTGTCGTGCGAATGAGGCGAATATTTCGCACCGGTAGCATTGGAAACGGCAACCACTTTACCCTCGAAGCGCGTGTCAGTAAAAGCGTCAATAGTGATTTCTGCAATACTTCCAACGCGGATATGCTTCATCTGCGTTTCGCGGCAGTTGGCAAGCACCCATTTTTCACGGCTATCCACAACAGACAGCAGCGGTTGCCCCATTGATACAAGTTCGCCGTTCTGAATAGTTTTGCGGGAAGTGTAGCCATCGCAGGGTGCAAGAATGACAGTGTAGGACAAATTCAATTCCGCCAAATCCAACGCTGCCCGACAAACTTCAATCGTGGCATCGTTTTGTGCAAGGCGTTGGGTTTGCTCGTTTTTCGTGAGGCGTGTCGACTGCTTTTGCCGCTGCATTGTTTCGAGTTTTGCACGAAACGATTCGTATTGCGTTTTTACGGCGTCGAACTGTTGGCGGGTAACGGCATTGTTTTCCAGCAGTTTTTTATAGCGGTTGTAATCGGCTTCGGCATTGACGAGCAGCACTTTTACCTCCTCAATGCTTGCATCGTTGACGGCAAGGTTGTTCGCCGTAGTGGAAATGGACGTTCCCATCGCTGATTTTCCCGCCAAAGCGTTCTGATAATCGGCGTTTGCCTGCGCCAAATGTAAACGAAATTCACTGTCTTCAATCACAACAAGCGTGTCGCCTTTGCGGACAAATTGAAATTCGTCAAAACGTACTTCCTTAATAAATCCCTGTACACGGCTGCTTACTGCCACAATATTTTGCTGCACCTGCGCATTGTTGGTGTATTCGCCGCCAATGTGGATAAAGAGTGAAGCAATCCACGCCACGCCGACTAAAATAAGCGCAATGATAATTACATTGGCTACAATTTTTTTCTGTTTCTTATTCATAATATTCCTGAAATGTATTTGATTTTATAATAATTGTATATAATATTTATTTCTGCGTTAATTGCCTGCAATTCAGCATCAAGTTTTTGTGAAGTGGCATCAAGCAAATCGGTAATCAACGCCAAATCGTTTTCGTAACAATAAGAAATGACATTGTAGTTTTGCGCGGCAAGTTCCACGCTTTTTTCTTTCGTTTCGAGCAATACAAACGCCTCTTTGTAATGCACAAACGCTTCGTTCAATGCAAGCGAGATTTGTTCTTCGAGGGCGGCTTTTTCTTCATTCGCCTGCCTTGCAGCCAAGTGATTGGCTCGGATTTTCGCTCCCGATTTGTAAAGGTTGCCCAAGCTGTATTTCACACCGATACCCACCGCCCAATAGTTGAAATTTTTGTTGAGAGCGGGAATTTCAATCAAAACAGGGCTGTTGAAATAATCGCCTGCAAACAGGGCAATTTGAGGCAACCGTTCCGCACGAGATATTTTTTCGGAGTGTTCGGCAATTTTTTCCGCATTTTCCGCCATTTGTACCGCCAATGTTGTTGCAGGATCGGGTATATGGCCGGTTGTTAAAACGTTCCTTATCATGTTGCTGTCAGGTACAATAACAACAGATTGCGGTAATCCTGCCGCGACTGTTAATTGATTATTCAGCAGCGACATTGAATTTTGCAACTGAATTTTCGCGTAATTCAGGTTTTGCAGTTGCAATTCGTAGCGCGTAATGTCGTTTTGCAACGCCGCGCCCTCACTTACCCGCACACGCATATTTCCCAAAACCTTTTGCGTTTGCGCTATGTTACTTTCAAATACCTGCAACTGATTTTTCAATTTGCATAGTTCCAAATAATTACCTGCAATTAAAAAGTGAACTTCCTGCCGTTTCTGTTCGGCGTTCAGGGCGGCGATTTGCTGTTGTAGTTCGGCTATTTTCACCCCGTTGCGGATTGCCCCACCTGCAAAAACTACCTGAGATACTTCGAACGAAAAATTATTACCGAAATGGGGGATTGGTGCAACAAACGAATGGGAAAAGTCCCTGTCCGTAATTGTGCCGTTACCGTTGTAACTTAACGACAGTGAAGCATCAATAGCGGGTAAATAAGCGTTTTTCGCTGTTTTTACGCCCTCTTTTGCTGCTTCGGCGGCGGTAGAAACTGCCCGAATGTTGCGGTTGTTTTCGTCAGCCAACCGAAACATTTCCTCTATTGTGATCATAGACGTGGCATGCCGCGTCTCTACTGATTCTTGTGCATACGCACCTGATACACATAGCATTGCAAATGACGCTATGAGAAAATACAATTTACTCATAAGATTATTTTACGTTATTTAGAAACTAAAAAGGAAATAAAAAAGGTAGCGACACAAATCACGTAATCAACAACGGTAACTAATTGACAGTTACACTGAAGCCGTATCACAATCATACTATGGCTCTACCGAAAAGGATATTGGAAATTCAAATCCTTGGTGCAAAAGGATGTACGCTGCCCCACGGAAATACAATGGGAGATGGTACTGTATTATGTATTAATAATGTAGTCATTAGAAATATTTTCAGGGTACAAAGGTATCAAAAATTTCTGAAAATACAAACAGGTTCAAAGGGGTATTACCTGCACATTATCAAACGGTTGGTACTCTCTGGCTGGCTTTTGCTTTTTAGTTAGGCTTTTATTTTATTATCTATCAATAATTTACCTGAAATTTCAACGTATTAATAATATTTTGGCATGGTTTTTATAATTATTTCATTTATTATTTATATAACACCACACATAACAAACACTATGCAAGGGGAATCCGCTTCAAAGTATGCTTTTGAGCGGATTCTTATTTTTATTGTTTTCGGGCGACCAAGCAAGACATGATATTTGGCAACTTGGCAGGAAAACCGTACCTTTGTGAAATTCAAAAAAATCAATTATGAACAACGAACAGGCAAATAATGGTATTCAAATCGAATTAACGGAAGAAGTCGGGCAAGGTATTTATTCTAATCTGGCTGTCATTGCACATTCCTCTTCCGAGTTTGTTGTGGACTTTGTCCGTATGATGCCCGGACTTCCCAAAGCAAAAGTGCAATCCAGGATTATACTCACCCCGGAACACGCAAAAAGATTGATGATGGCGCTGATTGACAATGTAAAAAAATTTGAGTCCCAATTCGGTGAAATTAAAATCCAAGGACAAGGATTTACTCCTCCAATCATGGGTCCCATCGGCGAAGCTTAGACGAAAAAATTTATCAGTAAAAATTTGGCTGAAAAGAAATAAATTGTTACCTTTGTCGGCTGAAAATTCTGCAGAGGGTAGATAAGTGATTGCAAAAGCCAATCCACCCCCGGGAGGTAACCTGTAAATAAAAAACAGATGTACGTAATTGTAAACATTCAAGGACAACAATTCAAAGTTGAAAAGGATCAAAAATTGTTTGTTCACAGAATCAATGCAGACCAAGGAGCTGAAGTGGAATTTGAGAAAGTTTTGCTGGCAGATAATAATGGTACTGTAACCGTAGGCGCTCCGGTAATTGAAGGCGCAAAAGTAGTTGCAGAAGTAATTTCTCATGTGAAAGGCGATAAAGTGTTGATTTTTCACAAAAAACGCAGAAAGGGTCATCGTAAACTGAACGGTCACCGTCAGCAATTCACAGAAATTGCAATCAAAGAAATTATAGCTTAAACAAGTAAAATCTCAGAAAAATGGCACATAAAAAAGGAGTCGGTAGTTCTAAGAACGGACGCGAATCGGAAAGTAAACGATTGGGCGTTAAAATTTTCGGCGGAGAAATATGCAAAGCCGGTAATATTATTATTCGTCAAAGAGGAACAACTCACCACCCGGGTGAAAATGTAGGTATCGGAAGAGATCATACTTTGTTTGCTCTCATTGACGGTAAAGTAGTTTTCAGAAAAAAGAAAAACGATCGTTCATATGTTTCTATCCAACCAGTGGGTGAAGCGTAATTAATTCTCTCATAAAATTTATAATCCCAACTAAATCTTCCTGAAGTAGTTGGGATTATTTTTTATACCCAGACCGGATATTCATAATTCATAATTCATAATCGAATAAGTATAATTCCCTGTTTTGACCATACTCTTTGCATTCAAAGTTATCCGGTAAACCTCTTTTCCCCATACATTGGAAAGCCGGGAATCGTCCAGAGTAATAGTTTCAATTACCGGACTGAATGTGTTTTTATCATAATCCAGGGTTATTTTTTGACCCTGCACTTCAATAGATACTTTTCCCGGAACTGAAATGTCCACTTTTCCCCAGGTCAGAAAATTAATCCGGTTATTTTGTTTGAGTTCCGTTAATTTGAAGGAATCATTTATTATTAGTCGATTTTTCTGCAAAGTATAAGAACGTATCCACTTTTCAACAGACGCCTCTTTAGGATATGCACTAGCAATATTTGCAGAAAATATCATTTTTTTCGGATTGAATACAACATCCGTTGCTTTATAATCAGAGCCGAATTTCTGCGGAAATCCGTTGATCACAGGAAGATTGTGATAATTGCTTTGCATTGTCCAGATAGAATAACGTTCGTTACTGAACGTCTGCCGGGTATAGGTTCCGACTCCGGCATCGATAATAACCGGAACGGCATTCAGATATAAAGAGAAAGTTCCCGCATCGTTATGGTTATGGCTTTCATTATTATATCCTCCCTTTGTTGCCAGGAAAAAACCGGATTGCGTTTTCATATAACAAAATTCCGTTTCCGGATACCATGTATAGAGCGGAGTTTTGTGTTCAGGTTTTATCTCCGCCAATTCTTTATTATAAAGCAGGGATTGAAGTCCACGATAAAGATCGGTACCGAAACGAAGTCCGGACTTTCTTTGTTTTGTAGTTTCCCGATCATATAAATAAGCGGCATAAGATATCATTTCACTACTACCGATAGCTTTTCCATAGCGGTAAATAAGCGGGGCATCCCCTCCTCCTTTGGCCGAAGCATCAGCAAAATTGACAACCCATCCGTTTCCAACATAAGAACGGGAAATATACTCTCCCATATTTTTAATAACAGATTCATTAAAAATTGAAATTTCTCCAGCTGTCCCATCACTTAACAATTGAAGATAATCATACATTTTTCCGGCAGCATGACCCCAATACGAGGGTCCTTCTTCACAAGCGCCATCGGAATTCGTATAATTTATGAATTTATCGACTGAAATCATTGTCCTGTAAACAGCTTGGGCCAATTTATCCTTATCATTCTCCAACAGGAAAAAACACTGTAATACATTGAAATTACACCACGGATTCCAGTTATTTACCATTCCTCCGGGTTTCAGATTAAATGCCATCCACCAGAAGCGATCTTCTTTCATGTAAGGATTCATGATTCTTTTTTGCAGTTCATACATCAATCGTTCGGAAATAACGGGATTCTGCTTATCAAATTCCTTATGAAAAAAGTAGTAAGTCCAGGATAACAGGGCCCCTACCTCACCCACAGTCAAATCAATAATATTGTCTTTATAATCGGGTAATGAACGGTGCGAATGTTGTGCGGAAAGATGTGCAGATAAAGCCCAGGAAGTCATTTCACAATAATAATAGACCCCATTTATAATCTGATCCATGAAACGGCCTTTCCCTTCTGCCAGTTCAGCCATAACCAAAGCAGAAATGGCTTTGTTATTCTCATTGAAAGGATTCTGCATGATATCCCGGGAACCGCTTCGTTCAAATTCAATATAATCCGAAGCCTTTACAACGCGCCACTGATAGTTCAGGCATTCTTCTCCCAACTGAACCAACATATTTTTATTATCGCCCAAAAAACGATCCCAACCCGCGCGATCGGTATATGCAGGATAAGGCACCCATTTCTGATTCATGACTAACAGTTCTTTCAGACCCGATACTATCGTTTTTTTCTCCAGTAAATTCCGTTCCGTATAAGCATTCGCATATATCGCAACAAACAACAGACTACAAATGGTTAAGAACAATCTTATCTTTTTCACAAATATCTAAAAATAATTTTAACTTCGGTAAAATTTCAAAAGTAATAAAATATTTTTGAATTTATTTCGAATACTTCAATTTATTTTGACAGAAATATACGGACTTGCAAAGCACATACTTGCAGCAACTGCTACTGCAAACAATAAAGGATACGGGCTAATGGATAACCAGGTTCGGAGATAACAAAGCAGACAAGCCTGACGACAGGCGTAACATTTGATACATTTCTCCATCTCCCGTTTCCAGAATACCATACGCTCACCGGAAATCATACGATTCAATTCATCCAACATCCGTTGGTCTTCTTCATTCAACTGCGGAGCTACGGAAGACAGGCAATCTTCTAAATTACTTAAATTATTAAGTATTTGTATATTTCCGGAGTTATATCCGATAACGACCTTTTGATAATAACGTCATAAATTAAATTTACATTCAACGAATGTTTTTGAAAAAAAAATTGTTCAAGGTTTTTTAACGGTACGATACATTTTCAGCTATCCATGATTGTCAGAATATTATTCATCTTCTCCTACTTAAAATATTATAAATTTCGACACAATCTAATTTATCAATATAATTTCAATTAATTTTACAATAACTTATAGTAAATTTTGAAAAATTTGATATATATTTGCAAAAAAAGTGACATTATGAAAACAGCTCGTTCTTACATTGATTTAGAAAATCTCAATGATGATTTAGGATTTTTAGTCCTGCAAATGTCTAATTTATGGGAGCAGAATCACAAAAAGGTTCTGAAACGATATCATATAACCCATACGGAATTTTGCGTACTTGCAAGTATTCACTGGCTTTCAGAACATGATAATTTGTCAACTACCCAGATAGGGCTCGCCAAACATATCAAAACCGATCCGATGAATATTTCGCAAACTATTAAAGGATTGGAAAAACAAAAATTAGTACTCCGAACCTGTCACCCAATGGATGTCCGAGCCAATCTGGTTCTCCTTACTTCTGAAGGAAAAGAAATTATTGAAAAAGCTGCCTTAACTATCCATGAGGCTGAAAGACGTTTTTTCCAAATATTAGGAAGAAATTATAATTATTTCAGAGATTGCATGATAAAACTTATCCAGAGCAACGAATAATTACCTTATCTATTCATTGTCTTTTGAATTATTCAAAAAAATCTTTCAAACATATCCGAAAGAAAAGAGTAAAACTGAAAGACAAATAGAGACACTACAAAAAAACTACAATTAATTAAGGAATATATTTTTCGTTCTCAAGATATGTTTTTTCGTAATAGAGGATACTTTTGGAGTAATTGCATATAATTGCTTAATTTTGTAAGATAGAACAAATGTTATTCCATGGGCATATATAAATACAATGTACTCAAGAACGTGCCGGTTAGTCTGCTCGGAGCTCTCTTTGTCATTTATCCGAACATTGCTTGTCTGCCATGGGAGCTGAAAGCCATTCACCAGTCCGAATATAGTGCATACTTCATGTTCTTTGCTTTCCGGTATTTTTTCTTTTTTGCTTTCATCCTGTTTCTGGTTCATATTAATCTGACGAAGATGACAACAACTACTTTTACCGGGCGGGCGATACGTTCTTTCCTGCTGACAGGTATTGCCTATTTGTTGTATGTCGTTATTTCACTGCTTATATACAAAAAGTCGGACTGTTTCGGAGGGCTACTGCTCTTCCAGTTTTTTGTAGTCGGAGTTGTCTGTATTTTTATCGGACATATAACCTCCATGTATGTTGAGCAAAGGAAAAAAGAACAAGAAATTGAACAGTTGAAGATTCAGAACTTGCAAAGCCGTTGCGCAGCCCTGACCAATCAGATAAACCCACACTTCTTTTTCAATTCGCTTAATAGCATCTCGGCTTTGACTCGAAAGCAAGATAAGGATACACAGGTATTCATCAACAAACTGTCGGATGTGTTCCGTTACATCCTGCAAAGTGAAAAGAAAGGACTGGTTACTTTGGCGGAGGAACTAACCTTTGTAGAAGCTTTTCGTTACACAATGGAAATACGTTTCGCCAATAAATTAGTATTCAACATCGAGGTTCCCAACGAGAAAAGAAACTTACAGCTTCCTGTCCTTTCACTGCTTCCGTTGATTGACAATATAGTGGAACACAATATCATAGATAGCCAGCACAAAATGGAAGCAGATATCAGGCTGAACAAAAACTGCGAATTGGAAATTTCCAATCCGATATTCCCGAAGCTTATGCCTCCCGCAACTAACGGTACAGGGCTGAAGAACCTGGAGAACCGCTTTGCCCTGTTGATGAACAAACAAATCAGGATAGAAAACGACGGAAAGACTTTCCGTGTTTATTTGCCTTTAACTTGATGAACATGAAAGTACTGATTGTAGAAGACGAAACGGTTGCCTGCGATAACCTGATAAGCATACTGGCCGATATTGACCCAATTATTGAGATAGTAGGGAATACGGAAAGCGTCAACCAGACTGTCCGATGGTTGCAAACCTATCCTGCTCCCGACCTGATACTGATGGATATTCATTTGTCGGACGGTTCCGCTTTCGCCATTTTCAACTGCATTCAGGTGGAAACACCCATTATATTTACCACAGCTTACGATGAATATGCCATAGAAGCTTTTAAGGTGAACAGTATCGACTACCTCCTCAAACCCATCAAAACGGAAGAGCTGAAAGCATCACTGGTGAAGTTCGGCAAATGGCGGCGCACAGACGTCCTGCAATACCTTTCGCAACTATCCCGCCTGACGCCTGTTTCCGGATACAAGTACCGGATATTGATTCCCTGTAAAGACCAGTTGCTGCCCATCAACCTGAAAGATGTATCCTGCTTCTACACCACCAATAAGGAAACAAGCGTTTACCTGAGGGATGGCAGCCGGTATTCCTATAACGTAACACTGGAACAGATTGCCGCATCGCTTGACCCTTCCTGCTTTATCCGGGCAAACAAACAGTTTATCATTGCCCGCGATAGCGTGAAAAAGATTACGGTGTGGTTCGATAACCGCCTGTTAATATCGCTTGATGTAGAAACTCCGGAACGTATTTATATAAGTAAGAACAAAGCTTCACCGTTCAAGGCTTGGTTTACTTCGTAATTTCTATAGTTGAAATGTTTAATTACTTTTAAATAGTTTATCATGAAAAGAAAGATTAGATTATTATGTCTTATATCGGTTATAGTGCTCGTATCGGAAGCACAGAATGTCGTTCAATGGAGATATGACCGTACCGGTAATTATCCTGAAAAAGGATTGTTGAAATCATGGCCTGTCAATGGTCCACAGTTGCTTTGGCATTACGACGGACTTGGAGAAGGTCATTCGTCGGTTGCCATATCGGCTTCCGAAAAATTGTATCTTACCGGCATGACCGACGGAAAAGGCTTTATTTACGTCTTCGACACCAATGGCAAGTTACTGAATAAAAAAGAATACGGACCGGAATGGGATAAAAACTACAACGGTACGCGCGGAACGGTAACAACCGACAACGGTAAACTCTATCTGATTTCGGGTTTGGGCGATATTGTCTGCTTCAACGAAAACGATCTCAGTATTATCTGGAAAAAAAACATGTTTACCGATTTCGACGGTTCGAATATTACATGGGGTATATGCGAATCACCATTGATTGTCGGCGATAAACTAATAGCCTCGCCCGGAGGAAAAGAAAACAATGTCGTCGCTTTAAATAAAAATACAGGCGCGCTCATCTGGAATTGCACAGGCGACGGTGACCTTTCGGCCTATTGTTCACCCATTTACCTCAGCGACCAGCAAGTGCCACAAGTAATAACTATGATGGCAAAACACATCACTGGTATAGATGTTGCCACAGGAAAAAAATTGTGGTCTTATGAAAATATTAACCGGCACGCCGTACATCCCAATGTTCCGGTGTACGCCAATAACATGCTGTTTTGTACCAGCGGCTATGGGAAAGGATCCGTCATGCTCCGCCTGATCAACGGCGGACGCAGTGTTGAAAAAGTATATGAAGTTACGCAACTTGATTCCCGTATCGGCGCAGTGATAAAAACCGGCGATTACGCCTACGGTTCAGGCGATAGCAACCGCTTCTGGTTCAGCATAAACTGGCAGACCGGAGAAATAAAATACAAGGATAATACGTTGGGAATCGGAAACATCATTTCAGCCGACGGTATGCTGTATTGTTATTCCGAAAAAGGCGATATGGCTCTTGTCCGCATTAATCCCGACAAGTTTGATCTTGTCGCTAAATTCCCTGTCACCCTCGGAACCGACCAGCATTGGGCGCATCCCGTCATTTACAAAGGAACGCTGTATATACGACATGGAAATACATTGGTGGCTTATAATATTAAGAATTAAGAATTATTTATGAAACGAAAAATAGTTATTTTTTGCGTGTTTGCATGGATGTTTACTATTGTTCCGGCGCAGGAAAATTCGCAGTGGCGAGGTATAGAACGCAATGGAATATATCACGAAACCGGATTATTAAAACAATGGCCGGCCAATGGCCCACAACTACTTTGGAGCTACGACGGACTGGGCGAAGGATACACCTCTGCCGTTGTGGCCAACGATAAGATTTACGTTACCGGAATGATTGACAGCACCGGTTATGTCTATGTATTGGATACTCAGGGTAAACTCTTAAATAAGAAAGAGTATGGTCCGGAATGGAACACCAACTACAACGGATCGCGCTCAACCGTCAACGTGAACAACGGAAAATTGTACATCTTTTCGGGAAGAGGCGTGCTCTCATGTTTGGATGAAAAGAGCCTGAATCGAATCTGGTCGAAGGATATAGAAAAAGACTTCGGTGGAACTAACCTCAAATTCGGTATGACCGAATCGCCGTTAATCGTGGATAACATCATCTACCTGACACCTGGAGGCCACGTCCACAACATGGTAGCATTGGACAAAAACACCGGAAACCTGATTTGGTCATCGCCGGGAATCGGTAAACCTTCTACTTATTGCTCTCCACAATACGTTGGCGACCTGCAAACGCCTGTTGTAGTCAATGCGATAGACAGCAATATCGTTGCTTTCAATGCAAAAACGGGCAAAATGCTTTGGGAAGTAGAACAGAAAAATCCTTACGGACACAGCCCCAATACTCCGATTTATGAAAAAGGTCTCTTGTTCAGTACTTCCGGAGGCGGCATCGGTTCGGTTCTGTATCGGCTTAACCAGGACGGAAGTATAGCGGAAAAAGTCTGGACTAACGAGATGGACAACAAATTGGGTGCGGCAGTAAAAGTAGGAAATTACGTCTATGGTTCAGGAGAAAAGAACCGCTACTGGTATTGTATCGACTGGTACACCGGCGAAACGAAATACAAAAACAATGAAATAGGAGTCGGCAATATTATTTCGGCCGACGGTATGTTGTACTGCTACAGCGACCGGGGTGAACTGGCACTTGTGGAAGCCAATTCCGAAAAATTCAACATCGTCGGCAAATTTAAAATAACTCTCGGAACGAATCAGCATTGGGCGCATCCGGTTATCTGCAAAGGGGTGCTTTATGTGCGCCATGGGAATACGTTAATGGCATACAAAGTTAAAAATTAATAACTAAATATTGAATAGTAAAATTTTCATAGTTACCGTTTCGGTGATAATTATTTATCTTGTAATAATTATCGGCTGGCATGTTTATGTTCCGCAAAAAGAGTTTACAATGCAGGTTCCGGGAGCAGACAACCGTCCCCCCGAAACTGCACGCAAAGCAGACGAAGTGCGGATTGGCGAGTTTTTTATGCGTTATGAAGATACAAATTCCTCATTAACAGGAAAATGGATATGTTTCAGAGGAGAAAACTATTCAAATATTATCCGTACCACCGACAAACTGACTTTAGGCCAGGATTCTTTTCCGGTGCTTTGGGGAGTCGAAACGGGCGAAGGACATGCTGCACCCGTTATTTACAATGGTTTGGCGTATTTTCTCGATTATGACGAAAATTTAAGTTCCGATATGTTGCGTTGCTTCTCTCTGGAGACAGGTAAAGAGCAATGGCGCCGTTGGTATCGTGTTCCGATGAAACGGAATCATGGTTTCTCACGGACAGTTCCTTTCATTTCGGACGATTTCATCATAACCATAGGACCACAAGGACATTTGATGTGTTGCAATCCTGTAACCGGAGATTTGTTGTGGTCGAAAGACATGCAAAAGGAGTTCAAAACCGAAGTGCCGTTCTGGTACACCGGACAATGCCCACGCGTGGACGATGGGATACTGGTTATTGCACCTGCAGGCGAAGATGTTCTTCTTGCTGGAATAGACTGTAAAACAGGAGAAACCGTATGGGAAACGCCTAATACCATCAAATTCAAAATGTCACATTCGTCGGTTACACCCATGAACTTGCTCGGAAAAAAATGCTATGTTTACGCTGGTATCGGTGGCGTTTGCAGCGTGTCGGCGGAAAAGGAAGACCGGGGAAAATTGCTGTGGATCCAGACGAAATGGCAACCTTCGGTTATCGCCCCTTCGCCCCTGCAACTGTCGGCTGGCAGCATTTTTCTCGTTGCGGGATACGGAGCAGGCGGCGGTATGTTGAAAGTGGATAATTCCGGAAACAGATGGACGACAACAATAACCGAACAGTATAAAGCCAACGAAGGATTATCAAGTGAACAACAAACCCCTATTTTGTATAACAACATGATTATCACCGTCATACCAAAAGATGGAGGTAGCTTGAGGGGAAAATTGGTTGTTTATTCGCCTTCCGACCTACACAATCCGGTATGGTCGTCAGGAGCAGACGAGCGTTTCGGATTAGGCCCCTATTTAGTCATCAACGATCGTTTGTTTGTATTCAAGGACGACGGTGAACTATATATTTATGCCATCTCAGCAAACAAAATGCAGCTAGAGAAGAAACAACGTATTCTGGAAGGAGTAGATGCCTGGGGTTCAATGGCTTATGCCGATGGACGGTTACTTGTACGTGATGCACATCATATCAAATGCATAAAGATAAACTGACATGTCGAAACAATGGCGCATAATCATCAATCTCGCTGTCCTACTGCTTGTAGGCGGATTTGTAGTTTATATGTTTGTTTTGATTAACGACAAGACCGTCGAATACGGTGAAATTTCCGAAGAACAAAGTAATTTTCTCAGCCCATGTACACTTGAAGCGACATACGTTTTACCTCCAAAAGTGCAACGGCTGCGTTTATCAGACAATTGTATCCATGTGGCAACATCCGATTCGATTTTAGTTTTCAGTAAGGACAATATGCTTTGTATCAATCGTTTTTATGCTGGAAAAAATATTAAAGATATAGCGATTGATAGCATTAAAGGGGAAATATATACACTTTACGATACTGAAATTAAAGTGTTTGCTCAAAACGGACAGCCTGTGCGCGAATGGGAGGCGTGTAGCGATAACTCATTGTATGCTTCGATAGCGTTGACGGAAAATCATGTTTGGGTTACCGATGCGGAAAATCTCAATGTATGCCAATACTCGAAAGAAGGACAGTTTATACGATTCATCAATAGTCCCCGAAATTTTATTATTCCGACGGGAACTTTTGGTATAGAGACCTTTCGCGACACGGTTTGGTGCATCAACTCCGGTCGCCATCAGATAGAAAATTATACGGTTGAAGGAAAATTTATTGCGTCGTTCGGTGTTCCCGGAAGCCGGCCAGGTACGTTTTCCGGTTGCAGCAATCCCTCATCAATCGCATTTACACCGGAAGGACAGATACTTACTTCCGAAAAAGGCAATCCCCGTGTCTGTCTCTTTGAACGTAGCGGTCGATTTATTCGCATGCTCCTGAACAGCAAATCGCTCGGTGGCGGACACGAGGCCTACGAAATTCAGATGGAAAGCGATAAAATTTACGTAGCGGGAAACCGCTCATTGACAGTGTTTCAATACAAAGAATAACAATTTTATATGCAATAATTATGGAAAACATATCTCGAAAAAAATTCTTAAAAACAGTCGGTTCTGTTGTAGTCGGCGGAAGTATTGCCGGCGTTTCGGGTTTCGTTATTAAGGAAAATCTCTGGAAAAACGGGCTTGTTCCTGCTTCCGTCAAGGATATGGATACAACCGGCGACGAAAACTTCGTTTCGCCCTATAAACAAATTGCTTCGTTTGCGACGGTAGGAAATATCGAAGCGTTTGAACAATACGGCGGACGTTTATATATCGCAACGGCAAATACGATTTCCATTACGGACGATTACGGTAAACCGACGTTGCATTTTACCGTAAAAGAAGGCATCATCAGAGATATGGCTGTTGGTGAAGATGGAATTTATCTGCTTCGTCCTTATTCGATTGAGGTTTATTCGTTTGCCGGCAAGCTTGTACGTGAATGGAAAGCTTGCAGCGAACATGCCGATTACTGTTCATTTGCATTGGCGGAAAACTTTGTTTTCGTAACCGACAAAGACAACAAAAATATCTGTAAATACACTAGTGAAGGTGATTTCGTAAAATTCATCGAAAGTCCGAACCGCTTCGTTATTCCAAGCCTGACTTACGGTATCGCTTATGCCGGCGGAAAATTGTACTGTTCCAATTCGGGGCGTCATCAGGTAGAAATTTATACGCTTGACGGCGAATATACAGGTAAATTCGGAAGTCCGGGCGGTAATCCGGGAGCATTTTGCGGATGCTGCAATCCGGTTCATTTGACATACACCCCCTCTGGCGAAATCATTACTTCCGAGAAAGGAAATCCACGTATCAGTTGCTATGGCGGCGACGGCACATTCCGAAGCATCTTACTTAACAACAAGACTTTAGGAGGAGGAACCGCCGCTTACGAAGCAAAAGTGGCGGGCGACAAAATTTTTGTAGCGGGGAAAAATCTCCTAACGATTTACGCTTACGATTCCCAACTTGCGGCGGCAGGCGCTTGCAACGATTGTAACGCAAAATGCGGGTTAAAAACCGTCTGAACTATGATCATTTTGATATAATTATGATAATCTATGAATAATCCTATATCCAGAAAACAGTTCCTGCAAATCTGCGGAACGGTGGCGACGGGAACGGCAATTGTTTCCGTATCGGGGTTTTCCGTCAGGCGCATGATGCGGGATGAAGCCGATCATTTCTGGCAGATAGATCCTTCAAAATGTACATTTTGCGGACGGTGCGAAACAGATTGCGTCTTATCCGTATCGGCCGTAAAATGTATTCACGCCAATAAAGTTTGCGGCTATTGCGACTTGTGCGGCGGTTATTACCGCGCCAACGTGAAAGACCTCAATACGGCTGCCGAAAACCTGATGTGTCCCACCGGCGCCATTGTACGGAAATACATCGAAGACCCTTATTTTGAATATACCATTGATGAAAACTTGTGTAACGGTTGCGGCAAATGCGCCAAAGGCTGTAATTCGTTCGGTAACGGCTCGTTATATCTGCAAGTCAAACAGGAATTATGCAAAAACTGTAATGAATGTAAAATATCGAAAGTTTGTCCGGCTGGAGCCATACAGCGGGTACCAGCAAATAAAGCATATATGTTGAAAGACGCATGAAAAAGCTTTTTAAAATATTGTTGTTGGCGCTAGCGCCTACATTGGCGCTTGGACAGAACCGTTTCCCGAAACCCGATTTCGAGTCGGGTTACCAATATCCCGATTTCAATTATTCTGTACCGGACGAAAGGCTGTGGAGCATAATCGACATTGTTTTACTTGCCGTAATGATGGGTATCGTAGCTTATGCAGTATTGAAGCAACGAAAACGGATACCGGTATTTGTTGTTTCCATTATCTCTATATTGTATTTCGGTTTTTTCCGGAACGGCTGCGTGTGTAGTATCGGTTCCATTCAGAACGTAACGTTTTCTTTCGTAGATACTTCATATGTAATTCCATTGACTGTTTTCCTGATGTTCATATTGCCCATATTCTTTACTTTTCTTTTCGGACGGGTATTCTGTGCTGGCGTTTGTCCTTTCGGCGCCTTGCAGGAATTGGTGAATGTCAAAAATTTCAGGCTCTCGAAAGCCGTATCTGCCGTTTTGAGCATCATTCCATGGATATATTTGGTTTTTGCAATCTTGTATGCAGTCACTCGGAGTCAGTTTATCATCTGTCGTTTCGACCCGTTCATCGGCATTTTCCGTTTGGGAGGCGATTTCGGAATGATAGCTTTCGGAGGTTTGCTACTCGTCGCTTCGGTTTTTACCGGACGTCCGTTTTGCCGGTTTCTCTGTCCGTACGGAGCCTTATTGAGCTTATTTGCCCGCTTTTCCATCAAACAGATTGTCATTACGCCTTCATGCATCAATTGTGACCTTTGCCTTCACGCCTGTCCGGTCGATGCCATCCGTCCACCTTACGAAAATAAAGTAAAGGAAAACCGGACGGCAGGTGTCAAACGTTTGCTGGCTTACTTGGTTCTTTTGCCGGTTGCGACGCTTACCGGGGCGTTGTTGTTGCATTCGGCAAGCGATTCGCTCAGCTCAGCCAACAAAGATGTCCGCTTGTACGAACAGGTGATGCAAAACGAAGAAAATCCGCAGAATGTTCAGCCTGTCGATGTAGAAGTCTTTTTCTCGCAGGAAGGCAGGATAGACGAATTGACTTCGCGTGTAGCTAGTATCCGCGGTACATTCCGAACATATTCGACCATAGCCGGCGCCCTGATTGGTTTGGTTATAGGATTTTCGTTGATTAACCTTTCGCTTAAACGCTCCCGGAAAACGTATGAAATCGACCGTACAGCCTGTGTCGCCTGCGGCAGATGTTTTAGTTATTGCCCTCAAAATCAACAAACGACAGATAAAAAATGAACAGGAAAATAGCCAGGAATATTGCTATTGTATCAGCGCTTTTCATCGTTACATTTTCGATAATGCTGATAACGAATTATTTTCAGGTACATGGATTCAATCCTTTACAAACGGAAGTCATCGAAACGCTGAAACAAATCAACGATGAAAACTCCGGCAACACCCAATTACAGGAACAGATCCGTCAACTCGACCTGATGGCCAGACAAGCTTATTTCGTGCGGATGAACCACCTGACGACAGGAATTTATATCCTGATTGGTATGTTAATTGTCTTTATCGTTGCTACACGCTATTATTTTACAGGGATAAAAGATATTCCCGACAAGGACATCGACCCGATAGACGAGTGGGCGGAAAAAACGCTTGCACGGAAATACATCAACATGGTAGCCGGCGGATTTGTTGTTGCCGCCCTGTTATTTGCCCTGTTGTCGTTCCCCTGGTTGAAAAGCGGGAAAACCGAACCGACTGCAGGAAATCAGCAAACAGTTCAACCGGCTGAAAATACGTCCGATTCTCCAGATGAAATGATCCAAACAGAAGAAACTGCTCAAATAGCCGGTGACACTATTCCGGCTGCAACCGACAGCGTTTCCACCACTATTGAAGAGGAAATCCCTAAAATAACGCACAACAGTTTTCGCGGCAATAATGCTAACGGAATTTCGGCTGCAAAAAATATTCCGGTGAAATGGAACCTGAATACAGGCGAAAACATTGCATGGAAAAGCAATATCAAACGAAGCGGTTTCAACTCTCCTGTTATCAACGGCAATAAAATATTCCTTACCGGAGCGGATGCACAAACTCGCGAATTGTATTGCTACGATCTGAACAACGGCGAATTACTCTGGTCTCTGGCAGCCGACAAAATACCGGGTTCGCCCGCCCAAATACCCAAAACAACGGACGACACCGGTTTGGCCGCATCGACTGTTACAACCAATGGCAAGCAAGTTTGCGCCATCTTTGCAACAGGCGACCTGATTTGCGCCGATATGGACGGCAAACGCCTTTGGGCGAAAAATCTCGGCGTTCCTGAAAATCATTACGGTTATGCCTCTTCGCTACTTTCGTTTGGAAATACGGTTATTATTCAATACGATAACAGCAATTCGCCCAAACTTCTCGCTTTAGATATGGCAACGGGCGCCCAGCGCTGGAGTAAAGCGCGTACCGATAAAATTACATGGAGTTCACCTTCAATGGCCTACATCAATGGTAAACCGCAACTGCTCCTGATGGGAAATCCGAATATTACTTCCTACAATCCGAATAACGGAGAACAAAACTGGACTGTCAAATTCCTTAGTGGAGAAGTTGCGTCAAGTCCTTGCAGTTCAACCAACGGATTAGTGTTTGGCGCAAGCGAATATTCCTCCCTCATTGCCATTGATGCAACAACCGGTGATAAACTGTGGGAAGCAAGCGACTATCTGCCTGAAGTATCATCGCCCGTCGCTACCAAAGACAATGTCTATATCGCCACAAGTTACGGCGTTTTAGCCTGCTACGACGCAAAAAGCGGAGAATTGAAAAAACATCACGAAACAAATACGGAATTTTATTCTTCTCCCGTCATCGCCGAAGGGAAAATATATCTGTTCAGCAATGGCGGCAAAGTATTTATCTATTCAGCCAACAGCGAATTAACCCCTCTCAGCTCATTTGAAACAGGACAAAAGACATTCGCTACACCGGCCTTTACGGACGAAAGGATGATTGTCAGGACAGAGGAAGGTTTGTATTGTGTGAGGAAGTCTAAACCATAATTTTCACAAGATTAATTAAGATTTACAAGATTATTAACGTATTTCAAATAAATGATTATGACGAAAGAAGAGCAAGATAAGATTTCCAACAATACGCTCTCCCAGACAGAACGTACCGACTCCGTCATAGACCGTATCGGTACAGGACGTTCCGACATTATCCCTCTGTTGCAGGAATTGCAAGCTGAATTTAACTATTTACCTCACGAAGCTATCGAACGGATTTACGAACGGACTGAAATTGACCGGGCACAGTTGATAAGCGTTTCTACATTTTATTCTCAATTCCGTCATATTCCCTTGGGTAAGCACTTGATAAAAGTCTGTACCGGAACGGCTTGCCACGTCAAAGGAGCAAGCAATGTTTATGATGCATTTATCCGCCAGCTGAACATCGAAGAAGGAAGCGTAACGACGACAGATCGAATGTTCTCAGTCGAGAAAATCGCCTGCCTGGGTTGCTGTACATTGGCTCCTGTCGTGCAAATCGATGAAAAGATTTATGGACATGTTATGCCCGGTAAAGTGGATGAAGTAATTGCCGACTTTATAGAAAACCAAACGAAAAAAGAAAACGGGGAATCACAAAAAACAAGGCGACATACGGCTGGCGAAGTACGTCTCGGTATGGGTTCCTGTTGTATGGCAAGCGGCTCGGCAGACATCTACAAAGAACTTCAAACGGCTTCTACTCAACTCGGTATTGAAATCAACATCAAGCCGGTCGGCTGTGTGGGAGTCTGCAACAAAGTTCCGTTGATTGACATCATAAACGCCAACGGAACCATCGACCGTTATCCCAATGTAAAAGCCGCCGAAATCAAGGAAATACTACATCATCACTTCAAGCCGGCAGGTTATCTGAAACGATTGAAAAACAGCATTTTAGGGCATATTGACACCCTACATACCGACATAACCTGGGACAATGTAGTCTGGAAGCCCGAACACGAACGCACCGGACTTATCAGTAGTTTCCTGCACAATCAGAAACATATTTCCACCGAAGGATTCGGTTTTCTGGCTCCGCTCAATATCGACGAATACATCGCTTACGGCGGATTTGAAGCATTGAAAAAAGCATTGACCACACCAAAAGAAGAAATCATTGCAACCGTTCTGGCAAGTGGACTCCGCGGTCGTGGCGGCGGTGGTTTTCCGACAGGTAAAAAATGGGAAATTGTAGCTTCGGTACAAAACAAACACAAATACGTCATCTGTAACGGAGACGAAGGCGATCCGGGCGCTTTCATGGATCGTATGATGCTCGAATCATATCCTTTTCGCGTCATCGAAGGGATGTTGATTGCAGCATATGCCGTAGGAGCGGATAAAGGCATTTTCTATATCCGGGCCGAATATCCCCTCGCCGTAGAAAGAATAAAAAAAGCACTTGAATTGTGTCGAGAACACAAATTAGCAGGCGCAAACATTGCCGAGAGTAATTTTTCTTTGGAAATCTCTGTATTTGAAGGCGCCGGAGCATTTGTCTGCGGAGAAGAAACAGCGCTTATAGCCTCCATTGAAGGCGATCGCGGATTTCCCAGACAACGTCCGCCCTACCCCGCCGCCTGCGGACTGAACGAACTGCCGACACTTGTCAATAATGTAGAAACACTCAGCCAGATAGCCTATATTGTTAAACACGGTTCGGAGAATTACCGTAACGTAGGAACCGAAAAAAGCAAAGGGACAAAAGTGTTCGCGCTTGCAGGTAAAATCAGTCATGGCGGTTTAATCGAAGTGCCGATGGGTATTACATTGAACCAAATCATCGAAGATATAGGCGGAGGTGTTGAAGGAGGGAAAAAATTGAAAGCCGTCCAGATTGGCGGCCCGTCCGGAGGATGTATCCCGGCGGATTTGTGCGACAGTCCGGTCGATTTTGATGCACTCACTCAATTGGGCGCCATGATGGGTTCCGGCGGATTGGTCGTTTTGAGCGAAAACGATTGTATGGTTGACGTGGCGCGGTATTTCTTGAGTTTTACCTGCGATCAATCCTGCGGAAAATGTACTTTTTGCCGGGTGGGAACACGTCGTATGCTTGATTTGCTCGACAAGGTTTGCAGCGGAAAGGCAACGATGACCGATATTGACCTACTCGAAGAACTGGCGTTAAATGTTAAGCGATCGTCGCTTTGCGGTTTGGGCAAAACGGCTCCCAATCCCGTATTGACGACTTTAAAATATTTCCGTCACGAATATGAAGAGCATGTAAAAGGCGTTTGTAAAACAGGGACTTGTAAGGACATGATAAAATATGTGATCACGCAAGACTGTATCGGTTGTACCCGTTGCGCCAAAGCCTGTCCCGTGAATGCAATCCCATATACTCCCTACGAAATTCATACGATTGATACGGAGAAATGCGTTCTATGCGGCCTTTGTGTGGAAGAATGCAGTTATGACTCGGTGAAGAAAACAGGAAAAAAAGAAAATATTACATCGCCATGCAAATACTCATAAATAATCATCCGGTTGAAGTCCTCGAAGGCGAAACGCTTATTGAAGTTGCACGCAGAACAGGAAACAATATTCCGTCGCTTTGCTACGCCAAGGAAGCAAAGCATAAATCTTCGTGCATGGTTTGCGCCGTAAAAGATTGCAAATCGGGACAAATCATTCCATCCTGTACCACCTTGCCGGTGGAAGGAATGCAGATTGACACGGAAAGTGAGGAAGTCAGATTGACACGCACACTGTCGCTCGAACTGCTACTGAGCGACCATCGTGCCGACTGCGAAGCTCCGTGTTCTATGGTCTGTCCCAACAGATTGGACGTAGAGCGGATATTGGGATATTACGATGCCGGACAGTACAGGGAAGCCGTTGAAATGTTATCGGCTGTTTTTTCGCTTCCGGAAATTGCCTGCGACACCTGTAAAGCGCCCTGCGAAAAAGCCTGCCGTCGTGGTTCGGTGGATCAACCGGTTTCAATACGTACAATCATCAGGGAATTGTCGGCAATGGATGGAAAAGCATCCGGCGACGAAAAGAACATCGGGTACGTAAAGGATAAAAACCTGTACCAATCCCGTTTGGGACGATTTACAGACAAGGAAAAGGAACATTTGAAAGCAACGACCGTCACGACTTCACGCTGTCTGCACTGCGCCTGCTCCGGCAGGGAAAAATGCCGGTTGCGTCTTCATTCAACGGAAGCGGGTATTAAGCGTTCGCGCTACGAATCCTCGTCCACTTTGCCGATAGAAAAGATACATATCAATGGCGATTTACTATTTGAACCTGCCAAATGTATCCGTTGCGGATTGTGCGTCTATAACAGCGACAACGGTTTCACTTTCATGGGAAGAGGATTTAAGATGGGGGTCGTTTTACCGGAGGAAAACAAGGCTAATATTAAGAAAAACCTAGCGGAATTGTGCCCGACTGGGGCGATATATAAACAAGGATGAGTATATTACATTTATCAAGGAAATGGGACAGGATTTCGACGAACGCGATTGGGACAGATAATCAAGTATCGTCTCTGCGGGACTTGGGAGTTGTGCGCCGTTTGTCATACCGTAGGTTGACGCCTACGGGTGTACAGTCTGCGGATATACAGTCTACGAGTGTACAACCCCTGCGACGCCTCTGCACAGTACATCTTACGGCAATTATACTATTCTTCGCCACAGTTCTTTCCTCCTGCTCCCAATCTGTTCTAAAAGACGAAACGGACGACGGAAAAAATTGGACTTTATTTCGCGGGAACCCGGAACTGAGCGGATATTCGGAAGTCCGAATTCCTCCAAAACCGACTTTGTTATGGTCGTATAAAAGTGATGCAAGGACTTCTTCCTCTCCGGTAATATACAATCAAACTGCCTATTGGAGCGATAAACGCGGACGTATCTATGGAATCGACGCTGAAGGAAAGCCGGTTTTCAACTACGATTTTGCAACAGCCGTCGAAGCAAGTCCGATGATTAGCGATTCGATACTCTATATCGGACGTATCGACGGTTTTATGAGCGCCTTGTCGTTAAACCGGAAAGATACACTGTGGAATTTCGAAACACTTGGACAAATATCGGCTTCACCCAATACCGGCGTTTTTAAGGGAAAAGAAACAGTGGTTTTCGGCAGTTACGACAATTTTCTCTATTGTGTGGACAAAAAAAGCGGAAAAGAAATAAACCGTTTTGAATCAGGATATTACATTAACGGTGCAGTGGCCGTACAACAAAAATATTTCATTTCGGGCGGATGTGATGCCTGGGTCAGAATTATCGACGGAGAAACCGGGAAAGCTACCGATTCATTAGAATTGGAAACCTACATTCCTGCTTCGCCTGCTATTGACGGTAAAGACTGCTATATCGCCGACCATTCCGGCAATGTTTATGCTTTGGTTATCGAGGAAGGAAAAATTCTCAGTCACCGGAAAATAATCACCGCCACAGATAACAGCGGCGCTTTTGTTTCCGTTCCGGCTATCTCTCCTGCAACGCTTTATATCATTTCGGACGACAGGCATCTTTACGCCATCGACCGCAAAACAAGTGAAATCCGATGGAAATACCTGCAAAAAGGCAATTCGGGCGAAAGCTCCCCGCTTGTTTGCAGAGACAAAATCATTTCCTGCACGAAATCGGGCATTGTTTCCATACTGTCTGCCGATAAAGGCGAGTTGCTTTGGGAATATGATACGGGCGAACAGATTTCTTCCTCGCCTGCAGTAGTCAAAAACCGCTTTTATATCCTGACTGCGAAAGGAACGTTGTTTTGCTTCGGAAATAATAAAATATAATATAAAATTATTTATAATAAAAATAAAATAATCCATGGACAATTCATTAGATAAAACATTTAGCATTTATAAACATAAATCATATGATAAAATTATCCTGCATTAAAAAATCCTTCCCTGACGGAGAAAATAAACGCAACGAAGTGTTGTGCGGTATAAATTTATCGGTTGAACGAGGTGAATTTATTGCAATCACAGGAGCTTCCGGTTCGGGAAAAACCACTTTGTTGTCCATTTTGGGTACGCTGATGATGCCCGATAGCGGAGCATATATTCTTGATAATGAAGAAATCGACAGTAGTAAAAATGTGGATTATGCCGGTATCCGTAACCGGAAAATCGGTTTTGTTTTTCAGGAGCACCGTCTGATGCCTCAGCTTGATTTGCTCGGCAATATCCTGCTGCCGACATTGGCGTTGCAGTCAAAAGCGGACAAAGTCCAAAAGGAATACGCACATTCCCTGATGGAGATGACAGGAATCGTTTCGCTTTCAAGGCATTATCCGGCTGAAATTTCCGGCGGGGAAGCCGGTCGCGCCGCCTTGTGCCGCGCCCTCATTATGAAACCATTGGTATTACTTGCCGATGAACCGACAGGACAATTAGACAGTAAAAACGCTCAAAATATTGTTTCTCTTTTGAAAAAAATCAACGGCGAACTGGGAACAACCATCCTGCTGGTTAGTCATTCAACAGAAACCGTATCGGCAGCAGAACGGGTATTCACCCTCAAAAACGGAATATTGTCGTGAGATTCACTGATTTAATAAAAGCAAATACGAAATATAACCGCCGGTATTACAAACTGATTATGGCTGCGACACTCATTATGGTTGCCGTCATTACCGGAAGCCTGATGATTGGCGAATCGGTTCGTTATACACTTGTGCAAAGGGTTATGGAACGGCTTGGCGCTACCGAAACCATCATTTTTTCCAAAAATTCTTTCTTTGAGGAAAAACTTGTCCAAACGGAGATTTTTGAACAAGAAGCAAGACCGGTTTTGCTAACCAACGGTTTTCTTTCGGACGAGGGACGATATATTCCTGTAATGGTCTGGGGCGTGGACGATAAAAATATACCCGAAGGCAGTGCATTGATTAATACGGCATTGGCAGAGGAAGTAAGGGCAAAAAATTTTTCGCCCTTACAAACCCACGAACTGGTTCTACGATTACCTGCCACTGGTATGGTACCGTCAGGATCGCTGTTTGTAACAGACAATTACACTACTTCCACCCGTTTGACTTTCGCTGGAATTCTGGATAAAAAGGATGGCGGTAACCTGAATCTGAAAAATGAACAGATTATTCCCTGCAATGTGTTCGTAAACCGCAGGGAACTAGCTTCTATTCTAAAAATAGAAGGGAAAATTAACCTTATCCTTTCTGAAAATCACATCCAGCTCACTGATTTTACCAAAGTTTGGAATCCTGCATTATCCGGGATAAAAACAATCGAAAAGGGAGGATTCACAGAAATTACGTCCGACCGTATTTTCCTTCAACACGACCTGGTAGAAAATATTCGTCGGAACAATCCCGCTGCAAACCGCCTGTTCTCATACCTGGCTAATTCTATTGCTTCCGCAACAGGAACCGTTCCCTATTCTTTCGTTACGGCAGTCGATTATTTTCAGGGAAAAAAGTTGGAAGACAACGATGTTATTCTTTCCGATTATGCGGCTCAAAGGTTACATGCCAAGTTGGGCGACAGTATCCGCTTGACTTTTTTCGTTTCCGGAGACTTGAAAACGCTCCATGAAGATTCGACGGTTTGTCGCGTTGCCGGTATTGTCTCTATGGATGAACTGTTTACCGACAAAACGCTCAGCGCCGATTTTCCGGGCTTGTCGGATGTGGAAAACTGTACGGACTGGGACAGCGACATGCCGATTGATATGGGACTCATTACAAAAGAAGATGAAGATTATTGGGACAAATACCGCTCGACTCCCAAAGCGATTGTTGCCTTCAACGCCGTTGCCGGAAAATGGAGCAATGCCTACGGTTGCGCGACAGCATTACGCATTCCGGAAAAACCGGACATGAGCGGATTGGATCCTTCTATGACCGGTATTCAGCTGATTCACCCGAAAGAATATGGACTGAATGCCGCAAAAAATGGTATTGATTTCGCTTCTCTTTTCCTTTCACTTGGCATTTTCATTATTTTTTCAGCAGTTTTACTGCTCTTTGTTCCGCTTTCGGAAATGTTTTTCCAGCGCAAAGAAGAATTTTCCCTCTTCAATTCATTGGGATTTTCTAAAAAACGCATAATTAATCTACTTTGGACGGAATCATTCATTATTGTTATCTGCGCTTCATTTGCCGGAGTAGTGGTTGGATTATGTTATACAGCCTTGATACTGATGTTATTGAACAGTCTTTGGAATGGAGCGGTGCATACCGGTGGATTTACTTTCTTCTCGAGCGCCGGCACGCTAACCGGCGGATTTATTTCAGGAGCAGCCATCACATTGATTTTATTGAGGTTTGCCATTGTTCGCACCGTTCGTAAAACCGGTAAGCCCTCGCCTCTCAAATCCAAACGTAAGCAAAAAGATATAACTTTTAATATGAGTAAACTCGTTAAGGCAGACTTATACGCCAACCGGAAAAGATCGTGGCTATCGTTTATTACGCTGGTGTCGGGCGTATTGATTGTCTTTTCGGTCGGGTTGAACCGCCGTGGATTTGCAGACAATTCGCAATTACTGAACGGTACGGGAGGCTATTCGCTTTGGTGCGAAAGTAGCGTGCCTGTTTATCATAATATGGCTTCTCAGGAAGGACGTGAAAAACTGGCGCTGAAAGATTTACCGGACGATGCGGATGTATTACAACTCCTGCGTTACGGCGCCGACGATGCCAGTTGTCTTAACCTGAACAAGGTAACACAACCGACTGTATTAGGTATTGATATGAAGGAACTGAAAAAAAGCAGCCTGAAAATCAAGCAAAGTATCTATCCCAATGATGTACCGGTTTTCAATGCAGTTTGCATGGCAAACGATTCTGTTTATCCGGTAATGGTAGATGAAACCGTACTCCTTTGGGGATTGCAAATGAATATCGGAGACACCTTACGATACGAAACAAGCAAAGGTGAAACCGTTTACCTCCGGCTTGCCGCATCCCTGCAAAACTCCATATTTCAAGGCAGTCTTTTAATGGATAAGACTTTATTTTCCGGAATATGGAAAGAAATCACGGGCAGCGAAATCGCACTTCTAAAGGTAAAAAAACAAGAAATGGAAACTACGGAGCAATTAGTCTCGCAAGCCTTGAGCGAATACGGTGTGAGAGTCATGCCTACCTCACAACGGTTAAAGGAATTTAACAGCGTTACCGATACCTACCTGACTATTTTTCTTGTATTGGGAGGCTTAGGATTGCTTATCGGCCTGGCAAGTTTCATCATTGTTGTGCGCAAAGACCTTGCTTCGAGAAAGGAACAAATCAGTCTGTACCGGGCGCTTGGCTTCCCCGACCGGAAGATTACCCGTCTGCTGACTATCGAAAATCGCATTGTGCCAATGTCGGCGATAGGCATAGGATTCATCGCTTCACTGGCGGGAGTTAGCGGCGGAATAAGCAATGTCAGTCTCGGTATTTGGGCTACTGCATTGATTCTGTTGCTTTTGATAGTTGGAGGAGTATGGTTTTATATTAGGAAATCAGTAGAAAATACTATAGTTTAGATAATGAAAGTATTATTTATAGTTCCCGGCTCAGGCGACCCTTTTTACTGCGGAAATTGCTTCCGCGACAACCTGCAAGCCAATGCTTTGCGCAAAGCAGGGCACGAGGTTGTTGTTATGCCGCTTTACCTTCCGTTGAAAGATGAATCATTCCACGGAGATACACCTTTGTTTTTCCCTGCCGTTTCGCTGTTTGTATCACGAAAATATTTCAAACACAAGGTGATGCCTCAATGGATGGAAAAACTACTTAATTCCGATTGGTCGTTGAACATGGCAGCTTCATTTTCAGGTTCTACTTCATCGGAAGGCCTTGAAGACATGACACTGTCTATGATAAACGGCGACGACAGTGTTTTCCGTAAATACTTCGGCATGATGATTGATTGGATAAAACAACATGAAAAGCCCGAAATTATACATCTGTCGAGTAGCCTTATTATCGGAATAGCCAAAGTCATCAAACAGGAAATCGACATTCCGGTTGTTTGTTCACTTCAAGATGAAGAAGTTTGGATCGACGCTCTGGGAGAATATGCCGTCGAAGCATGGAAAAGTATCTGGGATAATGTCAATCACATTGACTGTTTCATCGCTTCCAGCGATTTTTACAGGCAATCGGTTCTGCAACGGACATCACGCATCAAAAACATTGAAGTCGTTTACCCAGGAATGAACCGGGCAAAATACTTTTCCGGACAATATCCTGCCGAACCGACCATAGGCTTTTTTTATCGTATGAACAGGTTGAACGGATTGCATATCCTTGCAGAAGCTTTTGTGAAACTAAAAAAAGAAGCGCTTATTCCCGGTCTCAGATTGCGGATAGGAGGCGGATATTCGGATACCGACAAAAAATTTCTAAAAAAAGTACATGAAACTCTTGCTCCATACGAAAGTTACGTGGATTGGCTCGACAAATACAGCTTAAGCAGTCATGCGGATTTTTACAGAAAATCATCGGTCATCTGTGTACCGGTTACCTTCGACGAAGCCGTAGGACTCTATGTCTGTGAGGCTTTTGCATCAGGCCGTCCGGTCGTTGAACCGGCAACCGGTTCTTTTCCTGAAATCGTGTCCGACGGCGGTGTACTTTATCGCGAAAACAACAGCGAAACCCTTGCAGAAGCCCTTGCAAAAATGCTGACAACCGATGGCTTGTGGGAAGAATATTGCCGGAATGCCGTCCGCCTCTCGCAGGAACGGTACAGCGATGAGGTTTTGGCAGAAAAACTTTTGGAAGTATATAAGAAAGTCATGAATAAAACAAATGAAAAATATTGAATACCTGAAAGAATTCATCGGTGAAATATTGGGAACCTTCATTCTGACTCTTTTCGGTTGCGGATCGGTTGCCGTCGCCGTTCTGTTCGGAGAATACAACAGCATTTTTCAGATAGGGATGGTATGGGGTGTTGGTGTTACACTTGCTATTTACCTCACCCGTCATTTGTCGAATGCACATCTGAATCCGGCCGTTACGTTGGCGATGGTCATCGCCAAGCGAATGAAAGCAAACAAAATACCTGTCTATCTTATAGCGCAATTCATAGGTGCATTTTTTGCAGGATGGGTAGTATTCATTCTCTTTTCGCCTTCCATTTCCGCTTACGAGAGCCTGCACGGATGGGTGCGCGGTTCGGACGCTTCCGTGATGACTGCCAAAATATTCGGCGAATTTTATCCGAATCCCGGAGGAAGTGCAATCGTATCATTACAACTGGCAATGGGCGCCGAGTTTTTCGGAACTTTTCTGTTAGTTCTTGCAATTTTCGGTCTGACGGAAGACGCCAATGCCGGACGACCGGATAATTCCCTCACTCCTTTATTTATCGGACTGACGGTATCCTCCGTCATCTGGTTGATAGCGCCGCTGACACAGGCAGGAATAAACCCTGCCAGGGACTTTTCGCCGCGCATGGTCGCCTGGATAACCGGCTGGGGAAAGGCGGCATTTCCCGACAACTGCGGCGGTTTTTTTTGGGTATATATCCTTTCCCCGGTTGCAGGAGGAATAGCAGCTGCTGTATGTGAGCCATTTATCAAACGAATCACCATAAATAGAAAATTACAGATGAAAACAACAAAAATCATTTTAGCAGGAGGCTTTCTCGGCGCAGGTAAGACTACTTTGCTTTGGAATACGGCTCAACATTTAATGCAAAAAGGGCTGAAGATAGGACTGATAACCAACGACCAGGCGCCGGAATTGGTCGATAGTGCTTTGCTGGTACAGAAAGGGCTGACCGTATCGGAAGTAAACGGTAGTTGTTTTTGTTGCAATTTCAACGGCTTTATCCAGGCGATTCAAACTTTGCGCGAAAAATCGCAAGTAGATGTAATTATCGCAGAACCGGTTGGAAGCTGTACGGATTTATCGGCAACCATCATCCAGCCGCTGAAAAAATATTGGAATGGAAAATTCGACATAGCTCCTCTTACCGTTTTGGCAGATCCTA
>BNXB01000010.1 GCA_025999255.1 Bacteroidia bacterium | reverse complement strand
ATTGAGATACATTTTTATGCGTCTGTGTGGAAAAATCATTTTTATCATGTACATTTGTTCAATGGAAACAATCAAAACGCTGCGCATCATTTTTAAGGAAGCGGCAAGCGACCGTGTTTTAGCCGAAACCATCAACGGAAAAACTTTAACTGTTATTTGTAACGAAAATCAACAGGAGGAATTATCATCTTTACGGACTTACCTCCAGCCGGGGAATATTTTTAATCTGCTGAACGTAAAAGAAATTGAGCCGGATATTTTCGAAGCCGAATTATTTATTCTCGAACCGGACTATTTAATGGATATCAGTTCCTTGTCCGAATGTTTCCGCCCTTATGGGAGTCATCCGCTTAACTACATCCTGACCAGAGTACATCCGGTTGAAAATACGCAACATATTCTGTTGGGAAATACAGCTAACTTTTTTATCGATGAACTGGTCAACGAAAAAGAATCTCAATCGGCCGATTATCAGGAAACCCTCAAAAAATTATTCAAATCGTCTCCCTTTGAATTTTCAGCCTGCGAAGACCTGAAAAAACCGGGAGGTGAACAGGACTTCTTCATATCCTGTAAAAAACATTTCGAAAATATCAGGGAATCCGTTCTTAACTTATTTCCAAAAGCAAATATAGATCGCGATAAAGCAGTGTTGGAACCGTCATTTATCTGTAATTCATTAGGTATCCAGGGACGTCTGGATCTGATGCTGAATGATTTTTCCGCTTTTGTGGAATTAAAATCCGGAAAAGCGATCGAAGATTATTACACCGGAGGACAATTCATCCGCTCCGCTACCAACCACTATACTCAGATGATTTTATACCTGGCGGTGCTCGAATTCAACCTCGACCTGGATGCGGATATCATTCGTTCTTATCTCCTTTATTCAAAATATCCGGTACTATCAAAAGAAAAACATTCCCGCGAACAACTGAAAGAGGCTTTACGGTTGAGGAACGCTATTGTAGCCCTAGAATCGGGTATCAGCAGACAAAATGATACGGGATATACCGAATCAATACTGAACGATATCCGCGCTGAAGTACTGAACACAAAACAATTAAAGGGAACCTTTTTTGAGCATTATCTTCGTCCGGCTATAGACCGTTTCAGAACATCGCTTGATTCTCTGGACAATTGCGAACAAACTTACTTCATGAGGCTCTACACATTCATTAATAAAGAATTATGGTTATCAAAAGCCGGAGAAAGGGAATATGAAGGAATAACCAGAGCAGCTAACCTGTGGAATGCCGGTTTTGAAGACAAACTGGGTGCCGGTGAAATTTTGTACAACCTCAAAATCACGGAGAACCTAGCCGATTCGGAAGAACATACGGTAGTCCTGACAATTCCGGAATATGAAGATTTATATCTGCCGAATTTTCGTCCCGGAGATGCCATTGTACTCTACGAGCGAAACACAAAAGCAGATAACGTTAACAACAAACAGGTTTTTAAAGGAGCCATTGAAATGCTCAGGGAAAACAAAATCATCATCCGGTTGAGATTCCGGCAACGGAATACCCGGGTTTGGCACAATGAATCCCTATATGCTTTGGAACACGATTATATGGATTCTACCTATACCGGAATGTTCAGGGCTCTAAGCTCCTTTCTCAATGCTAATCAGGAAAGGCGGGATTTATTGCTCTGCCGGAGAATTCCGCAAACAGACCTGTATGTGGATATGGAACCTGAATATAAAAATGATGTGGAAAGAGCCGTAAAAAAAGCGGTCAATACAAAGGATTGTTTTTTATTGGTTGGTCCTCCGGGGACAGGTAAAACATCGCTGGCATTAAAACAAATGGTAGAGGCCTGCCTTCAGGAAAATAAAACGAATATCCTGTTACTTTCTTATACCAACCGGGCAGTCGATGAAATCTGTAAAGCCCTGGTATCCATCAGTGAACATTTGCCGTTTATGCGTATCGGAAACGAATTGAACTGTTCTCCCGAATACAGGAAATACCTGTTGGACAATTTGTTGGATAAATGTAACCGGAGAAGCGAAGTACAACAAGTCATTGAAAAATGCCGGATTTTTGTCGGAACAGTAGCATCCGTCTGGAACAAACCGGATATTTTCAAATTGAAAAGTTTTGATATCGCTATTGTAGATGAAGCAACGCAACTATTGGAACCTCACCTGCTGGGCATTCTATGCGCAAAAGCTCCGACCGGGGAAAATGCGGTTAAACGTTTTGTCCTTATCGGAGATCATAAACAGTTACCGGCTGTGATATTACAAACCGCGGAAGATAGTAAAGTGAAAGAACCGGTATTGACCGAAGCCGGAATAACCAACCTGGGGAATTCCCTTTTCGAACGGCTTTACCGCAAATATACGGATTCCTGTTTAGAAACCGCATACGATACCCTTTTCACTCAAGGACGGATGCATCCTGAAATTGCAGCATTTCCATCTTTGCATTTTTACAATAATCAGTTGCAACCGGCCGGATTACCACACCAAGAAGAAACTTGGGATAAAAAGAATATGGCATTTTATGCTGTCCGGAAACAATCGGGAGACCGTTCCGACAAAATCAACCGGGAGGAAGCAAACATTGTTGTAAATATCTGTAAACAACTGCTTGATCAGGCAGGAAAAGAAGGAAAAAATTTCATACCGGAAAGTATAGGGATCATCACTCCCTATAGAAATCAGATAGCTTTGATACGGAAACTATTACAAGAAACAGGTATTCAATCGTTTTCAGCCATCATCGTCGATACTATAGAACGTTTTCAGGGCAGTCAACGAGACACAATTATCTACTCGTTCTGTGTCAACACCCCCTGGCAATTAGATGCATTACCCTGCCTCACAGAAGAAAAAGGAACAATCATCGATCGTAAACTGAATGTAGTATTGACCCGTGCAAGAAAACAACTTTATATTACCGGAAACGACTTATTGTTATCCCGGAATAAAATATTCAGGGAATTAATCCGGCATATCGGGAAAAATCAATCCGAATAAACCTGGATATCTTCGGTTTTTTCCGTTTCATCCGTCTCATCACTTTTTTTGTCTTTTTTCACTAAGAAGCTGCTTAACTCGTAAAGGAAATACAACGGGAAGAAAACCACCGACAAAGTAAAAGGATCGCTCGAAGGAGTAATAAAAGCAGCAAGTATAAGCAATATCACGATTGCATGACGACGGTATTTCCGGAAGAAAGACCGGGTAAGTATATTAAGCTGGGATAATAACCAACATACCAAAGGTAACTCAAACACAATGCCCATCACCAGGATAAGCATAACAAAATTATCCATGTATGAGTCTAAGGATGTCTGATTGATAATGGTTTCACTCAACTGATACGTAGAAAGGAAACGAAGAGTCATCGGAAATACCAGGCAATATCCTATGGCACATCCGATAAAAAACATGACTCCACCGAAAAGAAGCACCCAACGTACGCTTTTCTTTTCATGTTCATACAAAGCCGGACTGATAAATCTCCAGATCTCAAATATCAGATAAGGGAAAGCCACAAGCAATGCAAGATAAAATGACATGGTCATATGGGTAAAAAACTGAGACGCCAGCTTGATATTGATTACATCCACATGAAAAGTATCGTTACAAAAGTCCGGAAGAATCGAAGGTACCAGCGAACTTACCTTACAGAGGTATTTGTAAAGGAAAAAATCGGAATTTCGCGGAGCCATTACAAAATTATCGAACAGGTAAGGCATAAATATAAAGCCGATTATTGCAAAAGCAAATAATGCAATAACCGACCTGAAAATTGTCCAACGAAGTTCCTCCAGGTGATCCCAGAAAGACATTTCCTTCACCTCTTGACTCATAATTTATCTAAGAATCAGATTTTAATTTTTTGAATCTGAAGTGGAATCGTCTTTTATATCGTCTTCAATTCCTTTAACGCCATCTTTGAAGTTTCTCACACCTTTTCCAATCCCCTTCATCAATTCGGGAATTTTTCTTCCACCGAACAAAAGCAAAACAACCAATGCAATGATAATAATTTCTCCTGTTCCCAAATTACCGAAAAACAACAGTGTGTTCATAATGTTTCTACCAATTAATTAATTTTCCATTCATAAAACCAGGGTGCAAACTTAAACAAAAAAAACGACGTTGGCAAAAAAAGTCTATCTTTGTATCGTTTTTATTAAATTTAAATAACATAAGTAAATGAAAGCATTTGTATTTCCAGGCCAGGGAGCCCAGTTTGTGGGGATGGGAAAAAATTTATACGAAGAATCGCTTGTCGCTAAAGAAATGTATGAAAAAGCGAACGATATATTAGGATTCCGTATTACAGATCTGATGTTTAATGGTACGGACGAAGATCTTCGTCAAACGAAAGTAACTCAACCGGCCATTTTTCTACATTCGGTTATTCTGGCCAAAACGATGGGCGATACATTCAAACCGGATATGGTTGCCGGACATTCCCTGGGAGAATTTTCGGCATTGGTTGCTGTAGGATCTTTATCTTTTGAAGATGGTCTGAAGTTGGTTTATGCCCGCGCTCTGGCTATGCAGAAAGCTTGTGAAACGACTCCGTCCACTATGGCAGCCGTATTGAATCTGCCGGATGAAAAAGTAGAAGAAATTTGTGCCGGTATCGACGATGTAGTAGTTCCTGCAAATTATAATTGTCCCGGACAGATTGTCATTTCCGGAAGCGAGTCCGGTATCGACAAAGCTTGTGAATTACTTCTGTCTGCAGGAGCCAAACGGGCATTGAAATTAAAGGTCGGAGGCGCATTCCATTCTCCGTTGATGGAACCGGCAAGAGCCGAATTGGCGCAAGCAATCAATTCCACACACTTTTCCATTCCAATCTGCCCTGTATATCAGAATGTAACTACTATTGCAGAAAGTGATCCGGAAATCGTCAAAACCAATTTAATCGCGCAATTGACAGCGCCTGTAAAATGGACACAATCCGTACAACATATGATTGCAGACGGTGCAACCTCATTTACTGAAGTAGGCCCGGGTAATGTTTTACAAGGACTGATAAAAAAAATCGATCCTAATGTGGAAACGCTTTAAGTTACCGGTTTCTGCGCCGGCGTTGCTGATCTTTACCCAAAGCCACTGCTATAATGATACCGGACAAAATAGCTACAAAAATATTTTCTCCTGTCGAAGCATTGGATGGTATGGTAAAAAGCATCACACACAAAGTGACCCACAGTAAAATAATACAAATAATCTGGAATTTCGATAATCCTTTTCTCATAAAAGTTCTGAGTTTTAAGTCATAGGTTTTAAGTTTGGCTTACGCACAAAAGAAACCTATAACTTATAACTTAAAACTTATAACTTTATTGCGGTTTATACCCGGATTCTTTCAAAAGTTGCTGTGCATCTTTAATATTTACAAGATCGGATAAGGATGTCTCCGGATGTTTTTTTATGTATGATTTGACAATTTGAAAACCCACCCAAACACCTATTCTTCCGGGCGATTCCGGTGAAATAACCGTTGTATATGGAGCTTCATTCATATACCGGGCAGTAGTCATGTAATCGGGAGTATAAAGATGATCGTTTTTCAGGATACTTTTCCAGATTCGGGATTCGTTCTTACGACACCAGGTATCTTGTTCTTTGGTATAAGCTATATACTCCCAGGAATTTCGATCCGGTAATAAACGGGATAAAACATATCGCAATTTCCCTTCATAAAGCATTCTTTCCAATAAAACCTCAGAAAGCCCTTTGAAAGGGAAATTTGCCATCATAAACCCGAGCAGGTAATCAGGTACAATCCGATCCGGAGTCATATTCCGTAATTGATAATCATAAAAATATCCCTGATAAAATTTGTAATCAGCCCCCATATATTTATCAAGGGACAAAGATAAAATGTCGTCCGTAACCACTACATTCTGATTCAATCCGGAAACGTGTGCGTACACGGAAGGTTGTTTCAGAGCGGGGAACTCCTTCAGAAGCATTACCAAAGCCGGATTTAATTCTTTATCCACAAAACTGAAATTTTCAAACCTGGATTGCTGATCTTTATACAAGGACATCAGCATTGAGTCTGAGAAAAAAGTGCCGAGCCTTTCATAAAAACCGACAGAATCTGTCTTTCCGATTCCGATTACCTGTTCTCCGTAAATATCCAGAAACGTTTTGTATTGTACCGACAATGATTCTCCGGTCGATTGTTTATTCAAATACTTATACAGGTCAATATCAAATCGCCTGACATTCAATTCCGGATTTTCCTCGCTGAATACTTTACGTCCGGTACACGAAAAACATAAGAAATAAAGGATAAACAAAAAGAATATTTTACGATTCATCATGATAAATTACGCTACAATACTACAATACTATAATACTATTGTAAAAACGCAACCCGTTGCTGTTTATTGCTTTGTAATTCATATTGGAAACCATTGTAATACGGATAGGCCATCGCAAGAAAAAGCAGTGGCAACAACAAGGCTTCCACTACCGATGTCTGCGGAAGAAACTGGACAAATAGTGAGATGAACAATAAAGCCCAGAACAACAGGACGAATTGCTGATAATTCTTAAATAGAAACGTTTTCAAAATAAATAATTTAGTCTGTGAGACAAGTTGTTTTCAAAAAGATTGCTTTGTCAGGAAATCTTTTAGGTGTATTTGTTCGACGCCGTTATAATCGCCTGAACTGAATTCGTCTATCGTGACTACATACTTCGGATAGTTGTTCTCAATTTTCAGCAAATTGCCAAATTCCCGTTGAATGGTGCTTTCTTCGGAAAACTGGTAACAAACCTGAATGTAAACCATCCGTCCGTCTTTTTCGGCTACAAAATCGACTTCCCACGACGATAATTGTCCTACATAAATCTTATAGCCCAAATGCAGCAAATGAAGATATACGGCATTTTCCATGAGTTTATGAATATCCTTGCGTACATCGAAACCACGGATGCAGTTGCGCAAGCCCAAATCTTCAAAATAATATTTCTCGCCCACCTCGAATATCTTCAATCCTGCAATGTCGAACCGCTGTACTTTATGTACGAAATAGGCATTGGATAAGGGTTTGAGGTAATTCAGGACGGCTTGCGAAGAAACCGATGCGTATTGCGATTTCAGGTATTTGGCGATGCTGCCCGCCGAAAACAGGTTTCCGACATTATCCGCCAAAAATTCGACCAGATTTTCAAGGAAAGTTACGTTGCGAATATTTTCCCGCGCCACTACATCTTTCAAAAGGATGGTGGAATATACGTTACGCAGGTACTCAAATACGGCAAATTCTTCCAATCCGATTACATTCATGTAGGGCATTCCGCCGAGCGTGAGATATTTGCGCAATGTCTGATTGGTGTTTTCCAACGAGAAAAAACGGCAAAATTCTTCGTAACCCAACGAGTGTATTTTGAACTCGATATACCGTCCCGCAAGGAATGTAGCCAATTCGCCCGAAAGCATATTGGCATTGCTGCCGCTACAAAATATATCGCAGCAATTTTCCGCCAAAAGGCTTCGCAAAGCCTTCTCAAAACCTTTTATTTCCTGTATTTCATCAACAAAAAGGTAATTTTTTACTTCGGGTTTCAGCAGGCTTTTTACTTCCCTGTAAAACACTTCATCGTCCGTAATGTGCTGATGCGGTTTCAACTCTTTACTGATGTAAACGATGTTGGCCGAAGGAACAGTTTCCCTTATTTCCCTGATTAACTGGAAAAGGATATAACTCTTTCCTACACGCCGTTGACCTGTAATCACTTTAATGATTTCCTTGTCGATAAATGGCTTTATCCGCTCGGTATAAACCGTGCGCGGAATAAATGGTCTTGCTTTTAGTATTTCATCTATCATATTTGATGTTTTTCTGCAAATATAGTAATTTATCAATTACGATTGATAAATATCGGATATTTTTTCTTTGCCTGCATCAGACAAAGTTTGCTTTTGCAATGGTAGAACGCAGCAAATCAAAGTAGCCCGCTCGTTTCTATATCGTTACCCATTTATACTTTCCTCTCGGGTAAAAAGTTGCTTTTTAGAGAATTGCAAAAGAATTTTTCGTAATTTTGCAATAAAAAACACAATAGGACTACGATGGAAAAAAAATATTTTTTGGCTTTTGATTTGGGGGCTACAAGCGGAAGAACCATTTTAGCTTCTGTTGGGAACGGAAAGGTGGAAATAAAAGAATTAACCCGTTTTCCCAGTAGAATTATTCATTTACATGGTAAATACTATTGGAGTATTTATGCTTTTTACGGGGCAATAAAAGAAGGCCTTTATGCCGCATCACGGGAAAACGTCAAAATAGAATCAATCGGAATAGATACCTGGGGCGTTGATTTTGTCTATTTGGGAGAAGACGGCACATTGATGGGACTTCCAAGGACTTACCGCGATCCGTACACCAACGGCATTCCGGAAGAAGTATTTGGAATTATCTCCCAAAAACAGATTTATGAATGGACAGGAATCCAGATCATGAATTTCAATAGTCTGTATCAATTATTCGCCGCAAAAAAAGAAAATTCATCAGCCTATAATGCTGCCGGAAAGATATTATTTATGCCGGACGCCCTGTCATATCTGCTTTCCGGGAAAAAAGTCTGCGAATATACGATCGCTTCGACTTCCCAGATTCTGAATCCCCGAAAAAAACGCTTCGAATCCGATCTCCTGAAATCTCTGGATATTCCTTCCGGTTTATTCGAAAATATCGTAATGCCCGGAACAATCATCGGAACATTAACCGATGATTTATCAAAAGATACGGGACTTGGAAAAGTAAAAATAACGGCTGTAGCCGGACACGACACAGCATCGGCCATTGTAGCTGTTCCCGCCGAGAATGAACGATTCGCCTACCTGAGTTCCGGAACCTGGTCGCTCATGGGAATTGAAGTACAGGAACCTATTATCACGGAAGAAACTTTCCGGATGAATTTTACCAATGAAGGGGGTGCGGAAGGGACTACTTGTTTTCTGAAAAACATTACAGGGATGTGGCTTCTGGAACAATGCCGGAAAGAATGGTCAAAAGCCGGTAGAGATTATACTTATTCCGAAGTCGTACAACTGGCGGAATCTGCAACGCCTTTCCGGTCGCTGCTGGACAGCGATCATCCGTCATTCGCCAATCCGGAAAACATGCCGGAAGCCATAGTAAATTATTGTCGGACGACAAACCAACCGGCGCCTGATTCTGATGCCGGCTTCATACGTTGTATATTTGAAAGTCTCGTATTGAAATACCGGTTTGTACTGGAATGCCTGAACAAAGTTTCGCCATTCCCGATAGAAAAACTTCATGTAATCGGGGGCGGTTCCCAAAATAAACTATTGAACCAATGGACTGCAGATTCAATTGGTATCCCTGTCGTGGCAGGCCCATCCGAAGCGACAGCGATAGGAAACGTCATGATGCAGGCGAAAGCAACAGGAATAGTGAAAAGCTTATCCGGAATCCGGGAAATAGTCCGGAATTCAGTGTCTCCCGAAGTATTCACTTCTCAGGATACAAAAACCTGGGAAAATGTTTATCACAGGTTTGCGAAACTGATAAATTAAAAACGGCAACCGTAGGCTGTAAAATTCATTTCTGCGTTGCCTTATACCGTTTTCTGTATTCTTTCGGAGTGATATTCATTTCCTTCAGAAATGCTTTGGAAAAATGAAACGGATCATAATATCCCAATCGAAATGCAATTTCCTTTATTTTTAAATCGGAAAACTGCAAAAAACTGCACGATCGCTGAATCTTCAACTGGTTGTAATAAACCATTGGAGAATAAGAAGTCTTGGAGGTAAACAAAGTCCCCAGGTGAGAGGCCGAATAACCGACATGTTGAGCAATATCTTCCAGTCCTATCTTATTCTCCAGATTTTCTTTCATATATAAAATACTCTTCTGAATCACATCGGTCTCTTTTACATTCTTTATTTCCCTGTATTGATTGATATATTTCAAAGACGCCAGAAAATGCATGAGACAAAAACTGGCATACTCCAGGTTTTCGGGACTATATCCCATCTCCAGATTCTGATACATCTCCTCAAACATGATAAAACGATCCCGATACCGGCTCTTATCGGATTCTTCAATTAAAATCGGTCTCCCGATAATCGTAGAAAACAGTTGGACATTCTCCCCCATAAAATGAAACCAATAGATACTCCAGGGATCGGAGTTATCCGCACCATAAGCATGAGCATCGCCGGATGGTAAAATAAAAGCATGATCGTTCGATAAATAATATTTCTCTCCTTTATAGGTAACCCAACCCTTTCCATTTTCACAATAAATAAATATGTACTCATTCGTACCATGATCCCGTTCCCTGAAATGATATTTCGCCTTCGGATAATATCCGATATGCGTCAGGTACATTTGTTTCGTTATCTCATTTTCCGCTTGAAAATTACGTACATTATAAGGAGTAACGATAGCTTTCTCTCCTTTAAATCCTTCCGCTATTTTTTCCATGGCTTTTCCTGAAATTATACATTTATATAGATAAAATTTACATTTTTATTTCAATCATATCTGATTACTAACCATTTCAAATACAAAAATAATATTATTTTACATGTTTTTCAAATTTAGATGCATTTTTTACTGATATATTTATTCTACTTTTGCAACGAAGATATTTATCATACCATGGAAAAAATAAAATCACACAGCAGTTTATATCTGTTACTTATCTCATTGGTTTCTGCAATGGGAGGTTTACTGTTTGGTTACGATTGGGTAGTCATCGGAGGAGCCAAACCGTTTTACGAAGTATTTTTCGGAATTGAAAATTCTCCCGTTATGCAGGGTTGGGTTATGGGAAGCGCTATTCTCGGTTGTCTGCTTGGAGTGATGGTTTCCGGAAGTTTATCGGACCGCTATGGGAGAAAACCTCTGATGATCTCAGCTTCCGTTATTTTTATTGTTGCGGCGTTAGGTACCGGAATCGTCGATAACATCAGTTGGTTTATCTTATATCGTGTTTTAGGAGGCATTGGAATTGGTATTGCATCCAATATTTCACCTATGTATATAGCAGAAGTATCCCCGACCAATGTTCGTGGAAAATTTGTATCCATCAATCAATTAACAATAGTTTTAGGAATTCTGTCCGCTCAGATAGTTAACTGGATGATTGCAGATCCGATTCAACCGGGAGAAAATATCCTGTCGTCCTGGAACGGGCAAATGGGATGGCGTTGGATGTTTTGGGCAGGAGGAGTGCCTGCCGTCCTTTTCTTTCTGATGATTTTCTTCGTTCCGGAAAGTCCTCGCTGGCTAGCCAATCGATTGACCAAAGAAAAAACAGACTACAAACTCTTATTCCATGGGAAGATGCCTAAAATTCTTCTGATTGGAATTGTCATTGCCGCTTTTCAACAATGGTGCGGGATCAATGTCATATTCAATTATGCGCAGGAAATATTCGCTGCTGCCGGATATGGAGTTTCCGATATCCTGTTTAATATTGTAATTACAGGAGTAGTCAACGTCGTTTTCACTTTTGTGGGAATGTACACTGTCGATAAATTAGGACGTCGTGTCCTTCTGATATTCGGCGCTTCGGGATTGGCATGTATCTACGCCATATTGGGAGCATGTTATTATTACGAAGTAACCGGAATTGCTGTTTTGATTCTGGTAGTCGCTGCAATAGGTTGTTATGCGATGACCTTAGCTCCTATTACCTGGGTAGTTCTCTCGGAAATATTTCCTACCAAAATCAGAGGAATGGCTATGGCCATATCGACTTTCTCATTGTGGACGGCCTGTTTTGTCCTGACCTATACTTTCCCATTGTTAAACAAAGGATTAGGTGCTTATGGAACCTTCTGGGTCTATGGAGGTATCTGTATTCTCGGATTCTTATTCATAAAAAAGTACCTGCCTGAAACAAAAGGGAAATCCTTGGAAGAAATTGAAAAAACAATCTGTCAATAATATATATGGAAAAAATAACATCCTATCTGACTCAATCAACCGTCACGGAAAGTGGAATTGTACGTGCGTGGGAGGAAATCGTCATGCTTCCGACTTATCCTGTCGGTGAAGAAGAAAAAAATCCGATTTTCCTGGAAAAACGGGTTTACCAGGGAAGTTCCGGAGCCGTTTATCCTTATCCCGTCATTGAAAAAATATCCGACCAGAAAGAAGATAGACCTTATCGCACTTTTTTCATTGAAAATGAATTTATCAAAGTGATGGTGTTACCTGAATTGGGAGGACGCATTCACATGGCTTACGATAAAATCAAAAAACGCCATTTTATATATTACAACCAAGTCGTCAAGCCGGCATTGGTCGGATTGACAGGTCCATGGATATCCGGAGGAATAGAATTCAACTGGCCCCAACACCATCGTCCGAGTACTTTCCTTCCCACCGACTGTAAAATCGAAGAAAATGCCGACGGCAGTAAAACAATCTGGTGTAACGAGGTGGAACGGATGTTCCGTACCAAAGGAATGCAAGGTTTTACTTTGTATCCTGGAAAAGCCTATATTGAAGTTAACGTACGGATTTATAACCGGACTCCCTTCCCCCAGACTTTCCTGTGGTGGGCTAATCCGGCCGTGCACGTACACGCCGACTACCATTCCGTTTTTCCACCCGACGTACATGCGGTATTTGACCACGGAAAAAGGGATGTATCCAACTTTCCTGTCGCTACAGGTATTTATTATAAACAGGATTATTCTGCCGGAGTTGATATCTCCAGATATAAAAATATTCCGGTTCCAACCTCTTACATGGCTATCAGGTCAAAATACGATTTTGTAGGAGGATACGAAGAAAATGTAAAAGGAGGATTATTGCATGTGGCTGATCATCATGTTTCCCCGGGTAAAAAACAATGGACATGGGGTTGCGGAGATTTCGGATTGGCATGGGATCGTAACCTGACCGATGAAAACGGCCCCTATATCGAGTTGATGACCGGAGTATATACCGATAACCAACCGGATTTTTCCTGGCTTCAACCTTATGAAGAAAAATCCTGGGTACAATATTTTATGCCTTATTCGGAAGTAGGTTATGTAAAAAATGCGAATAAGGACGCCATCGTTAATATATCTCAAAACAACGGCAAAACAAAAATAATCCTCTACACCACAGGAATTTATAACAACCTGAGTGTTTCTTTAACAGATACGGAAAATAAGGTATATTTAGGTAAGATTATCAATGTTTCTCCCGATAAACCTTTCCAAATCTCAGTGGAAACAGGCAGGCTTTCTCCCGAAAATTTAATATTCGAATTAAGGTCTTCCGAAAATCGCCTGTTACTTCGTTATCAGGCTGAAAAAACGGAAATCAAACCGACTCCGGATCCGGCAAAGGCAGCAAGAAATCCAAAAGATATCGCTTCTATTGAGCAATTGTACCTCACCGGATTACACCTGGAGCAATACCGGCACGCCACCTACAATCCTTTCGATTATTATCTGGAAGCCTTGAACCGTGAACCGGACGATATCCGCTGCAACAACGCAATCGGATTGCTTTATATGCGCCGGGGACAATTCGCAAAGGCGGAACCTTATTTCCGGAAAGCCATCGAAACGCTGACCGAACGAAATCCGAATCCATACGACGGAGAACCTTATTACAACCTCGGATGGTGTTTGAAAATGCAGGGAAATCTTGACGATGCTTACGAAGCTTTTTACAAATCGGCATGGAATGCCACATGGCAGGATCCGGCATATTTCGGGTTGGCTCAGATTGATACGTACAGAGCAAGCGGAGGAAAAAGAGAAACAGATATTGTATGTAGTACAATAAGGTGGGAAGACGCCTTGGATAAAGTGGAAAGATGCCTGGTAAAAAACTGGCATAATCATAAAGCAAGACAACTGAAATCTTCTATTCTCCGTAAACTGAAGAAGAACGACGAGGCACTACGCTGGATCGAAGATTCATTAGCAATCGACGGGTTCAATATGGGATGCCGTTTTGAAAAATACCTGATTACAAAAGATCCTGCCGTTCTGGAAGAAATGAACCGTTTGATGAGAGGCTGGTCACACGGCTATATAGAATATTCGCTGGACTATGCGGCTGCAGGACTTTATGAAGAAGCCGAACTCCTGTTGAAGCAATGCCTCCCTGTTAATGACGATTCCGAAAATGGACCCGTATATCCTATGGTATATTACGCTCTGGGATATTTCGCCTTTCAAAGGGGTAATTCAGCTTATTCCCAGGTATATTACAAACAAGCTGCCCAAGCGAATCCGGACAAATGTTTTCCCAATAGAATAGAAGAAGTAAACATCTTGCAGAATGCCATGCTTGTAAACCCTTCGGATGCTAAAGCTCCATACTACCTGGGAAATTTCTGGTATGCCGCACGTCAATACGAAAATGCCGTTTCCTGCTGGGAACAATCGGTTGCCCTGGATAATACATTCCCTACTGTATTGAGAAATTTAGCCCTCGCTTATTACAATAAAAGAGGAAAAAAAACAAAAGCGCGCCAACTACTGGAAAAAGCTTTCGAGCTGGATACCACAGATGCCAGGATATTGATGGAATTGGATCAACTCTATAAAAAACTAGGTCTTCCTTACGCAGAAAGACTGGCTTTCCTGGAAAAACACTTGTCTTTGGTAGAACAACGGGATGACCTTTGCATCGAACGCATTACCCTTTACAATCAATTGGGTCAATATGAAAAAGCAAGGGATTTAATAGCTTCACGTCAATTTCACCCATGGGAAGGCGGAGAAGGAAAAGTTACAGGACAATTCACTCTTTGCCATATCGGGTTAGCAAAACAGGCCATTTCGGAAAAACGCTTTGACGATGCTCTGGCTTTCCTTTGCCGGACAGATTATTATCCTCACAATCTGGGGGAAGGGAAATTAATCAACATCGAAGAAAACGATATAAATTATTATAAAGGATTAGCTTTCAAAGGTCTGGGAGACGAAGAAAATGCAAACAAGTATTTCAGAAAAGCGACACAAGGTTCTTCCGAACCGCAGCTGGCATTCTTCTATAATGATCAATCTCCCGACCAGATCTTTTACCAAGGGCTGGCATGGAGGGCTTTAGAAGAGGAAGAAAAAGCGCAAGAACTTTTCAAAAAATTAATTACACACGGCGAAGAGCACATGAATGACAATTGCAAGATCGATTATTTTGCCGTTTCTCTTCCCGATCTGGCAATTTGGGATGATGATTTGAATGAACGCAACCGCATACATTGCCGCCATGTAATGGCTTTAGGATTGTTAGGATTAGGCGAAAAAGAGGGAAGCGAAAATCAGGCGCCATCCTTCTCCTTGGCAGAATTGTAAGACCGGTTATTGAAAATTTGTTTTAGAAATTTCATAGAACAACAAACAAGAGTAATATTATATTTTTTAGTTATGGAAAAATCAGATAAATTTTTTATTCGTCGGTGTGGAAAATTATTGTCCGCACTGCAATTATGGTACTTGATGATTATGGGTATTGTGGCTTTTTTTATGATTTCGTGTAGTAACGAAAGTGAAAAACCCTTAGTCTATGACCCCGATAAACCAATAGAACTTACTTCTTTTTATCCCGACTCAGGGCGAATCAGGGAGATGGTGTTACTGGACGGCTCAAATTTCGGTACCGATCTTTCCGCCATCAAGGTGCTTTTCAATAGCTCCGAAGCGAAAGTGGTTGGTTCTACCGGAACGCGTATTTTGGTTTTGACTCCTAGGATGCCGGGCGATACCTGCATTTTATCGGTAAAGATTGGCGAACAGGAAAAAACGTATGAGCGCAAATTTTTTTACAAAGTTGAAGCCTCGGTAACCACCCTTTGCGGGAACGGTCTGGACTCAAATCCGCACATATTCAACCAAGGGTTGGACAAGTGCCAATTGAAACCGGTGTACATTGCTGCCGACAAAGAGTACAATGTATTTGTAACCGACAACCAAGACTATTTCGTGCGTATCAATACCATCACAGATGAGTTGACGGTAATCGCCACGAAGGATCAGGGTTTCAACCACCGTTGCGCACCCTCCGCCAATCCGTGGAATAACGTGCTGATGCAGGGTGCGGAAGGCGCCGGTAATCGCGAACGTTTCTCATTCTTTGACCCGAGAGACGGATGGGCATTGAAATCAAAGTTTATCAAAAGTTGGGATCTTAACGGTTGCGCTTCCCCTTCGGGAGGCGGGTCGGGAAACCTCAACTACGAAAGTCATTTTCAATGCTTGTTGTGCGAAGCCGACGGCATGTATTATACCCGTTATGTCGGCGGACAAATCGTACGCATCAATCCCGAAACATGGGAAGCGAAAATATTGGGTATGACCCCTGTTGGGTTTACTTACGGTCTCGCCTTTCACCCTGTCAGAAAATCGGAATTATGGATAGGATACAGCGAACTTGCCACCCCGACAGTAGCCGAAGCAGCCAACGCTATCTTTACGATAGATGTGACCGACGAAACGAGAGTCGAAAACAATTATTTGTCGTCATTTACGAGATTGACCCCGCCGTTGTCAACCGCGGGAGGTCATAGAGACGGCCCGCTGGGTCAGGCTTTGTTCCTGGGAATTCGCATGATAAATTTTGATCTCGACGGAAATCTGTATGTGGGCGACTGCCGCAATCACTGTATTCGTATGGTAAATACAAATACCACGCCCATGATGGTTTCCACTGTTATCGGCATTCCCGAAATCTCGGGTTTCAAAGATGGGCCAAGGGAAGACGCACAGTTCAATACATTACATGGAATTGTTACCGATCCTGACGGAATCATTTATGTTGCCGACTATCACAATAACAGGGTCAGAAGAGTCGCTATCGAATAATTTTATATAACTTGAAAATAACAATATATATGAATAAAATATATCATTACGCACTTATACTTTCGCTGTTGGTGTTTGTATGTTTTCCGTTACAGGCACAGCAGAAAGAAGCTACCGTTACAGTAGAAGGTACGGTTTTCGATGCGTTATCAGGTGAAACATTGCCAAGTGTGACCATCGTTGTAAAAGGTAAAATGGGAGGAAAATTAACCGATTTTGATGGTAAATTTACCGTGAAAGCGTTACGCGGAGAATGGATAGTATTCACCTTTATCGGGTATCATCCTTATGAATATCTGGTAACGGGCGATGTTGATAATTTAAAAATTACCCTTTCGGAAAATACCCAAGAAATAGAAGAAGTGGTGGTAACTGGTGTTGGGGTACAGCGTAAAATATCGTCGCTTGCAGCTATTACTTCCGTTGATACTAAGGATTTGCAGGTGCCTGCTCCATCGATAACAAATATGCTTGGAGGTAGGGTTGCCGGAGTTTTCACCTTGCAAACAAGCGGGGAACCTGGGAAAAATCTTGCCGACTTTTGGGTACGCGGTATCGGAACTTTTGGCGCCAACAGTAGCGCTTTGGTATTGATTGACGGTCTGGAGGGAGATCTCAATTCTATTGACCCTGCCGATGTTGAGAGTTTTTCGGTATTGAAAGATGCTTCGGCCACAGCGGTATATGGTGTGCGAGGAGCAAACGGCGTCGTGCTTATTACCACCAAGCGGGGACAGGCCGGAAAACTAGCCATCACCGGACGTGCGAACTTCACGCTGTCGCATCTGAATCGTTTACCGGATTATCTTCGCGCCTACGATTATGCGCAATTGGCTAATGAGGCGCGTGAAGTACGCGGCGAAAATCCTTTGTATAAAGATATCCACCTGGATGTGATTAAAGAGAACCTGGACTCCGATTTTTACCCCGATGTCAGTTGGCAGGACGAGATCGTGAATCCCGTATCATTTAAGCAGACCTATTATGCCAGCGTTCGCGGCGGCAGCGATATAGCCCGTTATTTTGCAAGTCTGGGCGTCTCCGACGAATCAGCCGCCTACAAAGTGGACAAATCAAATCCGTATTCAACTAATGCCGGATACGGGACCTATTCATTCCGTCTTAACTTGGATATTGACCTGACGAAGACGACACAATTAAAATTTAATTCAGACGCTTATATGTCTATCAATAACAGGCCGGGTAATATAACAAATACGGATGATATCTGGAGGTGGCAGGCAGAACTTACCCCATTGGTTTTTCCCCTGCGGTATTCCAACGGAGATTTACCCGCATTAGATGGTAATAATATATCGCCGTATGTGGCTATCAATTATTTCGGGAAAAGTAAGCTGACACAATATACGTCGAAGTTTTCTATGTCCATTGAACAGGATTTAAAGTTTATTACCGAAGGATTAAAACTGAAAGTGTTGGGCGCTTATGACCGTAACGGCGGGTATATTGAGACTCGTACTTATCACCCCGCTTTATTTATGGCCATTGGACGCAATAACAAGGGTGAGCTGATTACCCGAGAAACGGTAGCCGCTTCAACTCAGGAAAGTTATGCTCTGATTAATGATAAAGACGGTTATGACCAGTTCAGAAGACTTCAATTTGAAACGACGCTAAACTACAACCGTTTGTTTGGAGAAGATCATCGCGTAGGCGGGTTGGCTTATCTGCATCTTAGCGACCAGATGTCATCCATGCAGTATAAAGAAAGTGAAATGGCAGGGTTATCCACTAATTATGCTCAAATACCCCGGAGGTATCTGCGATTAACAGGTCGGGTAGCTTATGGTTTCCGCGATACCTATATGATCGATTTCAATTTTGGATATACCGGTACCGAAAATTTTATGCCGGGGCGTCAGTACGGCTTCTTTCCCGCTATTGCTTTGGGGTGGATCCCTTCAAACTATGAATGGATAAAAGATAACGTGAGTTGGTTAAATCTGCTTAAACTGAGAGGTTCGTATGGAACCGTGGGGAATGACCGCATCGGAGGACGCCGCTTCCCGTACCTAAACAGGGTTTCGCAAGGCAATGACTCCCCGTGGGGCGCCGCTTCCGTACAAACTATCACTGTCTCAAGGGTAGGCGCTGATAATTTGGTGTGGGAACGCGCGTTGAAAACCGATGTAGGGATCGACGCCCATCTTTTTAAAAATGCAATGTCATTCACAGTCGATTACTTTCATGATAAGCGTAACGGTATCTTTCAGGAAAGAGTACAAGTACCAGAATATGCAGGTTTAACCAATAATCCGTACGGTAACGTGGGGAGTATGGTTAGCTGGGGTTCCGATGGAAATGCCTCGTATACTTTCAATGTTAACAAGGATATCAGTATTACGCTTCGCGGCAACTATACATACTCTCAAAACAAAGTACTCAATTACGAAAAATTGTATGAGGAATATCCTTACAAAGATTATACGGGGTTGCCTAATTCAATTGTCCGCGGTTATCAGTGTGTAGGGTTTTTTAAGGATGAAGCCGATATAAAATATAGTGCAAAACAGAATTGGGGAGAGGTAAAGCCGGGTGATTTAAAATATAAGGATATTAATGGAGATGGAGTAATTGACGATGAAGATTTGGTACCTATCTCTTTCAAACAGATGTTCCCCTTATTCCTCTATGGTTTCGGAGGGCAAGTCAGCTATAAAAACCTGTCGGTAGGTGTTCTGTTTAAGGGAACGGGCAAAGTTGATTATTTCCGTAACAACACGGGATACATTCCTTTCAATCAGGACAACAGGGGGAATATTCTCTCTCAATTCAAGGATCCTTCCACACGCTGGATTCCTAGCTGGTACGCCGAAGCGCATGGAATAGATCCTTCTCTGGCCGAAAATCCTAATGCACAATTACCAAGAATGCAATATGGGGGTAATGTAAACAATTCGCAACTTTCTGATTTCTGGAAAGGTGATGCGCGTTACTTGCGTCTGCAGGAAGTTACGATCAATTACAACGTGAAAAGTAAGTTTCTGAAACGTATTGGTATTTCCTCAGTGGATTTGCAATTAGTAGGCAACAACCTTTATATATGGGATAAGGTGAAAAATTTCGATCCTGAACAGGCTGATAAAGTGGGTAAAGTATATCCGATCCCCACAACTTATTCTTTTCAGTTATACATCAACATGTAAACAGTGTTTAAAGAGAAGATTATGAATAATATAAATAAGAAAATACACAAAGTTTTTAGTACATGGATAGCCTGTACTATACTTGCCGTTGCAGTTGGTTTATCTTCTTGCAACTATTTGAGTATCGACGATTATATCGATAATGATTTGGCTATCGATACCATTTTTACCCAGAAGCGTTATATTGAGGCTTATATGTGGGGTGCAACCAACTACTTGCCTGATGAAGGCGCTATTTATGGGAATCCTTATACGCCGGGGCCTATGGCAACCGACGAAGGTTTTTGCGAATATGCTACAAGTGAATTTCAGGGTATGGGTTATGTGCTGGGAGAACGTAACGAAACCAGCCTGGGATCCTTTAATAATTGGCATACATGGTACCAGGTGATACGTCAGTGCAATACCATTTTCAAGCGTATGGACGAAGCGCGGGACTGGACTATTTCCGAACGGCAGCGTATTATGGCATATACCCGATTCATCCGGGCATATGCTTATTATCTTCTTCTGATGAACCACGGACCAGTGGTATTATTGGGCGATGAAGTGGTGGAAAATAATGAGGATCTGGTTTATTACGACCGTCCGCGTGACTTGTATGACGATTGTGTGGAATATATCTGTACGGAGTTGGAAGAAGCCGCGCGAGACATGCCGGTAACTGTGCAATCGGTAGCTGAGTACGGGCAACCTACGAAAGGAGCGGCTCTCGGCCTGGTGGCCAGATTAAGGCTGCAGCATGCCAGCGACCTGTTTAACGGCGGTAATTCTGCACGCCTCTATTTTGGCGGTTGGATACGCAAAATCGACGGTAAGAATTATATCCAACAGCGCTATGACCCACGGCGTTGGGCTGTTGCTGCTGCAGCAGCCAAACGATTGATAGATTTGAGGGATAATGCAGGCGGTAAAATGTACGAATTGCACACGGTGCTCAAGGACAACAAGACTCCCGCACTGTCGCAAAACACTTCCGACCCCAATTACACTGGTACCTTTCCCAACGGAGCAGACGGGATTGATCCTTTCCATTCCTATGTAGATATGTTTAACGGCGAATCTGTAGCGAGTGTAAACAAAGAATTTATCTGGGCTCGTAACTCGAACGCCGCAACCTCTTATACACGGTATTCTTTCCCTGCAGCCAACGGAGGATATAATGGTTTGTGTGTTACCCAGAAAATAATCGACGCCTACGAAATGGCGGACGGACGCCCCATCGGCGAATCGAGTGAAGATTTCCCTTATTCTGAAACAGGCTTTACTACCTCTTCGAAAGAACTGTATAACGGTTACCGGTTAAATGCAAATGTTTATAACATGTATGTCAATCGCGAAGCTCGCTTCTACGCCTCCGTAGGTTTCAGCGAATGTTTTTGGGAAATGGCCTCAACTACTGATGTGGCACAAAAGAATCTTACCGTTACTTACTATTCCGACAGTCCCAATGGTAAGGAATTAGTAAGCGCCGCTACTCGCTATCCCATAACGGGATATGTAATTCGGAAATATATCCATCCAAACGATGCTTGGGCTGGAGAAGCTGCACGGCGCATCAGTAAATCGTATCCCATTATCCGTTATGCAGAAATCCTGTTATCATACGCCGAAGCGTTGAACCAGTTAGGCAGCGAAAGTTTTACCATTGATGTGAATGGCGAACAACAAACATTTCGCCGGGATGAAAACGAAATTAAGTGGGCGTTTAATCAAGTGCGTTATCGCGCCGGATTACCCGGTTTGACTAACACCGAGGTGTTTGATGCCAATCTGGTGTTGGAAAAGATTAAAAGGGAACGTATGGTGGAATTCCTGCACGAAAACCGTCGTTATTTCGACGTACGTCGTTGGGGTGACTACGAAGCCTCTGAAAGCTCAACCATTATGGGTATGAATACGGCAGGCGGCAAAGATTCATACTACCAACGCATTGTTCCGGCAAGTTCTCGGATATCGCGGCGGATCATCGACAGGAAAATGATATTTTTGCCGATTCCTAAAAATGAAATAAAACGCCTGCCTTCTTTCGATCAGAATCCCGGATGGTAGAATGTATGAAGATTTGTTTTACATCAAAATATAAAACGATATGAAATATTTAAAAATATGCATGATTATAGTTTTAGCTATTGCACTGAATGCCTGTGACCGCGATGAGATTTTTGAGCGGGAGCAGTATAAGCATGTGATTGCTTTATTAAGCGAAGGGACTTTCAATATTTTTGCCGAGGAACACGATCCTGCCGACGGAGATGCTGAAGGTTATACGGATGGTTATGTAGCCGCTTCGTGCGGAGGATCTTTGGCTACAACCGAAACTACCAAACTCGACTTGGTAGAGGATGCTGATTTGTTGTCGAGATACAACAACGAAAGTTTCGCGATGGAGGGATATAAATATGCCCGTTATTTGCCGGCTGACAGGTATATAGTTGAAAATCCGACTATCACAATACCGCAAGGCGAACGTAATGGAAGAATGAAAGTTAAAGTGCGAGCCGCAGGCTTATCGCCCGACTCTGTCTATTTTATCCCTTTCCGTGTGGCGCAATGTTCGGTTTACGAATTAAATCCCAATAAAAGTACGGTACTATACCGTGTGTATCTGAAAAATTTTTGGGCTTCGGCAAAATCCGTCCCATCTTATTCTCATCGAGGTATTAAAGTAGAACGGGGAGCATCCAATCCTATTAATACGATGATGACAAAACAGATATTTCCGGTGTCGGGTAATGAAGTCAGAACATTTGCCGGCAACAAAATTATTTCCGAGCTTAAAGCGGATCTTATTGAAAAATGGGCGATACGGCTTTCGATGGATACCAACGGCAACGTAACCATCAGTCCGTGGAGCGAAACCCGTTTTGGTATGAAAATAACCCAAATTGACGGAGACCCCGATTATCCAAATGTTTTCAGGCTTATTGATAACGGATATGGTAAAATTTATAAAACATTCCTGCTGTGTTATGATTATACTGATCCGGACGAAGGGATTACTTATAGTGTGAAAGAAGAGTTGAAAACTGAAAATATTATAACTGTAAAATAAAGTTGACATGAAAAAATATCGAAATTATTTCGGATTTATTTTCCTGATGGCGCTGGAGTGTATCGTCTCTGGGTGCGTTCAATTTGACAATTTTAATATCACCGACAAGCCCTATGTGGAACAAACCTCGGTAGAATTGTACATAGGCACTGGAGCCGGAGATTATAACCGGATACAGTTGGTGAGTAACCCTAAAGATAAGCAATATACGTGGACAAGTCTCGACCCGTCTATAGCAACGGTCACGCAAACCGGTTTGGTAACAGCCATAAAAGAAGGATTTGCCGAGATCACGGTTGCTTCTGCAAATGACCAGACCCGCATAAATGTGTGGGTACGAAGCTGGATTCCACTCGAAGATTTCACATTAGATAAGTACCAAGTTGAGGTGAAAAGATTGGGAAGAGTGCAGATATTGCTCAACCCAGTTCCTCTGAATGCATCGAAAGTAGAAGCTCAGTGGACGTCTTCCAATCCTGAAGTGGCATCGGTTTTTGAAAACGGTTGGATTGTGGGTAATGAAGTCGGAAGTGCAATCATTACCGCGAGTGTTGGCGGCTTCACTCAACAAGTGAAGGTTGAGGTAACACAGGAATTAATAAAATATCCGCGTGCCAAATGGACCATTCCGGGTAATAATCCGCAAGTCACAGGAGGGCCTAAAATCGGATACAGTTCACAATCCAACTATTGGTTGATTAACATGTTCGATGGAAATCCCGGAACTTTCTGGACTTCTGCGTATGCCAGCAATGGCGGTTTTAACTCGAATTATCCGCACTGGTTTATAGTAGATATGCACAGGACGCATAATATTGAGCAAGTAATGATGCAACGCAGGGAGAGTTTAGTAACAAATGGTGGTTTTGAATTTTATACCTGCCCCGATGTGGAAGTGAATCAAGACGATCCTGAAAATGGGTATCCGTGGGCGTTTCAAGGTAAATTTATATTTGCAGATCCCAATAGTACTGCCGAACAGCGATTTGTTCTTAAAGGCTCTCCGGAGGCGCGTTATCTTCGGGTAATGATACCTAAGGATTGTCAGGCAAACGCATCGAGAACTTTTGTGGATATTGCTGAATTTGCCATATATGGATATTAATTAGAACTGTTCTCAGTGAATTATAAAATTATCTACGGATAATTCATAAAACGCCCGCCTGCTTTTCGGGGAATCACCGGGGTGATTCTGATAAAAGGCGGTGGGCGTTTAGCAGTTTTTGTTAAACAATAAAAATTCAAGTTGATGAGAAGTATCATTGTTTTGTTCTGTCTGCTTCTATTCTGTACCAGCTCTAAAAAAGACTGGGGACATCCTCGTATTTATATTTCAGATGATAAAAAATCCTCTTTTGTAGAAAAACTGGAATCGGTTGAATGGGCTAAATTATCGTATGAAAACATTAAATCGGAAATTGATATTTATGTCAATAGGCATATTTCCGATCCGGAATGGATTATCTCGCGCATGCAAATGTATTGGGATACCCATTATGAACGAGTGTACGTGAAAGGTAGTACATTTTCACATGGTACGGGCTACACTCCCGTACCTACGGTAAAATTTGCCGGTCATCGCGATCCGGCTACCGATTATGCCAAACCTTCACTTGAGAATACTCGTCCATTTATGGATGAAAAAGGCATGTATCTGCAAAATATGAAAAAAGAAGGACATCCGTGGGAATGGGTACATCCTTCAAAAACAGGACGAATGATTGGGGAAATGAACGATCATATCATGCGGCTTGCGGCAGATGCAGCTTTCCTGTACTGGTATACCGGCGAGGAAAAATATGCCGTTTTTGCTTCCGATATCTTTATGACTTATGTGCGGGGAATGCATTACCGGCGCGAACCGTTTGCCCTTGAAGATTATGGAAACAGTCATTTGATGGGCTTGGCCACTTTTGAAGTGATTCTTGATGCCATAATACCGCATCTGGCCGTTTGTTACGATTTTCTTTATCCGTATTTAAAACGTAAGAATGAAGATATTGATATGATAACAAACGTATTAAAACGTTTTGCCGATCAGGAGATCATGTACGGCGTTCCCGACAATAACTGGAATATTTTCCAAGCACGGTTTGTTACTTACCTGGCATTGGCGTTGGAGAACGATTCCTTGTATAAAGACGGTAAAGGGCGGCAATATTATATTAATGAAATAATGAATCATACAACCATCCGTCAGTTTGCCCTGAGGGAAGCTGTTGCCGATATTTTTGATCAGGAAACGGGGCTCTGGCCGGAATCAGCTAATTATTCCATGGGAGTGAGTAAAGATATGTTGGATATTATTACCTTGATAGACAACGCCGAAAATAATCGCATGCTGGACACTTTTGCAATACTGAAGAAAGCTATACCCGCTACCGCTGAATATTTATTTCCCAACGGCAGAATTACGGCTTTCGGCGATGCTAAATATGTTCCGTTAAGTTCACAGTCTTTAGAGATGATGATCTCCCTTTATCGGAAATATGGAGAAATTGATAAAGAAAAAGAATTGACTCGGGTGCTGAGGAAAATGATGGAAGATGGTTTTTATAACCGGAACGGGAATCGATCGATGTTCGCCCTGTTTTTCTATATGGATAAATTAATGGACATTCAGCCTTCGGAAGTGACTTACGATCACCTTACCGGTAATCTGTTTTATGCCCCGAATGTAAGTTGGTTGATACAACGTAATGGGAAAGATCGTGAAAACGGAATGGCGCTCACATTGGTAGGAGCCTACGGTAACCATGCGCACGCCAACGGCATTTCCTTGGAAATGTATGCAAAAGGTTTGATGTTGGCTCCCGAAAGTTCGTTTGGCGTTAGTTATAGCACACGCGATAATCTTGAGTATTACGCCCGTTTCCCTGCTCACAATACCGTGATTGCGGATGGCATGAGCGATTACGGTATAATGCGCAGTTATTATCCGTATAAATTACTTTCCGCTTATCCGAAGCATGGGGATAATACGCCGCTCACCGGTGGAGTTACTTTTGCACGGGTGGCATATACCGAACCCAAAACCGGCGCACGGCAAGAACGCCTGACCGGGACGGTACGCATCGGGGAAACTTCGGGTTATGTGGTAGATATATTCCGTTCGGCTAGAAATGATGGGAAAGACAAAAAACACGAATACTTTTATCACAGTATTGGGCAAGATATTGATGTAATGAATACGATGGGGCAAAGATTGACACTTTCGCCGACCAATGAGCTATCTTCGGCATTGGGAGATATGAAAGGATATGATTATTTTACGAATAAAAAAGCGATTTCGTATGGGCAGGATTTCAGGGCGCAATTTAATATACGTTTGGAAAAACAGGAGGATGTTTTTGTTGAATTATGGATGAAAGGCTATCCCGGAAGAATGCTCTTTTCTGTTGAAGCGCCTAAATCGAACGCATTGGTAAAAGGTTCCATCCCCGATGAATTACTGAATCGTCCGCTTCCAACATTCATTGTCCGACAGCATGGAGAAGCCTGGAACAGACCCTTTGTGTCCATTTATTATCCATATACTTCAAGCGAAAACAAATCGGTGAAATCCGTCGAATATTTTGGCGATTGGAAAGATTTTACAGGAATAATCGTTAAATCCAATCGAAGAACCGATTACATTTTCAATAGCGCAGAGGCAGAACAAGTAATTCATTACAAAGATATGCAATTCAAAGGCGATTATGCGATAATAGGAGAAACCGAAAATAGTCCTAATCTTTTTTTCCTTGGAAACGGAACCCTTCTTCGAAAAGGTAATTGGAGTATCGAAGCCGAAGATTTCCCAGTGAATGTTTCTATGAACAAAAAAGATGAAAATTGGATAATGAATATAAGCAACGCCGTAAAGATAACCGTCCCATCAAATATTCGCTTCGGCATTACCGATATTGCGGATGTTGACAAAAAATTTGATATGAGCGCTCAGCCCGATGGTACATTTACGGTTAAATTAACAGAAGGAAAATATCGATTTAAACAAATAGATAATTAATTTTATAAAGATGAAACAAAAAGTTTTTTACTTAGTTATCCTGCAAATGTTATGTGTAATACATCTGTTTGCACAAGAAAAGGCGCTACGCTCACCCGACGGACGATTGGAATTTGAAATTCGTAATGACCAACACCGTGGAGAATTGATATACGAAATTAAATATAAAGGTCTTCCCGTTATTCTCCCCTCGTTATTGGGGATAAACAATTGGGAATCGGATCTGGAGATTGAAAGTGTGTCGGAAAAATTGGTGAACAATGTTTGGTATCCGCTATATGGCGAAAGATCAACCGTGAAAGACCGGTATAATGAGAAAACCTTTGTGGTGAAAACTCCAAAACGAAAGGACAGACTCCATATTATTGTACGTGCTTATGACGAAGGCATCGCCTTTCGTTACCATCAATCGGGAAATAACTATTTGAGTATCAATTCGGAAAAAACCACTTTCAATGTTCCTCGAAATACATATTGTTGGTTTGCCCCATATGCACAAGCCGAACACAAACGTCTTTCGGTGAAAGATTGGCCGGGCGAAGCCGAACGGCCGCTTACCCTGCAACTGCCCGATAAATTTTATGCTGCTCTGGGCGAAGCCGAAATGGTAAATTATTGCCGGACTAAATTTTTTGTAAATAAAGGCGAGGAGAATATTATTCGTTGTAGGATGTATGATAAGGTTGACGAAATAGCTCCTTTTTCTTTACCCTGGCGGGTGGTGATGGTCGCTGACCATCCCAAGGACCTATTGGCCAACAATGATATTTATCTGAATCTCAATAAAGCGTGTGAAATTGGCGATGTGGGATGGATAAAACCCGGAAAAGTGATGAGGGTGACCGCATTGACCACAGAAGCAGGCAAAAAAATGATTGATCTTGCTGCTAAACGCAGGCTTGATTACATACATTTCGACGCCGGATGGTACGGACCGGAAGCTTTCAAGGAATCCGATCCCCGGAAATCTATTAATTCTCTGGATATTAACGAAGTAGTACGTTACGGACGTTCGAAAAACATTGGGGTATGGCTCTATGTTAATCAACGCGCACTTTTGGAGTATCTGGACGAAATATTGCCTTTATACCGACAGTGGGGCATTTCCGGGATAAAATTCGGATTTGTACAGGTAGGATCGTTCCGATGGACTACCTGGCTGCACGAAGCAGTGGCCAAATGTGCACAATACCAATTGATGGTGGATATTCACGACGAGTACCGGCCCACCGGTTTTAGCCGCACTTATCCTAACTTACTCACACAAGAGGGGGTGCGTGGTAATGAGGAGTTTCCAGATGGGATAAACAACACAACATTGCCATTTACCCGGTTTTTAGCCGGCGCTGCCGATGCCACTGTTTGTTATTATCATCGAAAAGATCTGAAACCGAATTTGGCATCGAGTCTTAACGCCCGTTCATTGCAGAACACACCCTGTCATCAGATGGCTTTGTCGGTAATTAATTACAGTCCTTTACAATTCCTTTACTGGTATGATACGCCAGCAGATTTTAGCGACGAACCGGAATTGGCGTTTTTCGACGAATTGTACACCGTTTGGGACGATACCAAAGTGTTGGAAGGCAGTATTGGCGAATATGTAAGCATTGCACGTCGCAAAGGAAACAAATGGTTTGTGGGAAATATCACCAATAATGACGCACGAAAATTTGAATTTTCTTTCGATTTTCTCGATCCGGATAAGCAATATGAACTGAGGTTATTTACCGATGGCGGCGAAAAAATAAAAACACGAACCCATGTTGCAATAGAAACTAAAAAAGTGACACATAAAAGCAAAATAAAATTAGATTTATTGCCGCGTGGAGGTTGCGCCATGATTATTGAAGAAAGAAAGAAATCCACCTATTCGGAATAGAGTTGAGGAGAGTGGGTTTATTGCTTTTACACCATCATAAAAGGAAATCTTTATGCAGAATCTGAAATCCAATTCACTATTCATTATATTTTGCCTTTGGAGTTTTATACCTCCTTCCGTGAAAGCTCAGACTTACACTATCGATGCATCCAAACGATATCAAACCATCCGGAATTTCGGAGCATCCGATTGTTGGACAACGCAATTTTCCGGTCTTTTCCCGGATAACAAACGGATGCAAATGGCAGAATGGCTCTTCAGTACGGAAACAGATAACAAAGGACAACCCAAAGGTATCGGGCTCTCACTCTGGCGTTTCAACATCGGCGCCGGAAGTTCCGAACTTGGGAAAAATAGCTATATACCGGACATTACCCGCCGGGCGGAATGTTTTCAGCTTCCTGATGGGACTTACAACTGGGCCAAACAATCCGGCCAAAGGTGGTTTTTACAGTCTGCAAAAAAGTACGGAGTACAACAATTCCTGGCATTTTGTATCAGCGCTCCTACTCAGATGACCCTCAACGGATTATCCAACAACCGTTTCAGAGCCAAAGACGGTTCCTTCAATATCAAACCCGACAGATACGAGGATTATGCTGATTTTCTGGCAACCGTTATTGATAGCCTGGGACGGCGGGAAGGAATCAATTTTCAATACCTTTCCCCTTTCAACGAACCGGAATGGGATTGGGATGGAAATACAACGCAGGAAGGAACTCCGGCTCTGATGAGTGAAATCGCCAAAACAACCCGGTTCCTGGATAAAAAGCTGGAAGAAAGAAAATTAAACACGAAAATCCTACTGACCGAATCGGGACATATTGATTATATGTACCGGAATACTCACGATAAACAGAGACGGAACAATCAGATTGAAACCTTTTTCAATCCGAAAAGTGAAAATTACATCGGAAACCTGTCTCATGTACCTTCAATGATGGTCGGACACAGTTACTGGACAGGGACTCCCAGCGATACGCTCTACAAAAAACGAAAAGATTTAAGGGAAAAACTGGATCAATACAAACTGGATTATTGGCAAACCGAAGTTTGTATCATGAGTAACGATAAAGAAATCGGAGGTGGAGGAAAAAAAGATCTAACCATGAACACGGCATTGTATGTCGCCCGGCTCATACACTACGATCTTTGCGTCGCAAACGCTTCCGCCTGGCAGTGGTGGCTGGGAATGACTGCCAGTAACTATAAAGACGGTCTGGTTTATATAACTCCTAATAAAGATCTGACCGATGGGGAAATTTCAGATAGTAAATTATTGTGGTCACTGGGAAATTTCAGCCGTTTTGTCCGCCCCGGAGCTGTCCGGCTGGATGTTTCTTCTTCCCGGGACATAAACGACCCTACCGGACTGATGATATCATCATACCTCCATGAAAAAGACAAGAAACTAACAATTGTAATCATCAACTATTCGTCCGAAAATAAAGAAATAGAAATAAAAACAAAAGGAATCCGGACTTCCGGTTATATTCCGTATCTGACTTC
>BNXB01000009.1 GCA_025999255.1 Bacteroidia bacterium | reverse complement strand
CTCTTGAAAAGGGAAGGTTTCCCAAGGCACGCTTTGGTTTGTGAGAGGCATACCGGAACGGGTTTAAGCAAAGAAGAAATTATTCGGAACAATTTGCCTTTGCCTCACAGAGAAATGCTTCCGGTAAGTATGGAAGAACAATTGATTTGTTTCGCTGATAAGTTTTATTCCAAAACCAAATTGGGAAAAGAAAAAACTGTAGAAAAGATTCGTAAAGGTTTGGCTAAGTATGGAGAGATAGCTGTGAACCAATTCGATGAATGGTGCAAATTGTTTTTAGGATAATTGATATAGAAGTTTCCGAATGCGAAATAATAAAAAGACATTTTTATTTGTGCTGATTTTACTCTGTGTTTTTGCTGTTCAGATAGCAAAAACGCAGGATAGGGTTGTCGTTTCAAGTTATCACGAAGGACAAATTCCGCGGATTTTATCGGATTCGGTTCTTATTCCCGATACGGCGCCTGTAAGATATCTGCGTGCCGATTCCCTTAAAAACGATTCCACTTCCGCCGGTTCTTTAAAAACAGATTCTATTCCCGCCGATTCGACTTCTAATAATGCAATAGATGCTCCGGTAATATATGATGCGAAAGATTCCATTGTTATGACTATGGACGGAAGTAATATTATCCGTTTGTACGGTGAGGCAAAAGTTACCTACAGTGATTTGGAGCTTACAGGGGAATACATTGAAATTGATGCGGACAAGAACATGGTTTTTGCAACTTTTGCCCTTGATTCAATCGGGGATGAATTCGGATATCCTATTTTCAAAGATGCCGGAAATCAGTACGAGATGAAGAAAATGTGGTATAATTTCAAAACGAAAAAAGGTTATATCTCGGATGTAATTACGGAGCAGGGTGAAGGATACGTTACAGCCGGGCGGACAAAAAAAATGGACAATGATGATTTGTTTATGGTTGACGGGCGTTATACCACCTGTGATGAACACGATCATCCGCATTTTTATTTTAGTCTGACTAAGGCTAAAGTCCGGCCGAAAAAGAATGTTGTGACCGGTCCCGCATATCTGGTAATTGAAGGCGTTCCCCTGCCGGTTGTTATTCCTTTCGGTTTTTTCCCGTTTTCCAGCGATTACTCGTCCGGTATTATTATGCCCACATATGGCGATGAAATGTCGCGAGGATTTTCCTTGAGAGACGGAGGGTATTATTTTGCTTTCAATGATTATGTGGATTTGGCTCTGACCGGGGAAATCTTTACGAAAGGTTCCTGGGGATTATCTGCAACGTCCAGGTATAGAAAAAAATATAAATGGTCCGGAAATTTTAATGCCAATTATTTGGTTACAAAATTGGACGAGGGAAATCCTCCCTCGAAAGATTTTAAATTGGTATGGTCTCATTCCCAGGATCCCAAAATGAACCCGTTCAGCACTTTCACAGTCGGGATTAATTTTACAACCAGTTCTTATAACTACAATAGCTTGAATTCGATGTACACGTCGGAAGCGTTCCAGAATACCAAATCTTCGAGTATCAACTATACCCGGCGATTTCCGAACAGCCCCTGGAGTTTCAGTCTCAACTCGACGATCAATCAGCAATCGCGGGATACCTCAATCAGTATGACTTTACCTAATATGACTATTACGATGAGCGATATCTATCCTTTCAAACGTAAGGAACAGGTAGGTAACCCCCGTTGGTATGAGAATATCAGGATGAGTTATACCGGATTGTTCAACAACAGTATTTCCAGTGTGAAGGAGTATGAGTTTATGCAAAAAAATCTCATCAAGGACTGGAAAAACGGGATGAAACACGATATTCCTATCAGCGCTTCTTTCAATTTGTTCAGATATATTAATATCACACCCAGCGTAAGTTATACCAGCAGGTGGTACACGACGAAAATAGACCAGACATACGACCTTGATGCCCGGAGAGTAGTGCCGAAGGATACTACTTATGGTTTTTATCGTATTTATGATTACCGGGGAAGTATCAGTGCGAATACCAAGTTATACGGTTTTTTCAAACCCTGGGGTTTGTTCGGAAATTGGGCTAAAAATACGCTTATACGCCATGTCCTGACTCCCAGTGTCAGTTTCAGCGGAGCTCCCGATTTCAGTTCTCCCCGTTATGGCTATTATCAGAGTATGGTTTATCTTAATCCTTCCACCGGACAGTTGGATACTTTAAAGTATTCTCCTTATCAATCAGGCCTTTGGGGAGTTCCGGGACAAGGGAAGACGGGAAGTATTTCTTTCTCATTGGACAATAATGTGGAGGCCAAATATACGACACAGGATACGACAAAGAAAATCAGCATTATCGACAATCTGGGGTTGTCTACGAGTTATAACTTCCTTGCGGATTCGATGAACTGGCAAAATCTGACTGCTTCCATGCGCTTGAAACTCACGAAGTCTTATACCCTTAATTTACAAGGTACATTTGATGTATATACATACGATGATAACGGAAACCGGATCAATGTTCCCCGTTGGAAGGCAGGGAAGGGTATAGGCCGGTTAATGAATACGGGAACCTCGTTTTCATATACTCTGAATAATGAAACATTCAAAAAATGGTTTGGGAAAGGTAAAGAAGATTCCTCAGAAAATAAGAACGAAGGCGTTCAACCGAATGAGGGTGACGACGAAACACCAGGTGAAGGAGAAGCTTCCGGAGAAACAAAATCTTCGTCATTGCGTGGGAAAAAAGCCGATAATGGAGAGTTTGATTCCGATGGTTACATGATCATGAATATACCCTGGAGCCTTTCGTTAAGTTACTCTTTAAGTCTGGGTTATGATATGTCGAGGGGATCGACGGGTAAACCTGTAAACTTTCGTAACAATGAGTATGGATATAAAATTACTCAAAACCTTGGTATATCCGGAAATATCAGTCCTACAAAGGGTTGGAGTTTTAACTTTGGAACTGCTTATGATTTTGAATACAAAGGTTTTACTTACATGCAATGCTCAATTAACCGGAACCTGCATTGTTGGCAGATGTCTGTAAGTCTTAATCCTATAGGCCCTTATCAATCTTATAGTTTCACATTGTCGGTCAATGCTTCTATGTTGAAAGACGTTAAATATACTCAGAGCAGTAATTCGCGTGATGCGGTCAATTGGCATTAAAAGTCTATTAATTACCTGGGTTTACCATTGAATCGGCTCCTGTCCTGTTGCGATAAGATACTCGTTTACTTTACTGAAGTGTCTGTTTCCGAAAAATCCGCGGTGTGCGGAAAGGGGAGAAGGGTGAAGTGACTTCAGTATTAAATGTTTGTCCGGATTGATAAATTCGCCTTTCTTTTGAGCGAAAGATCCCCACAAAATAAATGCGACATGCTCCCTGTTTTCGGCGATCCGATGAATAGCGGCATCTGTGAATTGTTCCCATCCTTTGTGTTGATGAGAGCCTGCATAATGTGCACGTACGGTTAGGGTAGCATTTAGTAACAATACGCCTTGCTTTGCCCAACGCTCCAGATTACCTGAACCGGGGATTACCGTCCCCAGATCAGATTGTATTTCTTTGAAAATATTTTGAAGGGAAGGAGGAAATGGGATCCCATCGTTAACGGAAAAGCAGAGCCCATGAGCTTGTCCCGGTTCATGATAAGGGTCTTGTCCGAGAATAACAACTTTGACTTTCTCGAAGGGACATTGGTCGAAAGCATTAAAAATAAATTTCCCCGGAGGATAAATAGTCTGGGTTTGATACTCCTGTTTTACAAACTGTACCAGATTGGCAAAGTAAGGCTGCCGGAATTCACTTTCCAACTGCTGCTTCCAAGAATTTTCTATTTTTACGTCCACGATAATAATTAAAATTAAAGATTATGAGACAAAGTTAAAAAACATTTGCTTTTTAACTACAATAATTCTTAATTTTCAATTTTCAATTATCAATTTTTGTTGTATCTTTGTATCCGCAAAAGGTCCCGTAGTTTAGTTGAATAGAACGGCAGATTCCGGTTCTGCAGGTCACAGGTTTGAGTCCTGTCGGGATCACAAAAAATCGAAGCAAAATATAGTAAAATCTTGATTTTCAATAAAATCAAGATTTTTGTTTTTAATGCTGAAAAAACTCAACCGTCAGGATACCGCGAAAAATCAATGGTGTCTTTTGAAGTTGAAAATGTTGATGACACTTATCAAGCACTGCATTATCATTATTCATTGTATTTATAAATTTTACAGCAATGGCAAAAGAAATTAAATCGGAAATAGTTATCAATGTACCGCCTGAAAAGGTTTGGGCTGTGTTGACGGATTTTGGAAAATATCCGGAATGGAATCCGTTTATTACTTCTCTGAAAGGCGAAGTGGAAGTCGGAAACAAAATAGAAGTTCGGATTGAGCCGCCCAAAGGTACAGGTATGACGTTCAAACCCAAAGTGTTGGAAAAAATAGAAAACAAAAAAATTCGTTGGTTGGGCAGTTTGCTTTTCAAAGGTTTATTCGATGGCGAACACTGTTTTGAACTGATTGACAACGGCGACGGCACAACGACTTTCGTTCAAAGCGAAAAATTTCGAGGAATTTTGGTGTGGACGTTTGGAACGAAAAAAACCAAAAATGGTTTTGAAGCAATGAATTTGAAACTGAAAGAATTAGCAGAATCTGCGCAAATCCCTTAAATCTGCGTTATCTGCGTGCAAAAAAACAACCGCCCAAAAGGGCAAAAAAAGTAAATAATATGGATTTTAAGGAACTGATAAAAGTACGTCAAAGTAACCGTGCCTATCAAGACAGGGCAGTTGAAAAAGAGAAAATCGAACAGTGTCTTGAGGCTGGTAGATTGTCGCCATCGGCAAACAATGCACAAGGCTGGACTTTCGTGACAGTGGATGATGTAGAACTGAAAAATCGCGTTGCTGAAAGTGCTTACCGGATGGGTGGAGCTTTTGTAAAACAGGCACCGGTAATCATTGTTCTGGTGGCAGAAAAACCTTTGTTTATGTCAAAATTTGGTTCGGCATTGCGAAAGATTGATTTCTCTTCGCTTGATATTGGTATTGCTGCCGCACACATTTGCCTGCAAGCCGCCGACCTCGGATTGGGAACGTGCATGCTCGAAAGTTTCGACGAGAAGTCAATAAAAACTTTGCTCAACATTCCGGACAATCGCCGTGTCGCTCTGCTTATCACTCTCGGATACTCCGCAGATATTCAACGTGAAAAGAAACGAAAAAAACTTGACGAAGTAGTACGATGGAATAAATATTGAAAATGAACATAGCAATTATTTACACATCCAAGTATGGAACAACCGCCAAAGTTGCCCAAACGATTGCTGGGCAATTAACCGGCAGTCAGGTATCAATCATTGACCTTAAAAAAGTGAAATGTCCCGACCTCAATTCCTTTGATGGAATAATTTTGGGCACATCCGTTTATGCCGGAACATCACCAAAAACGATGCAACGTTTCTGCAAGGATAAGAGTGTTTCTCAAATAGACAAAGAAGCAATCGGAAAATTTATTTTAGAGTTTTCTTTAGACAGATAAAGAGAATTTATAATAACAGTTGAACGAACAAATTCGGTAAAGAAATAAATATGAACATCGAAGAATTAAGAGACAATTGTTTAGCCATCAAGGGCTGTACGGAATCAGCACCTTTTATAGACCGCAATATATTGGTTTTTAAAGTAATGGAAAAGATGTTTGCTTATATTTCCTTAGCGCCTAAGGATGAAAGATTCAGGGTGTATTTGAAATGCAATCCCGACAGGTCGGTCGAATTACGGGAACGATACTGTGGAATTACCGATAGCGAATGGAGTTCCTTATTGTGGAATAAGGTATATTTGGAAAGCGATGTGCCGGATAAATTGATTGCCGAATTGATAATTCACTCTGCTGATGAGGTACTCAAAAAATTACCGAAAAAAAAACGGGAAGAATATAGTAGTTTATAAAATGGAATAGAAAAATGAATATAAAAAATTGGTGGAAATACAGCGGAATTTTGTTGATTATAACGGCAATTCTGCACACGCTCTTAGCGATAGCTATGATGTTGAAAAGCGGCATTTTTGCGGAAATTGTTCGCAATGGCGTTTTTAATTCTATTGGTACCGACTTCAAACTTGGGATGTCATTTTGGTTTTTTGTTTGCGGTATTGCACTTTGGATTCTTGGACAAGTTTTGCATTATTATATCAAACGCGAACAACAGCCTGCACCAAAGTTTCTTGGTTGGTTTTTGTTAATATTCAGTATTATCGGGGTGTGTTTTGTTCCATTATCAGGCTTTTGGCTATTTATTCCGCAGGGGTTGATAATTTTAGTTGGACAAAAATCTGCGCAAATCCCTTAAATCCGCGTTATCTGCGTGCAAAAAAAAGTAAATCAATGGAATTTTGGGAATCAAGTTATATAGAAAAGCAAACGATGTGGGGCTTTGAGCCTGCAGATTCTGCAATTGCCGCAAAAGATTTTTTTATAAAGGAAAAAATTGCAGACATATTAATTCCGGGAATCGGATATGGCAGGAATGCAAGGATTTTTCTTGACAATGGCATCAATGTTACCGGAATTGAAATTTCAAAAACGGCAATTGATCTGGCAAAAATTGAAAATAATAATATGCTGATATATCAAGGTTCTGTAACTGATATGCCTTTTGATGATAAATTCTACGATGGAATATATTGCTATGCACTGATTCATTTGCTGAATAAGCGCGAACGAAAAAAGTTTATCAAAGATTGTTATGCCCAATTAAAACCAAACGGATGGATGATTTTTTCGACGATTTCAAAAGGAGATCCATCGTATGGGAAAGGGAAGCCACTGAGCAAAAACCGCTTTTTGATGACAAGCGGCGCAAAATTATTTTTTTATGATTCGGAATCCATCCAACAGGAATTTAGAGAGTACGGATTGATGGATTTTTCGGAGATGGATGAGCCGGTGAAATTTTCAGAAAATAAACCTCCGCTGAAATTTACAGTGGTGAAATGTCAGAGGTGTTTTATAGAAAAATAGAATGGAAACAACAACATATAAACTCCGCGAATGGCAACTCTCCGATGCCGCCTCGCTTGCCGAAAATGCAAACAATATCCGTGTATGGAACAATTTGCGCGATTATTTTCCGCATCCTTATTCGGAAAACGATGGGATACAATTTATTCAAATGATATCAGCCAAGCCCAAACCCGCAACGGATATGGCAATTGTTGTTGACGGAAAGGCGGTGGGCGGCATCGGGATTATACCTCGCACGGATGTGGAGCGGGTCAGCGCGGAATTGGGCTATTGGCTGGGCGAAAAGTATTGGAACAGAGGCATTATGACACAAGTGGTCAAGGAAATGGTTTCTTACACTTTTCTTAATTTCCCGTTGCAAAAAATTTACGCTACGCCTTTCGGTTTCAGTATTGCTTCGCAAAAAGTGCTTGAAAAAGCAGGGTTTGAGCGTGAGGCGATTTTGAAAAAGGCGGCGATAAAAAACGGAAAAATCGTTGATGAGTATTATTACAGTTTTTTTAGAACTCAATGGATTGCAAATGTTCATCATCGTTTTTGATGACTATCCGCAATCATACCACTTGGCTTTCGCTCTTTGTCCCGCAGGGACAGCACTTTATTAACCGTATGCTTTAGCTTACGGTACGAGAATGACGACAACCTCATAGTCCCGCATGGGACGGCACTTGAGATGGGTGCAATTTTGCAGAATAACAATGTGTCGTCCCATGCGGGACTTTGGAGTGTGGGCTCCGTCACTCCCGTAGGCTGAAGCCTACGGTTAATAAAGTGTTGTCCCTGCGGGACAAAACCGGAAATTGCTTGCAGGAAACGCTATTTAGTGGTATGATTGCGGATAGTCATTCGTTTTTTTACTGTCGGCGGCGCATGGGTGCGTATTTTAGACGGTGAAATCAAAGGTTACGGCAATATCGACTCCGAAACGCCCGAATTGGTATTAAATCTGCGTCATCTGCGTGCAAAATAAAAATAATTCCACTTATTATATGTTTGCATATTATTTTTTATTACCTTTGCAGCCTCAAATATTTTATTTAGTAATTTAAAAATGTATAATTATGTGGACAAAATGTCATTCAATCGTAACCAGAGAGGTTACAAAAGAACAAATGTGGAAACTGTGGTCGGACGTAAATCGTTGGGCTACGTGGGACAAAAGTGTTGAATTTGCACGTTTAGAAGGCAAATTTGAGGCAGGCAATGTGTATGATTTTCAGCCAAAAGGCGGTCCGAAACTAAAAATGAAAATTCATCACACTGTTGAAAATCAAGAATTTACAGATTTAACTACTTTCCCTTTGGCAAAAATGTATGGCAAACATACTTTTGAGGAAACGCCTGAAGGACTAAAAGTTACAACAACGATGACGGTCGTTGGAATTTTAGGCTTTTTGTGGCGCAAACTTGTGGCTCAAAAAATAGTAGATGACCTGCCTGTTGATATGATAGAGCAAATAAAGGCGGCGCAAAAAATAATTATTTAAAATGGAATTTATTGATAATACTTTCAGCGTAGAAAACGCGGAAGATAGTTCGGGTTTTTTGTTATGGCAAGTTACCTCTTTGTGGCAACGCAAGATTAGGGATTCATTAAAACAATATGACTTGACCCACTCTCAGTATGTTTTATTGACCTGTCTTCATTGGTTGAAATTACACGGGCAGGAAGTTACACAAATTGTCTTGTCGTCAAACTCAAAGATAGACCCTATGACAACTTCTACTGTTTTAAGAACATTGCAGAAAAAAGGGTTAATTCAGAGAAAGGAAGATTTAACCGATACAAGAGCGAAGAAAATTGACATTACGGAACAAGGAAAAGAAATCATAAAAAAAGCCGTAGTTACAGTAGAGACAGCAGATAAAGAATTTTTTGCATTATTAGGCGACACAGCGAATCAGTTTAATGAAACTTTGGTTGCTCTGATAAAACAATGAGAATAAGAGCGAAACTGGCGGTTGACCTGCTAAAAAATAGAATACAATGAAGAATATTTTCGATTTACGACAAACCGATGAATACCGCTGGCAGGCGAATTATCGTGGTAATTACGGCATTTACACCATCAAAATAGATTTTGATGAACGTGGTAAAGAAACGCATTGAAAAAGAAAGATATAAAGAAGCAAAACCTTTCGGCGGAAAATATCGAAGAATATCATATGGCGTTTGTCGAAAATTATCCCGATAAAACGCTGAAATTGTTCCGAAAAGCGATAAATGACTATACTGACAAAAATACCGGTCGCGATACATACGAGTATGTAAACCGCTTGTTGCGATTGATGTGCAAAATCGGTGGCGGCGACAAGATTGTTGCCGAAATGGTCGGGAGTTACCGCGTTGTTTACAAAAACCGCAGGGCGATGATGGAGGTTTTGGGGAGGTTGTAAGTTTTTGTTTAAGAAAAAGAGCGGAGTTAGGGGGTAAAAAATACAGAGATGAGTAAACAGAAAACAAATAATACAATATGCGATTTGCTCATCAGAACATTCATGTCAATAGAACGAACAAATAATACAATATGCGATTTGCCCGTAGGGCATTCATATCAATAGAAAAAACGTATAACACAACAACAAATCCCCGTAGGGGATTCACGGTTTAACACATTATAAATATGGCAAACACATACACACAAATTTATATTCATTACGTTTTCGCCGTTCAAAATCGGCTAGGGTTGATACAAAGCCGTTGGCACGACGATTTGTACAAATATATGACAGGCACAATTACGAACAAAGGACATAAGTTGCTCGTAATAGGCGGAATGCCCGACCATGTTCACGCATTGGTAAGTATGTCGCCCAAACAGTCGCCGTCAGATTTGATGGCTGACATAAAACGCAGTTCTTCGTTATGGATTAACGACAGTTTGGTAATGGGGAAATTTTCATGGCAAGAGGGTTTTGGCGCGTTCAGTTACGGAAAATCGCAAATTCCCGACATTGCAAATTACATTGAAACACAAGAAAAACACCATAAAAAACGAACATTTCAAGAAGAATATCTTGCATTTTTGAAATTATTTGAAATTGAATATGATGAAAAATATGTTTTTAAACCGATTGAATAACGTGAAACCTCTACGAGATTTTAGTTCGGTACGGGACATTTTCCTATTGATATGAATGCCCTAACGGGCAAAATCTGTGTAAATCCCTTAAATCCGCATTATCAGCGTGCAAAGAAATTATGTCAGACCCCCAATCCATAGAACGCCACCCACTAACGCCCTTTCACCTCGCGTGCCTATCTGTTGAAGTTGAAAAGCAAAGCGGCGATGTATGAAAGGATGTTGCAAAAAATTGGAATTAAATAAATTGAAAAAATCGTAACTTTGCAGGCTAAAGATGAGCATAATTACATAAAATAAACGTAAATAAAAATATGTCAAATCAACCGAATATCAAATCTTCCGCTGCCGAATACCTTACTTTCGTGGCTTCTAAGGGCGAAAATTATCAGAATATCGAAATTCGATACGAAAATGAAAACATTTGGCTCACGCAAAAAATGTTGGCTGCGCTTTATGATGTGGAGGTACATACAATTAACTATCATATCAAAAAGATTTTTGAAGACAAGGAATTGAGTGATACGGCAACTATTCGAATTTTTCGAATAGTTCAAATGGAAGGAAATAGACAAGTTGCTCGTGATGTGGAACATTATGATTTACAAATGATTATCGCTATCGGTTTCAAGGTAAACAGCGGGCGAGCGGTGCAGTTTCGCAAGTGGGTCAATCAAATTGCGCGAGATTATACTATCAAAGGCTGGGTGATGGATTCCGACCGTTTCAAAAAAGGCGGTGTGCTGACAGACCAATATTTTGAAGAACAATTAGAAAAAATCCGCGAAATTCGCCTTTCCGAACGAAAATTCTATCAGAAAGTTACCGATATTTATGCTACCGCGCTTGATTATGATTCATCAGCAAAAATCACAGAACTGTTTTTCAAAAAAGTGCAAAACAAATTGCATTGGGCTATAACAAAAAATACGGCTGCCGAACTGATTTACCACCGAGCCGACGCCGAAAAGAAAAATATGGGCTTGACTTCGTGGAATGATGCGCCAAAAGGAAAAATCAAAAAAACAGATGTGGTTGTAGCAAAAAATTATTTACAAAAAGACGAATTAAAAGAATTGGAACTGTTGGTTTCGGGTTATCTTGACTTTGCCGAAGGTATGGCAAAACGCAAAATCCCAATGACAATGCAGGATTGGGCGCAACAATTAGACCAAGTTTTGCTTGCCAACAAATATGAACTTCTGCAAAATGCAGGCAGAATTTCGATGGGAATTGCCCGCCAACACGCCGAAACGGAGTTTGAAAAATATCGAATAGAGCAAGATCAACTTTATGAAAGCGATTTTGACCGTTTTTTGCTGTTGGAAGAAAGTGTAAAACAAATTGAAAATTAATGACAACCGTCTGAAAAGGCAAAAAAATAGAAATTATGAGTAAAAAACTGTTTTTATCATCGTATTTTTCGGGCGTACAAAACTTGTTGCCCGATTTTACAAACAACGAATGTTCGGGTAAAAAAGTCGTTTTCATTCCAACGGCAAGCGTTCCCGAAAAGGTAACATTTTTTGTCGGTGCAGATAAAAAATCATTGGCAAAACTTGGGCTAATCATCGACGAATTAGAAGTTTCAACTGCCCCTTACGAGGAAATCGTAAGCAAAATTTCCAATGCCGATTATCTTTTTGTAGAAGGCGGCAATACGTTTTTCCTTTTGCAGGAACTGAAACGCACAGGCGCGGACACACTCATCATTGAGCATATCAATAAGGGGAAACTGTATATCGGCGCATCTGCGGGGTCAATGATTATTTCAAAAGACATTGAATATGTGAAATTTATGGATAATCCGAAAGTCGCTCCCGATTTGAACGGCGACTTTTCTGCACTGTCAGTTCTTGATTTCTATATTGTTCCGCACTGTACGAATTTTCCGTTTAAGAAAGCAGCTGAAAAAATTGTTGTAGTATACTCGGAAACGCTTGATTTGCGGCTGATTAGCAACAATCAGGTAATTGTTGTCGATGGCGATAAGGTAGAAACGCTAACCAAGAAGAATATCTTGCATTTTTGAAATTATTTGAAATTGAATATGATGAAAAAAATGATAGTTTATTTATCCTTTCCATAATAGGGGTGTTTTATCAGATAAAAAAGGAAAAAATATGCATGGAATCCCAAAGAAATTACTACATTTGCAGCCGAGAGTTATTTCATATCGCCCTATTCATCCGGGCGAAGTACTGAAAGATGAAGCGGCATTCTTTAAATTATGTATCAAAGATTATTTTTATTCGTCATTTTGGTTTTGAGCTCCGTGTGCGTGCACGCTCAGATAATTCCTCAACCTCAGAAAATTGTATATTCGGAGGGGAATTTTATTGTAAATAACAGGACAGAAGTGGTTTGTTTGTCCTTCCGGATACAAAAACAGGCTGAAGTATTGGCCGGTTATCTTAAAAGTTATGTGAAAGGTGGTATTAAGACAAGCACAAAATATACCGGTAAGAATCAGATTGTATTGAAGGAAAATAACCAATTAAATGGGGAAGAGTATTTTATTACAGCCGATAAAGGAGTCGTTTCTTGTGAGGCTGCTACTCCTGCAGGCATGTTTTATGCCGTTCAGACATTGATTCGATTTTTCAATGTTTCGGATGAAGGACTTAGTTTGAAGTTGATGACAATGAAAGATTCTCCGCGTTACTCCTGGAGGGGAATGATGCTGGACGAATCCCGTCATTTTTTTGGAAAGGAAGTCGTCAAGCAACTCCTCGATGTAATGGCATATTTGAAAATGAATCGTTTTCATTGGCATCTGACGGACGAGCCGGGATGGCGAATCGAAATAAAAAAATATCCCAAATTGACTGAAATAGGAGCGACAGGCAATTGGCATGACCGGAATGCTCCGCGGAAATTTTATACCCAGGATGAAGTTCGTGAAATAGTTGCTTATGCGGCTGAACGGCATATCATGGTAATTCCGGAAATTGATATGCCGGGGCATGCTATTGCCGCAACCCGCGCTTATCCGGAACTTTCGGCCGGAGGAACCGGACGTTGGGAAGGCTTTACTTTTCATCCTGCAAAAGAAACGACTTACCGCTTCATAGATGATGTTATGACCGAAATTGCAGAATTATTTCCGTCTCCTTATGTTCATATCGGGGGAGATGAAGTTCATTTCGGAAATAAAATCTGGTACACGGATCCTGAAATACAGCAGTTTATTAAAGATAACCGCTTGGAAAATGAAATAGGATTGGAACATTATTTCATTCGTAGAGCTTGTGATATTGTAAACCGTAAGGGCCGGATCATGATAGGCTGGGATGAGATAATTGCTTCCGGGATTACTCCTGATAAGGCTGTCGTGATGTGGTGGAGGCATGATAAACCGGAACAACTGACTGCCGCTTTGGAAAAAGGTTTTAAAGTAATTATGACTCCCAGGATTCCTTGTTATTTTGATTTTGTACAGGATGATTCCCATAAAATAGGACGTCGTTGGGGTGCAAAATTCAATACATTACAAACCATATATGCTTTTCCCGGTAATATATCGTCTCTGGTTGTTAATTATTCCGACCGGATTTTGGGTATGCAGGCCAGTCTATGGACCGAACGTGTTGCCGATGTGAAACGCCTTTATTTCATGTTATTTCCCCGTTTGGCCGGTATAGCGGAAGATGCATGGACAAATCCTGAGTCCAAAGACTATCCCCAATTTGAAATGAAAATAAAACAATTTCTCCACTACCTGAATCAAAAAGGAATTAATTACTTTAATCCGTTTGATCCGGAATCCACCCCGGAGCCCTGGGGACCGGATAAAGCAGATGTAATTGCAGAAGGTTAGTTCAGTTACCGGTTCCCACAAGGTGTTCGAGACGGAGTCCTATAAGAGTTATTCCTTGTAACTCCTATACTATCACTTTCCGCTAAAGTTCACTTTATCGAAGAGGATTGAAGGAATTCTCCAAGAGGAATTCAATTTCGGGTCATTTCCGACTTCAATGATATTTTTCCATAATTCCAGTAAATTTCCGGTAATATTCATCTCATTCAGAGGTTTCGTTGCTTTTCCGTTTTCGATCAGAAATCCTTCGATTCCGAATGAAAAATCGCCGGTCGTACTATTGCTGTTTCCTCCATTGAATCCGGTAATCCAGATCCCTTTTTCTACGGATGCCAGAAGTTGATCGAAGTTCTTATTTCCATGTATGCAATTCAACAATGACGGACCTTGGATCGTTGGTTCCATATTTAATTTAAGACCGCTGTAAGTATCAATATAGTACATTTTCAATACTCCGTTTTCAATTACGGTACGTTTTTTAGTAGCAATACCTTCTCCGTCGAACCAGCGGGAACCTCTTGCTCCTGGAATATGGGGATCATCGATCAGTGTAAATTTATCGGAAATGATTTTTTCCCCAACTTTGTCTATCAGGAATGAATTCTTTTGTTGAATCGAATTTCCATAAGTAGCAGAAATAATAGGTGAAAGCAAGCGTGTAATCTGGGTGTTGTCCACTAGCATGGGAAACACTCCGGATTCGATTTTTTCTTGTCCTAATTTACGTACTGTACGCTCGTAAGCTGTTTTGCCGATATTGTTTTTTTCGAGTTTATCCCAGAAAACGGCAGAATCATACCAATAAGATTGAGGTCTGGAATCTCCGGAGCCTTTCATGGAAGTCTCGGCTGAAATACTGTAATAAGTAGTATCCGATTCACCTTCGAATCCGTTACTGATAATCATAAACGAACTGCTTATCCCGTCGGAATAACTTGCCGTAACGGAAATCAGACGTTCGTCTTTGCCATATACTTCTGCCGCATTTTCCTTAATCAATGCCATCTTATCATCGACCGAGACTTTGCTGTAATGATTATCGTAAATATCCAAACCTTTACCATCTCCTTTGTAGTAACGTTCGGGTTTCGGTAATTGACGAAATTCGTCCTTCGCCAGGAACCGGGTTGCTTCGATACCATTGGCAATAAAACGTTCCAGTTCTTTTTTATCCAGTCGGTTCGTGGAATAACTGGCATAACGTCCGTCCACATAGAGTTGAATACTCAAACCATTTTCAGAAGACTGTTCCAGTTTTTCCAATTGTGTATCCCGATAATCGAATGAATTATTTGTCCCGGAATAAACGGAAACACGGGCATCCGAACAACCCTTGCCGAGAGCATATTTCATGGCCCAGCGCGCTAAATCTTTATGTTCTTGTGAAATCATTTCAATGAAAAATTAAAAGTTAAAAATTTATTGTCCTCCAACGGTTAATTGTTTAACCAGGACAGACGGTAAGCCTTGTGAAACCGGCATTCCCTGCCCGTCTTTTCCACAGGTCCAGGCTCCCTGGTCAATTTTCAGGTTATTACTCACCATGGTGATATCAGCCAAGGCTTTCGGTCCGTTACCGATGATGTTAATGTCTTTAATCGGCTGAGTCAGCTTCCCGTTTTCGATCAGATAGCCGCTTTTCACAAAGAATGTGAAGTCGCCGGCACCAATTTGTACTTGTCCGTTGGTGAAATTATCAACAAAAACACCTTGTTTAACATTGGTAATGATTTCTTCTTCCGTGTAGTTCCCGTTTTCCATGTAGGTGCAACGCATACGGGGAATAGGAACGTAACGAAACGACTGCCTGCGTCCGTTTCCTGTCGGAGCGACACCATAATGCTTAGCGCTGATCCGGTCGTGAAGGTAGGAGTTAAGAATGCCGTTTTTTACAATATAAGTACGTTGTCCGGTTATACCTTCGTCATCGAAGTTAATAGAACCACGGTCATAATCGATTAAACCGTCATCGACGACATTGATATGTTCGTCACATACTTTCTTCCCTAGTTTATCGGAAAAAATCGATGTTTTCTTACGGTTGAAATCTGCTTCAAAAGCATGTCCGATAGCTTCGTGGAGTAAAATTCCGGAACCTCCGGCTCCCATTACCACCGGCATTTCTCCGCCTTTCGGTTTTACTGCGTTGAACAGCAGAGCTGTATTTTTTACTGCTTCCTGGGCTATGGTTTCCACCACTTCATCTGTCAGGAAGCTGATATCTTTTCGTGCTGCACGGGATGAGTATGCATTTTCTATTTTTCCATCCTGTTGCATGATACAAAATCCGGAAAGGATGGCCATAGGCCGGTAATCATGACATAAAGTTCCTTCCGAGTTGTAATATAAGATATAAGAAGTGGAATCGTTCATGGATGCATTGACCTTGGTCACACGTTTATCAAGTTCGAAAATCCGGTCGTTGAGCTTTTGCAAATAAGGCATTTTAGCCTGTATAGTAACATCTTCCCAGGATTTAACGATCGGGTAGTGGTTTTTGAATACTTTCTCGTCAATTTTCACCGGCGGTGTTTTTGCGGAACCCGAAGCTATACGGGAAGCTGTGCGTGCAGCATTGATCATATCTTCCATGGAGGTGCTTTCTACGAAAGCATAACCGGTTTGATCTCCTGAAACAACGCGAATCCCGACTCCATAGTCGATATTCGAACCGGCACGGTTTACCGCGCCATCCTGCAAAGCCAGGTAATTATTGAATGTGTGTTCAAAATACAGGTCGGCGTAATCGCCTCCTTTTTCCAATGCGGCAGCCATGACTTTGCGTAAGTCGGCTTCTGTAACTCCAAAGTGGTTCAGCATTTTAGGTAAATCTTCTTTACGATTAGTAATTTGTGACTGGATAATTTGAGGAAAAGCAACAGCGCCGATAGTTACTATGCCCCCGGTTTTTAGAAAATCTCGTCGTTTCATACTGTGTGTATTAATAATTTGCAACAAAGATAATTAAGTTACAATATAACGATGTTGTATTTTAATTCTTTTCACTTTCTTTAACGGTCTTAATTCATTTTTTTGCCTGCCTTTTACGCTCATTTTCGTCCAGTATAATTTTCCGTAGGCGTATGGAGTTCGGCGTTAATTCTACATATTCATCTTCTTTGATGTATTCGAGCGCCTGTTCGAGACTGAAGATGATGGGAGGGGCCAGCCGGACTTTATCGTCCGAACCGGAGGCCCTGACATTGGTTAGTTTCTTCGACTTTGTTACATTTACTACCAAATCTCCTTCTTTGGTATGTTCACCTACAATTTGTCCGGCATAGACATCTGTTTGCGGGTCGATAAAGAATTTGCCACGGTCTTGTAGTTTATCAAGAGCGTAAGCAAATGCGTTACCGGTTTCCATGGCGATAATGGAACCGTTTTGACGTTTTTCGATTTCTCCTTTCCAGGGCTGATATTCCAGAAAACGATGCGCCATGACTGCTTCTCCGGCGGATACTGTTAATACATTATTTGTCAACCCGATAATTCCACGTGAAGGAATGATAAATTCCAGGTGTATCCGGTCTCCCTTACGTTCCATGGATTGCATCTCTCCTTTACGGCGGGTGACTATATCGATAATTTTACTGGATGATTCTTCCGGAAGATTAATGGTTAGTTGTTCTACCGGTTCACATTTTTCTCCGCCAATTTCTTTGATGATAACCTGGGGTTGGCCTACTTGTAATTCGAAACCTTCGCGACGCATGGTCTCAATTAATATAGAGAGGTGTAATATTCCCCTGCCGTAAACGTTCCAGGCATCTGCCGAATCGGATAGTTCTACTCTGAGCGCCAGGTTTTTATCCAGTTCTTTCATCAGCCGGTCGTATATATGCCGTGAGGTGACGTATTTGCCGTCTTTGCCGAAAAACGGAGAGTCGTTGATGGTAAATAACATCGACATGGTCGGCTCATCGATAGCGATAGGGGGTAGAGCTTCCGGGTGTTCCAAATCGGTAATTGTATCTCCGATTTCAAAATTTTCAATCCCAATCAGGGCGCAGATATCTCCGGATTGTGCGGATGTTACTTTTGTACGTCCAAGTCCTTCAAATACATCCAGTTCTTTTATTCTGGACTTCAGAATACTGCCATCGCGTTTACAAAGCATAACGTCCATTCCTTCCCGGAATTCTCCACGATGAATACGCCCTACGGCAATACGTCCTACATAGTTGGAATAATCCAGGGATGTAACTTGCATTTGAGGCGCTCCTTCCAGTATTGTCGGAGCAGGAATATGTTCTATTATGGTATCAAGTAGTGGGAATATATTCTCCGAAGGGGTTTTCCAATCGTCCGACATCCAACCCTGTTTGGCCGAACCGTAAATGGTAGGGAAGTCCAACTGCTCTTCACTGGCTCCCAGGTTGAACATGAGGTCGAAAACCATTTCTTCTACTTCTTCCGGCCTGCAGTTGGGTTTATCGACTTTATTGATGACTACAATGGGCTTTAAGCCCAGATTGACAGCTTTTTGCAGTACAAAACGTGTTTGAGGCATAGGGCCTTCAAAAGCATCTACGAGTAACAGGCAACCGTCTGCCATATTCAGTACCCGTTCCACTTCACCTCCGAAATCAGCGTGACCAGGGGTATCAATGATATTGATTTTTGTATCTTTATAATTGATTGAAACGTTTTTAGCCAAAATAGTGATTCCTCGTTCTCTTTCCAAATCATTGCTGTCCAAAAATTGATCAAGGTCGGTTTTGTCGTCGCGGAATAATTTACCCGCTAACAGCATTTTATCTACTAAAGTTGTCTTCCCGTGATCGACATGGGCTATGATTGCAATATTTCTTAAATTCTGCATGTTTTTAATTCTTAATTTTCCGAACATAAAGACATAAAATCGTGGTGTCTTTAGTTCTTCTTGGTGTTTTTTGTTTAAAAATCTATCGTTTTATTTTGAAATTACAAAAAAAAACTCCGATAGTAGTCGGGTGAAAAACTACAACGGAAGATTTTCTCATATTTTTATAAATCGCGTGCAAAATTATAAAAAAAAAGAATATCTTTGCGAGAATTTTTATTAACTTGCATAAGAATTTTCTTTTAATTTAATAGATAAATCACATGAATAAACTAAAATGTTGGCTTACAGCCATTGCTATGCTCATGATGTCCGGAATAAATTTGTTTGCAAGTGAAGTCGATTTGGCTATTCCTGATTTACATGAAGGTACTTTTCACGTATTTGGATTAGAAATGACTTCCTGGGATTTCCTTCTTTATGGAGCTTTGATTATTACAGGAACGTTAGGTTTCAGTTTACTTTTGTTTCGTCAGATTAAAAAATTACCTGCACACAACTCCATGTTGAAAATTGCGAGTATTATTTATCAAACGTGCAGCACTTATTTGAAACAACAGGGGAAATTCCTGTTGATGCTGTTTGCTTTGATTGCGGCCGTACTCTGTTTGTACTTTTTCGGATTGTTGGGTAAACCGTTTACGGTTGTACTTCAGGTATTGATATTTTCCATTGTCGGTATGGGAGGTTCTTATGCCGTAGCCTGGTACGGGATTCGTGTAAACACGTATGCTAATGCCCGTACAGCCTTTGCTTCACTGAAAGGAAGGCCTTTGGATGTAGTCAATATTCCGTTGCGCGCCGGAATGAGTGTCGGTTTGTTCCTGATATCCCTGGAATTAGTGATGATGGTCTTTATCCTGTTATTTGTTCCGCGTGAGATCGTAGGAATCTGTTTCCTCGGATTCGCTATCGGAGAGTCATTAGGAGCCAGCGCTTTGCGTATTGCAGGAGGTATCTTTACGAAAATTGCCGATATCGGTTCCGACTTGATGAAAGTGGTTTTCAAAGTAAAAGAAGATGATCCTCGTAACCCTGGAGTTATCGCCGACTGTACGGGCGATAATGCCGGAGACAGTGTCGGTCCTACTGCCGATGGATTTGAAACTTATGGGGTGACAGGAGTTGCTTTGATCACATTTATTACTTTGGCGGTTGTAGATCCTGCAATTCAGGCGAAGCTAATCGTTTGGATTTTTGGTATGCGTTTTCTGATGGATTTTCTTTCCGGATGTTCTTTCTTTATCAATCAATTGATTTCTAAAAAATTATATGGCGACAAGAAAGAATTTGACTTTGAATCTCCTTTGATGCGCTTGATCTGGATCGCTGCCGTTCTTTGTATTTCCGCTACGTTCTTTATGAGTCATTTATTGTTAGGAGACATGGCCGATACAACTTTGTGGTGGAAGTTAGCTATTATTATCAGTTGCGGAACATTGGCCGCCGTATTGATTCCCGAATTTACAAAAATATTTACCAGCTCGAAATCCAAACATGTACATGAAGTAGTGACTGCTTCCCGTGAAGGAGGAGCTTCTTTGAATATCCTTTCCGGTATTGTAGCCGGTAACTTCAGCGCATTCTGGACAGGCTTGTTGATTGTGGCTTTGATGGCTGTCGCTTACTTTACCGTCGGAATTGGAGAAGGATTCAGTTCTATTATGCCGAACCATGCTCCGGTATTTGCTTTCGGATTGGTTGCTTTCGGATTTTTATGTATGGGTCCTGTGACTATCGCGGTAGATAGCTATGGCCCTGTAACGGACAATGCCCAATCGGTATTCGAACTTTCCCAGATTGAACAAATTCCGGATGTAAGCGAAGAAATTGAAAAGGACTTTGGTTTTAAACCTGATTTCGAAAACGGGAAACATTACCTGGAAGCGAACGACTCAGCGGGGAATACTTTCAAAGCGACTGCCAAACCGGTATTGATTGGCACCGCTGTGGTTGGCGCAACAACAATGATTTTTTCCATCATTCTTTTGTTGGAAAAAGCCAAATTATTACATTTATCATTAACGGACGCTCCGGTCATCCTGGGCTTGATTTGTGGTGGGGCGGTTATTTTCTGGTTCAGCGGCGCCTCCATTCAGGCTGTGACTACAGGAGCTTATCGTGCGGTAGAATTTATTAAACGGACTTTCAATCTGGAGAATACGGAAGCGAATGCGGAAGATTCCAATACGGTGGTAAGGATTTGTACTCAGTATGCTCAAAAAGGAATGTGGAATATTTTCATCGTTTTGATTTCAATCACACTGGCATTTGCATTTATGGATCCGAATTTCTTTGTCGCTTATCTGGTTTCTATTGCTGTTTTCGGATTATTCCAGGCAATTTATATGGCCAATGCCGGCGGTAGCTGGGATAACGCCAAAAAAGTAGTGGAAGTGGATTTGAAAGAGAAAAATTCTCCGTTACACGAAGCGGTTGTAGTTGGAGATACCGTTGGAGATCCTTTCAAAGATACTTCGTCCGTTTCATTGAACCCCATCATTAAGTTTTCAACTTTGTTTGGTTTGTTGGCAACGGAAATTTGTATAGAAATGAAAGCAAATCCGGAGCATGATTATTCTATATATATTGCTATTCCATTCTTTATCATTGCATTGATATTTGTTTGGCGTTCATTTTATAAAATGCGTATTCCATTGGAGAAATAATCCGGATTATGAGTTATACAAAATATCCTCCTGCAAACGATCTGAAATTACGTTGGGGTCGTTTGCAGGAGTTATTATCTGAAGAAGGAACCGATGCCTGCCTGATTTCCTCAAGTGTCAATATTTATTATTTAACAGGTATGGTATTCAATGGTTTCGTTTATCTTCCTGTCAACGGAAATCCTGTCTATTTTGTCCGCAGACCCGAAGATTTACGGCATCCTTGTGCTTTATTCATTCGCAAAGCTGAAGATATCCCGTCTCTGTTATTGAAAAATAATCTTGGAATACCCGGATCCGTATTGTTGGAAGCGGATCAGATGACTTATAGCGAACACTTGAGATTACAGGCATTGTTTCCTGTTGCAAAGATCGGAAATGCAACCCCTTTACTTCGTAAACAACGCATGATAAAAACTCCCTGGGAAATTGAACAGTTGAAGTATTCCGGTAAAATTCATGCTGAGGTTTATTCCAAGGTCAGGGATTGTTACCATCCGGGAATATCGGATGTCGAATTGCAGACTAATGTGGAACGGGAGATGCGTTTAGCCGGTTCGATAGGTCTATTCCGGAGTTTCGGAAGCAATATGGATATTTATATGGGTAGTGTGCTTGCGGGAGATAATGCGGGAGCTCCTTCTCCTTTTGATTATGCATTGGGTGGAGCTGGTGTTCATCCTTCTTTGCCGATTGGTTCCAATGGTTCCGTCCTGAAAGAAGGAATGTCTCTTATGGTGGATATGGCCGGTAATTATACGGCTTACACTACCGATATGACCCGGGTTTTTTCTATTGGGAAATTACCTGAAAAGGCATATTATGCGCACCAGGTATCAATTGATATGCATCACCGGCTGATTTCGGAAACAGTACCCGGAACCTCTTGTGCGGATATTTATAATTATACTTTGCAGATGGCCGCCAATGCCGGTTTATCCGGTTGTTTTATGGGCGTCAGACAGCAGGCTAAATTTGTGGGCCATGGGGTTGGCATAGAAATTAACGAACTTCCGGTGTTAATGAGTCGTTCCGAAGATTTATTACAACCGGGGATGACTTTTGCTTTCGAGCCTAAATTCGTGTTGTCGGGTATTGGCGCATTAGGAATAGAGAATACTTATCTTGTTACGGATACAGGTATTGAAAAAATAACTAATTTTGAGGAGAATATCATTGAGTTATGATTTTATGTATAAAAGTCAAGACGACTTCATAAAAAGAAAATATAATTTATTGTGAACCCATTTACTTGTTTTGTTTTATGAGATTATTGTTGTTAAGTAATTCTACGAATCCGGGAGAGGCTTATCTGGAATATCCCAAATATGAAATCCGGAAATTTCTGGGAGAAAGGAGTGTTAATGCTTTATTTATCCCATATGCGGCAGTACGTTTTTCCTATGATGATTATGAAGCTAAAGTCGAGAGTCGTTTTACGGAAATAGGTCACCATGTGGTAAGTATTCATCGTTTTTCCGACCCTGTGAAAGCCGTTGAAGAAGCGGAAACTATCGTTATTGGAGGTGGAAACACCTGGCGTTTGGTACAACAAATGCACCTGAATGGGTTGATGGAACCTATACGGAAGAAAGTACGGTCAGGAACTCCTTACATAGGTTGGAGTGCAGGAAGTAATGTTGCTTGTCCTACTTTGCGCACTACAAATGATATGCCGATTGTCGATCCTGTTAGTTTTGAGACTTTGAACCTGGTACCATTCCAGATTAATCCTCATTTTATAGATGTCCATCCGGAAGGTTTCGGCGGAGAAACCCGTGAAGATCGGATTATTGAGTTCCTGGAACTGAATCCTGAAATGTATGTGGTAGGACTGAGAGAATCAACCCTTCTACACTTGGAAAACGATAAACTGCAATTGGTTGGAGAGCGCACAGCCCGGATTTTTAAAAAAGGGCAGGAGTTCAGAGAATTAGATTCGACAGAAGATTTTTCATTTCTGTTCTGAATTTTGTAATAAAAAAGAGGCATACAACGATAAACCGAGTATGCCTCTTTACACCAACGCAATACTTCAGTGTGTGTATATAGAGAACTGGTTTTGGTTTTCAGCAACAAATTTGCGAACAAATTTGAAGAAAAATGTCTCAATGTGTATTCTCGGATGAAATAATTCATAAATATTTGAAAATGAATAGAATATTTTTTGAAAATATCTGAAAATGTAAATTAGGACAAACATTATATATAAGAATAATAACTGAAATCCATGGTTTTTTGATAAATGTCAGGAAGATGTTTTACTTTTGAACTGGGAAGGTGTTTGCCCGGTGATATCCTTGAAAGCTTTGTAAAATGAAGATCGGCTGTTGAATCCTCCTTGCTCTGCAATTTCTTCTATACTCATGTGTTTATAATTCGATTCAGACATCATTTTCAGTATTTCTTTTATACGATATTCATTGATGTATTGATTGAAATTTTTCCCCGTGTAATTGTTAATCGTATGCGACAGACGATTACGGGATACATTCATTCTAATAGCCAGGGAATCGAGTGTAATTCCATAATTTTTGAAAATTTTCTCCTCATACATAAGCGCCTGTAACGCATTGAATAATTCTATATCTTGTGAGATTTGTTTTTTCTCACACCGAGAGATTGTCGATAACTGGTTCATTTGGAATTTTTTTTTCTTGTTATGTCTGATAAATATGATTGCCGAGGTAATTAGAAATAATATAACAACAAATCCAAGTAAATAATAAATCCTGGATATACGGATTTGTAATTTTTTTATTTCTTTTTCTTTGAATATTTGGATGTAAGTAGTATCCGAGTCGTTCGACGACGAACAATTGAATGGAAGAGAAATATGATTTTTTCTCAATGACAATTTATTATTCCCATCAACTTCATATACGGCAAATACCAGTAAAATATTAAATAACAGTGTTATAACAATGTAAGGTCTCATAATACAGAGTGTGATATATGTATAATAAAAATATCTTGAAAAGGTCTGCGTTTCACCCACTTGTAGATTATTCAACAAATGCGGCCCTTTCCCCCGAGGCTACATGCCTTTTTTCTTGTTAATTAAATCCCTGAGTTTCGACGCTTTCTCATAGTCCTCCATACTGATAGCATCATCAAGAGAGCTTTCCAGCTCTTCAAGATTCATGGAATCGTATGAAAATTGAGGTTTACGATGCTCTATTTCCGGTACCGATTCTTCCTGGAAATCATCTTCCATGATGATCCCGGCTTCTTTCATAATGGTTTCGGTTGTATAAATCGGAGCACTGGCCCTGACAGCCAGTGCAATTGCATCCGATGTCCGAGAATCGATAATTATTTCTTTTTTATCCTGATAGAAAATCAATTCGGAATAAAAAACTCCTTCTTCAAATTTGTAAATATAAATTTCTTTTAATATAACATTCAAGGCTTCGGAAAAGGATAGAAAAAGTTCATGAGTCAATGGGCGGGGAGGATGTAAACCTTCCAGAAAAATGGCTATAGATTGCGCTTCCGGAGTTCCGATAATAATAGGAACCCTTCGGTTTCCCCCTTCTTCCGCCAATACCAAAGCATAGGCTCCTGCTTGTACCTGGCTGAAGGTAATACCCAAGACATTTAACTTAATCTTTTCTTCATTCATTTACGTTCTACGTTTTACGTTGATACGTTTTACGCTTGGCTTATAACACGACAAATCGTGAGGTATAATATATATAACGTAAAACATACAACGTTTAGTCTCTGCGACCTAAAAATATCATAATGTAATAAAGCAGAGTCGCCAATGAACCCAAGGCGGCAACAACATATGTGTATGCTGCCGATCGTAGTGCGCTTTCTGCTTTGTCGTGATTATATACATTTGTGATTCCGGACCGGTTCAACCATGCAAGAGCTCTTTTACTTGCATCAATTTCAACGGGTAAAGTAATAAAGCTGAATAGGGTGGTAAGTGCAAAAAGCCCGATTCCAATCAGCAATACGGTAGAACCGATTTTACTTCCATTTCCCAGGAGGAGCATTCCTCCCAACAATATCCATGTTACCCATTTGGAAGCAAAACTAACCACGGGTACCATATTTGAGCGCATTGCCAGAGGGCCGTATGCTTTGGCATGTTGTACGGCATGACCACATTCATGAGCGGCCACAGCAGCTGCAGCCACACTATCGCTGGCATAAACATCTTCACTCAGATTTACCGTTTTATTTGCGGGATTGTAGTGGTCAGTCAAGGATCCGGATGTCGAAATGACCTTAACATCGTCGATTCCGTTTTCATGCAACATTTTTTCCGCAACATCTTTCCCTGTCATCCCATTACCTAATGGAATTTGAGAGTAAGCTTGAAATTTTCTTTTCAAATTCCATGAAACCAACCAGCTTGCAATGGCGATTCCTATAAATAATATCCAATAAGTTACCATAAGTTCTAGATTAATAAAATATGTCTCTTCTATATATGCAACAAAAATACTGCCAAAGTGGTTTTTATTTATAAATAAAATACGTTTCTACAGGCAGACATCACTCTTTTTTCTATAAAATAAAAATTAATCTTCTGTGTATCTGATGATAGTCTGAGCCCGATCCGGACCGACAGATACAATTTTAATATTGACTCCCAAAGATTCTTCCAAAAATGACAAATAGGCATTGAACTCTACCGGAAATTCATCTTCGCTCTGCATTTTTGTCATAATCGTTTTCCATCCGGGGAGTTCGACATATATCGGCTTTACACCATCTATTATTTCGAATGGGAAGTTTTCCGTTTCGATTCCGTCTATTTCATAAGCAACGCAGGCCTTGATGGTATCAAAATTGTCCATTACATCACTTTTCATCATGATGAGTTGTGTTACTCCATTGAGCATGATAGCGTAACGTAGAGCCACGAGGTCAATCCATCCGCAACGGCGCGGACGACCGGTAACAGAACCGAATTCATTTCCGTTTTTACGCATCAGCTCTCCTGTTTCGTCGAAAATTTCTGTCGGAAAAGGCCCACTACCCACACGGGTACAATAAGCCTTAAAAATACCATATACTTCTCCTATCTTTCGTGGAGCAACACCGAGACCGGTACAAGCTCCCGCACAAATTGTACTGGACGAAGTAACAAAAGGGTAGGAACCGAAATCCACGTCAAGCATAGTCCCTTGGGCTCCTTCAGCCAACACCGTTTTACCCTCGTTTAACTGTTCATTGATAAAATGATCGGTATCTGTCAGTTGAAATTTTTTCAGGAATTCGATTCCTTCAAACCATTCTTTTTCAATAGATTGTAAATCATATTGATAATTCATTTGTCTTAGGATCTCTTCATGCCGGGATATTGCAAGCTTGTATTTGGACTCAAAGTCATGCAATATATCACCTACTCTTAATCCGTTACGACTGACTTTGTCGGTATAGGTCGGGCCGATTCCTTTTCCGGTAGTTCCTATTTTAGAACTTCCTTTAGCCGATTCGTACGCTGCATCCAGGATTCGGTGGGTCGGCAGAATCAGGTGAGCTTTTTTAGAAATCAACAGGCGTTTGGTGAGATCATGTCCCGATGCAGCCAAGGCTTCAGCTTCGGCTTTGAACAGGGAAGGATCAAGAACAACACCATTCCCGACAATATTTGTTTTTCCTCCCTGGAAAATACCGGAAGGAATAGACCTGAGAACGTATTTTTCTCCTTCGAATTCAAGAGTATGACCTGCATTTGGCCCTCCCTGAAATCGTGCAATAATATCATAACCGGGAGTTAAAACATCTACAACTTTACCTTTTCCTTCGTCTCCCCATTGTAATCCTAATAAAACATCTATCTTCATGTCTGATTTTTAAGAATTATTTTGTGTTATTTTCTTTTTTTTGTAGAAGCACATTTTCCACAAGTTCCAAAGATATACAGACTATACAAAACAGGAGTAAATCGCTTGATTTTTTTGCTTTGGATCAGTGATTTCAGGTCGTTATCCTTGTACTCCTGAACAGTTCCGCATTGATTGCAAATTAAATGATGGTGAAAATCATTGTTGAATGCTTTCTCATAATAAGAAAGATTATTCCCGAATTGGTGTTTCAATACCAATTTACAATCCAGGAGAAGTTGCATCGTATTGTAGAGTGTTCCTCTGCTTACCCTGAAATGCTCGTTGTTCATTGCTTCATAAAGGGTATCCATATCAAAGTGGCCTGATTTGGAATAAATCAGATCCAATATGGCATACCTTTCCGGAGTTTTCCTACACTTTTTTGCTGTGAGATATTCCGTAAATTTCTGTCTTACAGTATCTCTAATCTTATCTTTGTCCATTATGTTATAAATGGTTCAACGGCAAAGTTAATATTTAATCTTCATATTTGGAAAAAAACTCAAATTCAAATTTCAGTTCTTCATAAAAAGGGTTAGAGCTAAATCGTGTAAGAATATCTTTGGACTGAAGAACCGATTGCCTGCCTAATCGTTTCAGCGACGTTAATGCTGCATTACGTAGAAGTTGGGAGTCGGAACGTAACGTTTTTTCTACGGATTCGAAATATAATTCGGCCTCTTCACTTTTTATTGGAGTATTTTGGGAAAACAGACGGGTGTATAATAAGAAGCCGCAAATAACTATGTATGGCTCTTTTGACTGTATCCAATCCTTTGCTAAATGGGATGCGTCGGATAATTTACAAAACAAATTCATGACCGATTGTTCTGCCAGTTCCAGATTATGGATATCGGAAACCCATTCGTTTGCAGTTTCGAATAACTCCGGTTCCTGGATAAGAGTCGCCAGGATTTTTAATTCCCGGTTATCTTCTTTCCACAAAATATTCGCCAATTCGTAATCAGGAGCATAATCCCTGGCTATTTTACGGAGGGTTACGACAGGTACTCCGTAAATCATTTTATAATGAATGCCTTTTTTTCGCAAAGAGTCTGCGCTGACCCCATCACGTGCCAGAAAGATTTTTTTGCGGATTTGAGATATCTTCATTTGTAAGGTGAAAGGTTTAGTTTTTTATACCTTTCCAGAATTTCGGCATGTAGGACCGGATCTACTGTCGCGATCATAATTAGTCTTTGTTTCATAGATACATAATTTGTTTTCTTTTTTGTTTAATGAATTTATTGCAAATATACGGAATAAATTTTGTGTAACTAAAATTAACATTTGATTTTGCAGCATTTGCAAATTTTTTCATTTTAATTATGAGAATTTGATTATATTAATGAATTTATTAAAAATATAGTTTTATAATTTAAATTTTTTAAGTATGAAAAAAGAAAAAGTTTTGATTTTATGGACAGTTTTAGCTTTGTTTTCAATTGTGTTTGTATCCTGCCTTAATGATGATGACTCCAATAAGAACATTATCGGGTTTATTTATGAACCGATAATTATCAGTGAAAATAATAAGGATATAGTAATGAAGACGCAGTATGGAGAAATTCTTGCTCCAAAGCTAAACAAGGCTAATCCCGGGGAATATTATTTAACAAACTTCTTGATGGATACGACAATTCATCCATATACAGCTTATAATCTTGAATATAAACGCATGGGGGCGGATACTTTGCGTCTGCTTTCGGCGCCGAAAATTGAAAATACCGAGTATAACTCTCAGATTTCCAATATTGAGATTTATATAAAGGATAAACATGCTGATAATTTGTTGAAATTGAAAAACGATTCGGCTCCTGTCGAATTTATTTGTATGGACAGTACCTTTTTTGTAAGACCGGTTTTTGAAGGGCAGGCGAGGGAAACGGCTCATGAACTGAAATTCTTTATCAATCTACTTCCAGTTGTAGGTCCTGGTCCTCATGTTGATCCTGTAACGTTGTATATAGCTGCTAAAGCGACAGATAAAGAAATCTCCAGAAATGCCTATGCCCTGAATATTTCCACTGCTTTTAAAAGAGATTCTCAATCTTCCGATAATGGTGTGGTTGAGTTTAATTTGAAGTTCAAAACAGGAGTAGATAGTGAAGGGATAGATATATATAAAGATTATAGAGGTAATCCTGTAAGACTCAAAATAAAATAATAGATATGATGGTACACGGTATAAGGGTAGTACTCCCTACCGTGTACCGTGTACCAGTTGTTCATAGCTGCTGCGGCTTTACGCCCGTCTCCCATAGCCAGGATGACGGTTGCTCCTCCGCGAACGATATCTCCTCCTGCATATACGTCGGGCAATGCCGATTGCATGGTATCCTGATTTACGATGATGGTTCCCCAGCGACTGATATCCAGTCCTCTGAAAGCGCTTGGAATAAGTGGGTTAGGGGAGACTCCGATACTGACGATTACCATATCCACATCTACCGTTTCAATAGCGCCTTCAATTTCTACCGGTTTACGTCGTCCGGATGCATCCGGTTCTCCCAGTTCCATTTTTTGAAGTTTCATTTGTGTGACCCGGCCTTTTTCGTCACCAATGTATTCGATTGGATTATGTAATGTGAGGAAAATAATCCCTTCTTCTTTTGCATGCTTTACTTCTTCCACACGAGCAGGCATTTCTTCTTCGGAGCGACGATAGACAATCATGGCTTTTTCCGCACCGAGACGCCGGGCTGTACGTACAGAATCCATGGCTGTATTTCCGCCTCCTATAACCGCTACTTTTTTACCATGAAAAACAGGAGTATCGGATTCTTCTTTTGCTGCTGCCATCAGGTTGACCCGTGTCAAGTATTCGTTCGACGAAAGTACTCCCGCCAGATTTTCACCGGGAATGTTCATGAAATTGGGTAGTCCGGCTCCACTGGCGATAAAAATACCTTTAAAGCCCTGTTCATGCAGGTCTTCATAACTTATTGTTTTACCGACAATACAATTGAAAATAAATTTGACTCCCATTTTTCCCAGAATGTCTATTTCAACATCTACAATTTCGTTCGGTAACCGGAACTCAGGTATGCCATATTTCAGCACGCCTCCTATTTCATGTAAAGCTTCAAAGACAGTTACTTCATAACCGGATTTAGCCATATCTCCGGCGAAAGACAGTCCTGCCGGACCAGAACCTACTACGGCTATCTTAATGCCGTTGGAAGTTGCTGTTTGAGGAATGGAAATCTTTCCGCTTTCACGTTCATAATCGGCTGCAAATCGTTCAAGATGTCCGATTGCAACAGCTTCTTTCCCCATTTTCAGGTGGATACATTGGCTTTCACATTGTTTTTCCTGGGGACATACGCGACCGCAAACTGCAGGTAAAGCAGACGTTTCTTTCAGGGTTTTAGCGGCTTCGAGAAATTCACCTCTTTCGATATTTTTGATAAAAGTAGGAATGTTTATTTCAACCGGACAACCGGTGATACAGGTCGGAACCGGACAATCGAGGCAGCGCTGCGCTTCGGTCATAGCTTGTCCGGCATTCAATCCTAAATTTACCTCTTCGTAATTATGACTACGGTATTCCGGATCTAATTCCGGCATGTGGACACGTGGAATTGCCGTCCGTTCCTTATTCTTCATTTTCTGCCGGAGTTCTTCACGCCAGGGTTCGCTTCGTAATGCTTTTATTTGTTCACTTGTAGCCATCTATTTCTTTCATTTTTTTCATTTCCCATCATTCCAACCCTTTATAAGCATTCAGACGCATCATCATTTCGTCAAAGTCCACTTGATGAGCGTCGAATTCAGGTCCGTCAACACATACAAACCGGGTTTTACCGTTTACGGTCACACGACAGGCGCCACACATTCCCGTACCGTCAACCATGATGGTGTTCAGAGATGCGATAGTTGGCACCTCGTATTTTTTTGTAAGCAGTGAAACGAATTTCATCATGATGGCAGGCCCTATGGTCACGCATAAATCGACTTTTTCACGTTGAATGACTTCTTCAACGCCATTAGTTACCAGTCCTTTCTTACCATAGGAGCCATCGTCGGTCATAATGACTACTTCGTCCGAAAATTCCTGCATTTCCTTTTCCAGTATTATCAAGTCCTTTGTACGTGCAGCCTGGACAGAGATAACCCTGTTTCCGGCTTTTTTCATCGCCTCTACAATCGGTAACATGGGAGCCGTTCCTACACCACCGCAGGCACAAACCACAGTCCCGAAATTTTCTATATGTGTGGCCTGACCCAATGGACCTACCAGATCTGTAATGTATTCTCCTTCATTGAGGGCGCAAATTTTTTGGGATGATCGACCAATCCTCTGAATGACTAAAGTGATTGTACCTCTATCAATATCTGCACCGGCAATAGTGAGTGGAATTCGTTCTCCGTATTTACCTACTTTGACAATTACAAAGTGGCCCGCCTTTCTGGAACGCGCAATCAAAGGAGCTTCCACCTCGAATTTTACTACATTTTCAGAAAGGATTTCTTTCCTGATAATTTTGTTCATTTATTTCAGCAATATAAAAATCGGGAACAAATTTACATATATTTCACATTTATTTCGTACAGATTTCACAGATTACACAAAATTATTATACGTTATTTGTGTCATTTGTGAAATCTGTGTGAGATAAATAATTTAAGTCAGTTCGTTTTTGCGGCTGAGAAATTTCCTGAGGATGGAATCTCCTAACAACAAAAGTAAGATGACCAATCCTAATAGAGCAATATTGGGGTCAATACTGAAATTTTCAAAAACAGAAGAAATTTCAGAGAAAATATCAGGCAATTGTATTGGTGTAATTTTAATGTTCAGGAAATAGAAAATCAATACCGGTATAAGAATAATACTTGCAATTCCTATAGTAATTGAGATATAGTTCAGGATAATTTTCCTTTTTTTCTGTATTGTTGCTTCCTTTTCAACACGCAACATCAGATTTTTCATGAAATCATCGGAAGATTTTTCCATTTTAATTTCATGAAATAGTTCTTTAAGCTTGTCTTTGGTTTTCGGCGTGTTCATCCTTCAATTAATTTATTAATTTCTATCGCTAATTTTTTTCGTATTCGATGTAATTTCACTTTGACATTCGCTACAGTCTGGTTGGTAATATTGCTTATCTGCTCAATTGACTGATCATTCATGTAAAACATGGTAATAATCAATGCATCTTCGCTGCTCAACATTTTTATCGCCTGCTCCAGGTATTGGATGCGTTCTTCCGTTGAAATATCATCAATATCATTGAGAATATCATCGTCTTCCTGGTTTGAAAAGTTATCTTCCAATGAAGAAAAGAACATTTTCTTTTTCCGGAGTTCCGACAATGTCGTATTGTATGCAATCCGGTACAGCCAGGTAGAAAATTCGGATTCTTCCTTGAAGCTGTTCAATGATTTGAATACTTTGATAAAGACCTCCTGCATTATATCCTCAGCGTCTTCTCTGTTGTTCACTAACCTGAGAATGACATTATAGACCATTCGTTGATAAGTAGAAACAATATGTGAAAAAGCAGAGATATCACCTGCCTTTACACATTGTATCCGATACAAATCATTCGATTTATCCATTTTCAGATCATTCGTTGCTTCTTAGACGTAAATTCGAATGACAGGTTACAAAAGTAATTAAATAAATTGAGAATTGTAACCTTTTCGGAGATCCTGAGTCAAAAGAGCAAATACAAAAAATAATGTTGAACAATTAATAATTAAAGTTATGAGTGAATTGATGGCAATTTTGATAGTAGGTATTATTACCTTGGGTGTTTATCGTTTGTTTGAATTATTCGTCAAGAAAAAAGAACGGTTGGCAATTATTGACAAGCTTGTAGGGGGGATTTCTTCCGGAGAAATAAAAGAAGCGTTAAATTTTCCGATGTTCGGAAAAATTGGTTTTTCGTATTCTTCCTGGGCTTTGAAAATTTCCCTGTTGATGATTGGAGTCGGATTAGGAGCAATTATTGCTTTCTTTATTCAATATCAGGTGATTGGAGATCTGTTGCTGCAAAATCACGGTGATTGGGAAATCAGGCGTAACTTGCACGGATTCCAGGAAATTATCTATCTTTCTTGTATTGCAATTTTTGGAGGAATCGGTTTGCTGAGCGCTTATCTGATTGAACTGAAACAAAGGGATAAAGATCGTAAGTGAGAAATTTTAAGGTTAAAAATGAAAAAAGCGGCAAAAGCCGCTTTTTTCATTCCTTTCCTTTCATGCTTATTTTCTGATAACCTTGAACATTTTACCGTTGTACAGCAGTAAGTAGGTTCCTTTAGCATAAGCCGTCAGATCCAGTGTTGTCGTTCCTTCCTGTGCCTGGTAATAACCCTTGATGGAACCGGTCAC
>BNXB01000008.1 GCA_025999255.1 Bacteroidia bacterium | reverse complement strand
TTACTTGAACCGTTATTGGTAAAGTTGTTGAAAATTCGTGCCGCCGTTTCTTGTTAATTGATAATTGACAATTGACAATTGATAATTGATAATTGATAATTGATAATTGAAAATGCATCCTTTACATCCCTTCAAATATTGTCCCAAATGTGGTTCGAAATATTTTGAAGAACATAATTTTAAGTCCAAGAAGTGCTTGGATTGCGATTTTGTTTATTACTTTAATTCCAGTGCTTCGACCGCCGCTTTTATTACGGATGTATCGGGACGGTTACTTGTGGCTCGTCGGGCAAAAGAACCGGCTAAAGGGACTTTTGATCTTCCCGGAGGATTTGTGGACATGTACGAAACTGTTGAAGAGGCTATGATTCGGGAAGTAAAAGAAGAAACAGGAATGACATTGAGTGGTTTCAAATATTTATTTTCGCTCCCGAATATTTATGAATATTCCGGTTTTGAAGTACATACGGTCGATATGTTTTTTACCGTGCAGGTGGAGCAAAGCGGGAAAGATTTGCATCCGGCCGATGATGTTTCGGAATTATTGTTTCTGGAAAAAGAGAAAATTAATCCTGCCGATTTTGGTTTGGCATCGATTAGGAAAGCAATTGAAATCTGGTTGAAATAAAGAATCACACTAATTAACTTACTATTATGGATCAACAATCGCACCCCATTCATTCCAAAAAAATTATTCGTATTGCAGTTTTGTTAATCTTCCTGGCCCAGGGACTTTGTTTTTCCAGTTGGGCCAGTCGATTACCCGATATCAAAGAAATTTTCGGATTGGAAAATTGGACTCATTTCGGCTTCCTGATGTTTATGTTACCTGTAGGAAAATTTGTAGCTATTCCTGCAGTCGGGTATTTATTTCCCCGTATCGGTAGTAAAAAAACGGTGTTAATCAGTATTATGGGGTATATTTTGTCCCTTTTTGCGGTAGGATTGGTTCCGGGAATATATTTTCTGACGGTAGTATTATTCCTGTTTGGTATGTTCTGGAACATGACGGATATTTCGTTAAATACGCAGGCTATTGAAGTGGAACGCATTTATGGAAAACCTATTATTGCAACTTTTCATGCAACCTGGAGCCTGGCAGCTTGCCTTGGAGCCTTGATTGGATTTGGAATGATCAATTTGAATATTTCTCCATTTCCCCATTTTACGTTTATAACTGTTTTGGCTATATTGATTGTTTTGTTGAGTTACAGGTATTTACTTAATCCGGATGTAAAACATCAATCCGGGGAAAAAGTTGTGAAACAGGAAACTATTCCAGGAAAAAAAGGTTTCTCATTACCCGAAATGCTTTTAATCCAGTTAGGAATAGTATGGTTACTGGCTCTGGTTGTGGAAAATACAATGTTTGAATGGAGTGATGTTTATTTCCAGTCGGTAATTGATGCTCCGAAATCCATGCAGGTCGGCTTCCTGGTTTTTATGGTGATGATGTTTTCGGGTCGTATGCTGACTAATTTAGCTTATCGGAAATGGAGTAAACGTACTGTATTACGGATTGCAGGGAGTTGTATCTTTCTGGGATTTATCATTTCTTCCCTGTTTATTAACATAGCTGATGAGGTTGTTATCAAGGTGGTTATCAATTCGATTGGATTTATGTTGATTGGTTTGGGTATTTCCTGTATGGTTCCTACTATTTATAGTATTGTTGGAGACAAAGCCAAAACACCGGTAGGGCAGGCACTGACCATCATGTCCGGAATTAGTTTTGTAGGCCCGTTGGTTGCTCCGTTGTTGGTAGGAACGATTTCCGATAAGATCAGTATGCAGGCGGCTTATTTTGTCGTCGGGTTGTTTGGATTAGGGATTGTGGCTATTGCTGCGTTTTGTAAAAATCTGAAATAATATTTTGGTAGTGTTCATTATATTTCCGGACGTTAAAACGTCCGGCTACCAAGATTGAATCCGTTCCGGATTTCCTCCTACAGATTTTCGATAAGAGCCGAATTCGTTGTAAAATAGGTTGTCAACCCACCTTAAAATTAACTTGCATGGGTTCTTAATGCTATAACTTTCTTTTTATATTGATATTCTAAATCTCAGGCAAACGCTGTACTGCTGTATTAATACGCTCAATCACATCTTCTTTTAAACCCTTGAAAGGGCCTGAAACTTCAATTTTAATAGTGGCCATCGCGGCTGCGAATTCGCCGGCGGATTGAATATCCACACTTTTAGCGCGTTGATAAAGGTATCCGGTGAGATAGGTATCTCCGCATCCTGTGGCATCGACAACTTCGGAAGGAACATAAGCCGGAATCCGATAAAAAGATTTGCCGTCATAAATAACGGAACCTAAACTACCAAGAGTGACCAATACTTCTTTTACTCCCCAGTCATAAAGTTGTTGAGCTCCTTTTTTGATGTTACTGAGACCTGTTATAATTTCCATTTCCTCTTCATTTACTTTCAGAAAATGGACGTAACGAAGGACTTCTTTCTTGTCGTTCCAATCAATAGCAAATACACTCTCGTTCCGGACTTCCCTCAGGTACCCCTGGCAGTCGATGGCAACCAATGCTTTTTTCGATAAATATTTTACCAGTTCCACCGGGAAATCGTCTGCAAGCAATGCTCCAAGTAAGAAAATCTTGGAGTCTAAGCCATCTATATGCTCTATAGCAAACGGATCTGCTTTTGCCAGTACGCGTTGAATACGGTTATTCTGATTTTCACCGTAAATGTTTTCGAAATATACCGAAAATCTGCTGGGAATGGCCTTGACCTTAACCCCTTTATCGCGCAAATCATGAACAACCTTCATTTCCGGTTCCGCAAGTGCGGTGACTAACTTATAATCGATATCATCAAAATGACGAATAGCCTGGGAACAGTAAAAAGATGTTCCACCGGGCATATATACAGTACTTTTAGGTGTAACTACCTTATCTAATGTAATATGCCCGATGCAACAGAGGTCGTGTTTTTGCATGGTAATAGTATGCTCGTTAAAACTCTGTATTATTTGGAGTTCTCGGGAATGGTATCACGTCACGGATATTCGTCATACCTGTTATGAAGAGTACCAGGCGTTCAAATCCGAGTCCGAATCCGGCGTGGGGAGCTGTCCCGAATTTACGGGTATCCAGGTACCACCATAGACTGTCCATCGACATGTTAAGTTCATTGACACGGTTCATCAATTTATCGTAGTCGGCTTCACGTTCCGAACCTCCGATGATTTCACCGATTTTAGGAAATAATACATCCATTCCGCGGACAGTTTTTCCGTCCTCGTTCTGTTTCATATAGAACGATTTTATTTCTTTCGGGTAGTCTGTCATAATTACCGGGCATTGGAAGTGTTCTTCTACCAGGTAACGTTCATGTTCCGATTGTAAATCCGCTCCCCAATATACAGGAAATTCGAATTTCTTTCCCGAATTTTCCAGGATTTTCACCCCTTCCGTATAGGCAAGACGAATGAATTTGTTTTGTAAAACAAAATTCAGACGATCAACCAGTTCATTATCATACATTTTACAAAGGAACTCGATATCATCTTTACAATGTTCCAATGCATATCCGATTACATATTTGAGAAAACTTTCCGCCAAGTCCATATTGTCGTGGATATCGTAGAAAGCAACTTCCGGTTCAATCATCCAGAATTCGGCAAGGTGTCGCGGAGTATTTGAATTCTCGGCGCGGAAAGTCGGACCGAAAGTATAGATTCCACCCAAAGCCATAGCTCCCAATTCTCCTTCCAATTGTCCGGAGACGGTCAGGTTGGTTGGCTTACCAAAAAAATCTTCGGTATAGTTGATTTTTCCGTCTTCGTTTTTGGGAGGATTGTTCATATCCAGGGTTGTAACCTGGAACATGGCACCGGCGCCTTCCGCATCCGAAGCGGTAATAATAGGACTGTGGAAATAATAAAACCCAAGGTCATTAAAATAATTGTGTATGGCATAAGACAAATGATGCCTGATGCGCAATACTGCTCCAAACGTATTGGTACGTGGACGCAGATGGGCGATTTCCCTTAAGAATTCAAGAGAATGACCCTTTTTCTGCAAGGGGTAAGTGTTCGGATCTGCAGTTCCATAAATTTCAATGGCAGTTGCTTGTATTTCGACGGATTGTCCTTGTCCCTGCGATTCTACCAGGAGCCCGTCCACATTGATACATGAGCCGGTGGTAATTGGTTTCAGGAATTCTTCTCCGAATTTTTCGATATCAACAACAATCTGAATATTGTTGATGGTCGATCCGTCGTTAAGAGCTATAAACGCAACCTGTTTATTTCCCCTGCGGGTTCTTACCCATCCTTTTACATTAACGGTAGAGTTTGTGGCGCTACCTTTCAGTAAATCAACTATTTTAGTCCTCATCGTTATAAAAATTAATCAAAGGCTCCCATACGGAGCATATTCACTTCTCTTTCGTTCAGGTAACGCCATTGTCCGCGTTTCAGGTTTTTCTTTGTCAATCCGGCAAAGTAAACCCGGTCGAGTTTTATGACATGATACCCAAGGCTTTCAAACATCCGGCGGACAATACGATTACGTCCGGAGTGAATTTCTATACCAACCTGGTCTTTATCGGTTTCCGACACATAACTGATAGCATCGGCATGTATTTCACCATCTTCCAGTTCGATACCGTCGGCTAATTTTTGCATATCTTCAATCTGAACATCTTTATCCACCCACACATGGTAAATTTTCTTTTTCAAAAATTTAGGATGAGTCAGTTTCGATGCCAAATCTCCGTCGTTTGTAAGCAGTAAGACTCCGGTAGTGTTCCTATCCAGGCGTCCAACAGGAAAAATCCGTTCACGGCAGGCACTTTTTACCAGGTCCATTACCGTAAGGCGTTCTTGCGGATCGTCTGCCGTCGTTACGCAATTTTTAGGTTTGTTGAGTAAAACATAAATCTTTTGTTCCAGTTGTACCGGTTGATCATGGAACATCACCTGATCGGCGCGTTTGACTTTTGTTCCCAGTTCTGTTGTCACTTCTCCGTTTACTTTTACAACTCCGGCCTGAATAAATTCATCGGCTTCACGGCGGGAACAGACTCCTGCATTGGCCAGATATTTATTCAAACGGATTGGTTCATTCGGATCGAAATGTTCTTCCCTGTATTTCAGTTGCTTCTGGAAACTGTATTTGGCATTCGGATTGTAATCGCCCGGTCTTTTCTGGAATGGTCGTTGTCCTCCTTGCCCTTGCGGGTATCTGTTTCCGAAATTGTTCCCTTGTTGCCGGTCACCATAGTTTCCACCCTGTTGCCGATTACCATAACCACCCTGTTGCCGGTTACCGTAACCTCCTTGTTGCCGGTTCCCATAACTGCCTTGTTGGCGGTCTCCATATCCGTATCCGGGACTTCTTACCGGTTGTTGACCCGAGTCTCCGATTCTGGCTCTCCGTTTTTTTACAGAGCCATCTTCCCCTTCTGGGTTTGCATTGTATGAATTACCATACGATTGTCTTGGGGCATTGTCGTAAGATCGTTGAGGCCTTCCGGTGTTATATGTGTTTTCCCGTCGTTCGTAGTTTCCTCCTTCGGATCTTGAATAGTTTCCTCCCGGTCTGGAATAATTTCCATTTGGTCTGGAATAGTTCCCGTAGCTACCCTGACGCCGTTCATAGTTTCCTCCCTGATTGTTGTACGGGCGGTTGTATGAACGTTCTTCATTACCACCATAATTCTGATATGGCCTTCTCTCGCGATTTTGTCCGTCATCGCTTCTTCTCTCATAATTGTTACGAGGTCTCCACTCGTCTCTTTCTGTAGTCATTGTTTTGATGAATTGAATTTGTTTTTAACTGTGTAACCTCACGGTTACGATTTACATTCTCTTGTGATTTTAAATTATAATCCGGTGTAGTTTTGAGGTGTAATGGCTTTTAGTTCCTTTTTTACTTCATCACTTACATCCAAAGTATCAATAAACTCCCGAATAGATTCACCCGTAATTTGTGAGTTCGTACGGGTCAGTTCTTTCAGGGCTTCGTAGGGTTTAGGATAACCTTCGCGACGCAGGATGGTTTGAATCCCTTCAGCCACCACTGCCCAGGCATTATCCAAATCGTTTCCAATAGCCTGTTCGTTCAGTAAAAGTTTATTCAGGCCTTTCAATATACTATGTAAAGCTATCACTGTATGAGCAAACGGAACTCCGATATTTCTCAATACTGTAGAATCCGTCAGATCGCGTTGCAGGCGTGATATCGGCAGTTTGGACGAGAGGTGTTCCAATATGGCGTTAGCTATTCCCAGGTTACCTTCCGCATTCTCAAAATCGATTGGGTTCACTTTATGAGGCATCGCAGATGAGCCTATTTCTCCTGCTTTGATTTTTTGTTTGAAGTACTCCATGGAGATGTACTGCCAGAAGTCACGTACCATATCAATCAGAATGGTATTGATTCTTTTCAGTGCATCGAAAAGTGCGGCGAGGTTATCGTAATTGGAAATCTGAGTGGTCCATTCTTCCCTTACCAGACCTAATTTTTCGCTGACAAACCGGTTCCCGAATTCTTTCCAGTTGTATTGCGGATAAGCGATCCGATGTGCATTATAATTACCGGTAGCTCCTCCGAATTTAGCGGATACAGGTACTTCTTTCAATAATTTTAATTGTTGTTCCAAACGGCTCACAAATATCATAACTTCTTTACCGAGCCGGGTAGGAGAGGCCGGTTGACCGTGTGTTTTAGCCAACATGGGGATGTGTTCCCATTCGGTCGTTTTTATTTTAAGAGTTTCAATCACTTCCGAAAGTAAGGGATAATAATCCTTTTCCAGGGCATCTTTGACGGATAAAGGAACGGATGTATTGTTGATATCCTGTGAGGTCAATCCGAAGTGAATGAATTCTTTATCTTTATCCAATCCGAGTTGATCGAATTTTTCCTTGATAAAATATTCTACGGCTTTAACGTCGTGATTGGTCGTTTTTTCAATTTCTTTGATTTGCCGGGCGTCTTCAAGCGAAAAATCACGATAGATGCTACGTAAAGATTCATATAGTTTACTGTTGAATCCTTTTAATTGAGGAAGTGGAAGTTCACAGAGTGTAATAAAGTATTCTATTTCAACAAGTACCCTATATTTTATCAATGCGAATTCTGAGAAATAAACCGAAAAGTTTGATGTTTTATTACGATATCGACCATCAACGGGAGATATTGCCGTAAGTTCATTCAGTTTCATAAAAGCCTAAAGACTAACCTTATATATTATAATCAACGACAAAGATAATCATTTTTTTGAAAAATAAAAAACTTCCTCGCTGTTTACTTGAGGAAGTTTTCTGTATATCGTACATAAACTATGGATTATTTTGAGAAATAATCTTTTACAGCTTCGTTTGGAACCATTTCTTCTTTGAAGGTATAAGCTCCTGTTTTTTCTGATCTTACTACCTTGATCACTTTGGAATATGAACGTCCTTCCGACTTTTCACGATATCCTGCAACGGTCTTCTTTGCCATGTTTTAGAAGTTTTTACTTAATTTCTTTATGAACTGTTACTCTCTTCAGAACCGGATTGTATTTTTTAAGTTCCAACCGGTTGGTCGTGTTCTTTCTGTTTTTCGTTGTAATATAACGAGATGTCCCCGGCATACCGCTTTCTTTATGTTCGGTACATTCGAGAATAACTTGAACTCTGTTCCCTTTTGCTTTCTTAGCCATTGTATATGTAAATTTTAAGTTTTACAAATAGCCTTTTTCAGCTGCTCTTTTGATTGCAGCATCCAGACCCATTTTATTAATAGTGCGCAGGCCGTTGGCCGAAATATTCAGACTAACCCAGGCATCCTGTTCTACCCAATAGAACTTCTTTGTAAAAAGGTTGACATTGAATTTTCTTTTTGTTTTGCGGTTTGAGTGCGAAACATTGTTGCCAACCATTGCTTTTTTTCCTGTAATTTGACAAACTCTTGACATCTCTGTTATATCTTTTAATTTTTTACGATGATGAATGCATTGTGCATATTCCACAACGAGGGTGCAAATTTACGGCATTATTTTTTATCTGCCAAATATTTTGTGAATAAATTTCTGTACATTATCTCACTTTTCCCGACTTGAAATTTATGTAAAGATACATTTTTCGGATATATAACACGTTTGGGGTGTTTCTCCATGAAAAACTCTATACCAAAATATGCCTCTTTTATGGTATTGTTTAAAAATAAAAACATTAAGATCTTTGCACATTATTTTAATAAAATTACCTTTGCACATTTATTTTAATAAAATTAACTTAATGCAGGAATTAACAAAATTCAAAACTTGATGATAAAACGTGGTCCAGTGCAGACTAATTTATATAAAACCCGCATGCAAAAGTTGCGCCAAAGAGCATGAATTACGAAGTAATCGACGTAGTCAACCAATAACGCGGGTTCCGTCTGACCTTAAAAAAATAAATAGATTTATGTATAATATGAAATAAAAAAAGAATTTAGATGAAACAAAAAAAAGAATTTAGGTTTGGGATATGCAAAGTTTTTATCATACTGTGTATATTCCTTTTGAGTTCCCTCTCTATCCTTGCTCAAAACAGGCAAATACAAGGAAAAATTACTGATAACGGAGGAGAGCCGGTTATCGGAGCAACTGTGGCTGAAAAGGGTACTTCACACGCAACGGTTACCGATCTAAACGGAAATTTTACGCTGTCTGTTCCGCAAAATGCCAAATTGCAGGTATCTTATATCGGTTATCTGTCGCAGGAAGTTGCGGTAGGTGACAGGAAGATGCTGGAAATTACGCTTATAGAAGACCAAAAACTACTCGATGAAGTGGTTGTAACCGGTTATCAAACAATTTCGCGCGAAAGAGCAACAGGGTCTTTTGACATTGTAGATAAGCAGTTTATAGAAAAACCGACTACCAATATTGCAACGGCATTGGTGGGAACTATTAATGGTATCCAAGGTTGGGTGGATCTGAATGGTGATCCGACTTTTGAAGTACGGGGACAAACCCGGTTGGATGCAAACGGTAATTCTCCTTTGGTTGTGGTTGACGGATTTGCCATTGAAGGCGATTTCAAATACATCAATCCGAATGATGTTGAATCAATTACTGTTTTGAAAGATGCGGCGGCGGCATCAATATGGGGAGCGCGCGCAGCCAATGGCGTCATTGTAATTACTACAAAACGGGGAAAGAAGGGTACTCGCATAGAAGTATCTTCTTTGGTTAAGGTTGCTCCCAAAGCAGATCTTAGCTATGCGCGTCCCATTGCTTCCTCGGCAGAAGTGGTGGAATATGAGAAATTAGCTTTTAACAAATGGAGCGGTCGGCTTCTTGCAGATGGAATTTACAATATGGCTTCTTTTTCTCCGGGATTGGTTGCCATGAATGAACATTATCTGGGCTACATTACCGAACAGGAACGAAATTCACGTTTGGAGAGTTATAAAAATTATGACAACAGTGGACAGATTAAGAAATATTTGCTTCAAAATCCGGTCAGCCATCAGCAAAGCGTGAATATTTACGGTGGTAATGAAAGGATGACCAATGCATTGTCCTTATTGTATGAAGAACAGGGACGTTACCAAAAAGGAAACAGTATAGATAAAATTTCCATAAATTATCGGTCGGATGTAAATCTGTTCCGCTGGTTGGATTTTAACTTTTCGGGAACTTATGTTTGGAACAAGGAAAATGTAAACGGGATAGGAATCCCCGATATAACTCCCTACGAAATGTTGGTAAATCCGGATGGTAGCCGTACAAATATATCCAATAGCTATTATCAGCCGAATTTAGACCGTTATGTACCGACAAGCCGGTTCCCGTATTCCGATTGGAGCTACAATCCGATTACGGAAATGGAAAACCGGGATTTGACGATAAAAACTATCAATGCACGTGTCCAAGCCGGTTTAACTTTGAAAATATGGAAAGGAATCACCTTTGATAGTAAGATACAGTATGAGTTGACTGAAGTACAGAACAGGAACTTATACAACGAAAATACTTATTATGTGCGGAGTACGGTGAATCAGGCCGCAACATGGAATGGTCAACAAGATGGCACGATAACAACCAATTTGCCCAAAGGAAGTATCCTGACACAATCCCGCAACGAGAGAAATATATGGTACTTCAGAAATCAATTGAATATCAATCAGGTTTTTGCGGAAAAACATGCGATCAACTTCGTGGGAGGAACAGAAGTCAGTGATGCTGTTTACAGAACCAATGGTTATCCTACTACTTACGGATACGATGACGATAAACTCACGGTGGGTACATTTCCCAACGGTCCGGGCGGAAGCGCTACTAATTTGCAGATCAAAAACTGGCAAGGAAATAATCAAACATTTTCCTACACCAATGGATTTTCTTATCAAACAGACCGTTTCTTCTCTCTGTACGGTAATCTTGCCTATACTTTCGATAGCAAATATACGCTATCGGGAAGCGCCCGTACACAAGCATCAAACCTGATTACAGATGATCCGGCTTATCGCTATGAACCGTTTTGGTCTCTTGGTGGCAGTTGGCAAGCCGGACGGGAAGAGTTTTTGAAATCTCAATCATGGATCGACCGTTTGAATTTCAGGCTTACCTACGGTTATGGCGGTAATGTAGACAAATCAACTTCTTTTAGACCGCTAATCAGTGTCGCTGCAACCCCCAACATTTATACCAATGAACGAACGGCGACTATTTCCAGCTATGGAAATCCTACCCTGCGGTGGGAAAAAACGGGAACGCTGAACTTCGGAATAGATTATTCATTCTTTAACGGCCAATTAAACGGAAAAATAGACTTTTATGACAAGAAAAGTAAAGATTTGATTGTAGCAATGTCTATTCCCGCTATTAACGGAACAACTTCTCAGAAACTCAATGCAGGTGAAATGTCCAACAAGGGAATAGACCTGGAAATTGGAACTCGCCAAAAATTAAGTAAACAGATTTCTTGGCGGGGAAGCTTGAATCTCTCTTACAACAGGAACAAAATCACCAAACTATTCAAAGCCAGTTATCAGGGATATGAGTTGACCGGAGGCGGCACTGCCGCTTACGTTGAAGGGTACAACGCTCAAACGCTTTGGAGCTTTAAATACGCCGGAATACGCAATGATGGAACGGAACAAAGTCCCAATTGGCAGCCCAAAATTCAGGGTGTAGGCGATGACGTATATGGATTTGGCGGATGGCCTCCCGGCGACGGACGGGATTTCTGTCTGGATATGGGTACAAAAGTGGCGCCTTGGGTAGCCGGACTCACAAATAATTTCACGTACAAAGACCTGACTTTTTCATTTATCGTAACAGGAAAATTCGGACATAAATTTAACCGTCAATCGTTTAATTATCCTGTGGTTTGGGGCGCTCGCGTGCTTCCCAATACCAAATTGGATGAAGTACTGAACGGAGATCCGAATAAAATTGTTCCCCTTCCCTTAAATGGAGAGACGGAAGACCGTTTCTACTTCTGGGATCGTTTTTATCCCTATTTGGATTATTTGGCTGAAAATGCCAACCACGTCCGATTGCAGGAAATTTCACTGTATTACAATCTGCCAACTAAAATACTCTCTAAATTGGGATTTGAAGGTTTGCAGATTTATGGACAGGTAAATAATGCACTTTCCTTGTATGCAAACGGATTCAATGAAGACCCGGAGTTTCCCAAAGGTTCAATGAAACCGCAACCTAATTATACTTTCGGCGTTAAATTTCAATTTTAAATGTAAACGATATGAAAATCTTTAATAATATACTTGCAAAAGGTCTCCTTTTTATTTTATGTGCGGGAGTAGTGGGATGTGATGACTTTTTAGACAAAAGCCCATCTAAAACAACATCATTGGTTCCGACCACGGTGGAACAGTTGGATGCCTTGTTGGGCGCTTATTCGAGTTTCTACCAAGTCAGCAATAGAAATTCTGTTTATGCAACAGACGATTACGGTTTATATGCCGATTTGTATGATGCACGGCCCGCTTCGTATAGTTTGGCCGCCGTACAATATGCTCTTTGGGATAAAGATCGCATCGCGTTCGACGGCAGGATCGCCTTTTGGCCAAACGAGTACAGAAAAATATTTACAGCCAACATGGTGTTACAGAACTTGAGCAAAGTAAGCGGTTCGAATGAAGAAAAAGCCATTTTGGAAGCGGAATCCCATTTGATAAGAGCTTACAGCTTCTTGGATTTGGCGGATAAATATTGTTTGCCGTATTCGGAAAGCACAAAAGACGAGCCGGGGCTTCCGCTCAAACAATCGGTTAGCTTTGAAGAACTTTCTTCAAGGAATACGCTTTCCGAAACTTACGCGTTGATAGAATCGGATTTGCAGGAAGCGTTAAAAACGCCGGTGCATTTACTCAAGGATGGAAGAGTACGTTCATGGCGTGCAAATATCGGAGCGGCAAATGCGTTGGCGGCAAGGTATTATCTGGGACGCAACAATTATGCCGAAGCGTTGAAATATGCCAATGCCGCATTGAGTGAGTACAGTACTTTGGTCGATTACAATACGGAAATGAGGTACAGCGATCGTCCCAACAGTTATACAATCAATCCGAACAATCCGGAAAAGAAAGCGGATGTTTCCCTTAAATTTCCATATACGCACGATAATCAAACGGATATGACGGATATGTTGGGTTGGAAGGAATTTTACTATTTCCGCTTGTTGTATCACGAATCGTGGTGGTATGTTCCCAGCAAGGAATTATTAGATTTGTATGGCAGAAGTGAATCGGATCTTCGCTACAAATACCACATCGTAGAAGATTATTCTTACGATCGCGGAATGCTCCAACCCTCATACAGTTATCCGGGGTATATTTTCTTCTATAAGGACAGGATCCCGGCCGGTCCAACGGTAGCCGAAATGATTCTGACAAAAGCAGAATGTTTGGCGCGTGAGGGAAATATTCCCGAAGCCATAAATACGGTAAACATTCTTCGAGCCAAACGCATGGATAATTCTTTGTCTGCCGACAAGATCAATCTTTCCGCAACAACAAGAGAAGAAGCGGTCAAAAAAATTCTGGAAGAGCGCAGGCGGGAGATACCGTTTTCTATACGGTGGTTTGATATACGCCGTTTCAATGCCAATGCAGATGCCTTTGATGACGTAGTAATTACGCGGGAGTTTTATCCTTACACAGAATCAGCCGTATTGCCGCAAGAACCGGTAAAGGCTTATACATTGGACAAAGATTCAAGACGATACGCTGTTCCTGTTCCCAATACGGAAATCATCAGCAGTAACGGAGGGATAGTCCAAAATAAGTATTAAAATCCCATGAAACGAATACATTTATTCCTTTTAGTAGCGCTATTATCTTATAGCGCTGCTTTTGCGCAAAAAAGCGATTTGAAAATCCTGTATGTCGGCGGTTCCAGCGATTGGAGCAAGGAGCATTTTGCGAATGATTCGATTGCTTTTCAAAAAAGCATTCAAGAGCGTACAAAATCGTTTGAAAAGATGCTGAAGCAATATTTCAAGTCGGTAATAGTGATTCAGGCAAAGGATTACACAGAAGCCGTTTCCCAAAAATATGACGTGACAGTGATGGATGGAACCCCCAAGCCAATCACTCCCCGCGTAACGGAAAAAGATGCTTCCGGTAATATTACGAAATATCTTATGGAAGGCTACTTAACGGAAAGTTTTAACCGCCCCATGGTAACAATTGGTGAACTGGGCGAAAGATTGGGTCGCCGGATTGGGTTAAAAACCGACTGGTATTGTCTTTGCTTGGATGCAGACGCTCATCATCTCAGGCAGGAACATCCGATTTTTAGCGCCCCTTTTCCTGTCAAGTTGACATTCGAGACAAAGCCAACGCCGAAAGATGCTTTTCATTATGCTTATTTTGCAGATGAACCTATTCCGGAATCTCTTCCCATGTGGAAAGTGCAAACCAAAGGCTATGCTTCGGACAATGATTTTCGGATAGGCATGGTAGCCCGCCCTTGGGGTTTTGAAGATTCTCCGGATGCGGAATATATTTCCAGCGGCGTTTGCGCGAAAACTTTAGACGCCGTTGCTATCGGCCGACACGGGAATTTCCTGCATTGGGGTTTTGCCGCTTCTCCGGCTTATATGACGGAAGAAGCGAAGGCGGTTTTGGCGAATGCCATCGTCTATATCTCTCAATATAACGGACAAGGAGTGATTGCCCGAAAATACAACGACCGGATTGCTACGCGGGAATATTTGAAAGAATTGAAATACCTTTCCACAAGGGAAAGTTACGAAGACCGTCTGAAAGGCGATGAGGAATTTAACCAAATGTATTTGGAATTGCAAAAAAACGCCATCGAAAAACAAGCGAAAGGTGAAACATTGACCGCAAGAGAAAAATCGGCGGTGGACTTCAAACCTTCGCCCCCCATCACATTTGAAAATTATATCAAACGGTATCAAAAAGATTTTTTCCCGCTTTTCGGAACGAATGTAGAAGAATATGCCAAATTTTATGACGCCAACCGGGATTATTTTTACAGCGAGGGATTTTATCACATCGAAATTGATGAAGACGTAAAAAGTCTGGGTATTCCTTATTATGACCAACAGCTTTTGGATGAAGCTATTAAATTATGGGAATCCGGAAAAGATGTTGAAAAAGGGAAACGCATACTGGATCGCTATACTTTGGTCGATTTTTCAACTCCAAAAGAATGGCGCGACTGGTACGAAACCTACAAAGACCGCTTCTTCTTCACCGAGCCGGGCGGATATTTGTTCTTAATCAATACACGGGAACCCGGGGCGAATGATTATCATGCCAAAAAAGCACGGAAAGCGATTGCTGAAATTAAATCGGCAGAAACAAGCGATCTGAATCCGGTAAGTGTGGCGACCGGCATCATTTCGAAAGAAAATGGAAATAAAGAGATAGTGGTCAAAGTGAAAATTCATCCGGGATACTATGTCTATGCCAATGTAGCAGAAGCAGATCCGTTTATTCCACTCGAAGTGAATATTGATTTGCCGGAAGGTTATCAAGCGGTGGGTAATTTACAGAAACCACCCTTTAAACCGCTTAGCCATAGCGTTCAATCCATCTATGAAGATGAGATTGTATTTGTTAGAGAAATTATCGGAAAAGGTACAGGAGAGGCAAAATTGGCGATTAAATACCAATGTTGTGACGAACATACTTGCTTCCTTCCGGTGGAGAATGAATATTCTATTGAACTTTAAAATAAAAAAATCGGATGAAGAAGAACATTTTAATCGGATGCATGGGTAACTCCTGATTTTCTTGTATCTCCATCAACCGGAGAAGTAATTGATTCGGTGGCTGTAAAAGACAACAAATTTGAGTTTAAAGTTCACTTAAATTGTAATAAATTTTGCCTAATACAAATTCCTTTCGCTTAGCCTAATTACCTTATTTCATACTCACTGGATTACAACGGACTACAGTACGAAGACGGCAGGCTGAACCAATAGCCTGCTGTTCTCGACTGAGGAAAATTGCTCAATTCAATATCGGGTTTTTAATAGCCATTATTAGCATTTCGGGAATTTCCGCTTTAGTTTTCTCCATGAAAAACTCTGTACCTAAATATACTTCTTTTATGGTATTGTTTAGAAATAAAAACATTAATATCTTTGCACATTATTTTAATAAAATTAATTAATAAAACCCACATTCAAAAGTTGTGCCAAAGAGCATGAATTACGAATTAATCGACGTAGTCAACCAATAATGCGGGTTCCATCTGACCTTAAAAAAATAAATAGATTACGTATAATATGAAATAAAAAAAGAATTTAGATGAAACAAAAAAAAGAATTTAGGTTTGGGATATGCAAAGTTTTTATCATACTGTGTATATTCCTTTTGAGTTCCCTCTCTATCCTTGCTCAAAACAGGCAAATACAAGGAAAAATTACTGATAACGGAGGAGAGCCGGTTATTGGAGCAACTGTAGCTGAAAAGGGTACTTCACACGCAACGGTTACCGATCTAAACGGAAATTTCACGCTGTCTGTTCCGCAAAATGCCAAATTGCAGGTATCTTATATCGGTTATCTGTCGCAGGAAGTTGCGGTAGGTGACAGGAAGACGCTGGAAATTACACTTATAGAAGACCAAAAACAACTCGAAGAAGTGGTTGTAACCGGTTATCGAACCATCAGCAAGGAGCGTATTACCGGTTCATTCGGCATTATCAATCGAGCGCACTTCGATGAAAAACTTTCACCCGATTTGACATCCATGTTGGAAGGACAGGTACCGGGTTTGGTGCTTGACCGGGACGGCAAAATTGAGATTCGAGGTGTTTCTACCTTTACGGCAGTCAAAACACCGCTACTCGTTATTGACGGTTATCCGGTGGATGCTACCATGAACGATGCTTTTTTCAATTATCGTGATGGAACTTTCGAAAACATTAATACCAACAATATTGAAAGCATTACTGTTTTGAAGGATGCTGTTGCCGCGTCTATCTACGGCTCGCGTGCGGCAAACGGTGTTATCGTCATTACCACAAAGAAAGGTATTGAGGGAGATCCGAAAATATCCTATCGCGGTTCATTCAGCATCATTCCTACACCTGATTTGGGAAACCTGCATAAAGCAAGTTCTTCCGATTATATTGATGCTGAAATTGATTTATTCAATGACGCGCCGACGGCAAACCTAAATACATCTGCAACGCAAGCAACGTACATTCTTATTCAGGAACGGGCAGGAGTTATCACGCACGAACAAGCACAGGCACAACTCAACGCCTTGCGGCAAATAGATTATGTCGGACAAGCGGAAAAACACCTTTTCCGTTCGAAATTGAATCAGCAACACAATGTTTCCGTGAGTGGCGGTACGAAAAATCATAGTTACAATGTGGTATTGAATTATCTTGGAACAAGAGAGCATTTTATAAATTCCAATAATAACCGCACCACAATTGATTTTCGTGATGAATGGAAAATCAATAAATTCCTTACTTTAAGTGCAAACGCTAATGTTTCTTATAGAGAAACTACAACCCCTAAGCTAAATGCAAATACTGTGCTAGTTGAAAATCCAGCTGTTTATTCTCAAATATCTGCAGGATTATTCCAATTTGCAGGCACCAATTCTCTTTATACTCCTTATCAAACATTAGTGGACGGAAACGGCAATCCGGCTCCTATGTGGGTGCCCGGATGGCAGGCGAGACAAACCTTGTATGCCGATATACCCGGAGCTAAAAGTATTGAAAGGGTTTTTATCAATGACTTGGCAACAGAAACAATAAAGACTTCAGAATATCAGAGCCGTTGGACGGGAACTTTGAAAGTAGATATTTTAAAAGGCCTTTCGGCTGAGATAGGTGGTAACTGGCAACGAGGTTATTATATGTGGAAACAAACCTCCGATGCGGATTCTTATACAGCTCGCATAGCATACACCAACACAACGTCGCGCTCTAATCCGGCCAACCATTATATTCCCGAAGGCGGTATTATTGATGAGCGGCGTAATATCAACGAAAGTTGGACTCTACGCTCGCAGATCAATTTCAACCGTGATTTCAAAGACGGATTACATCGTGTAAACGTATTGGCAGGTAACGAAGTCCGCCGTATGACCTACGACAACAATACTTACGCCACCAGAGTGGGCTACAATGAAATTGCAGGTTCTTTTGTTCCCGTAAATGCACTTGATATCAATCAGAGCAAAAACAGCGCGGATTGGTATGGAACTCCGGGATTCACGTTAAATACAGGAGCTTATGGACGTATTGACAACCGCTTTGTGTCGTACTACGGCAACGGTTCGTATGAATATGACAATCGGTTTATTGTCAGTGGAAGTATCCGTTTGGATTTGACTAATTTCTTCGGCACCAGTTCAAAATATCGCTATCGTCCCCTTTGGAGTGTTGGTGGTACATGGAAATTGAGTGAAGAGAAATTTTTTGATGTAGATTTCCTGAATCGCCTGTATATTCGGGGTTCTTATGGCGTAAGCGGAAATATTGCGCTCAATCAAGGGCCATTCCTTATTCTTGGTGTAGGTGCGTATAACACGACAACCGAGGGGATTTCGTATAGCATTTCTTCGCCGCCTAACGACGAGTTGCGTTGGGAAAAAACACAAACAGCCAATATCGGTGTTGATTGGGCTGCTCTCAATAATAGACTGAAATTCTCAATTGATTACTATAACAAGTTGAGTACTGATTTGCTCGCTCCTGATGCTGTGGATCCTACAACAGGATTCACAAATTTTACTAAAAATGTGGGTTCTTCCCGTAATAACGGTATCGAAATAACCATTAATGCCAATGCAATTAAAACTGCTGATTTCAGATGGGATATTACTCATATTTTTGCCTACAATAAAAATAAAGTGCTGACATATAATGCAACCCGGGCGTACTCCACAAACTATACGAATGGCGCAATTCAAGTTGCCGGATATCCGGGCGATGCTTTTTGGGGTGGTAAGTTTGCCGGGCTCGATAATACCGGAGCGGTGCAAGCATACAAGGCAGACGGAACGATTGTCGCTATTGGAAGTTTAGGCCCTGAGGACATGACTTATCTTGGCACGTATCGTCCTAAATTCGATTTGTCGCTGACGAATAGTTTTACCTATAAAAACTGGAATTTATCAGCAATGATTATATCCAAACTCGGACACAATTATCGCAAAGATGCTTTTATCGGTTCAAACATACAAAACCGTCATGTCGGCGAGCGTTGGCGTAAGGCAGGTGATGAAGCAACCACGATATACCCGAAATTGCAATCGTGGAATATGGATATGTTTTATTTCCCCTATACTGACGTCTTGATTGGAGATGCAAGTTTTGCAAAACTTCGTGATGTAACTCTTTCCTATAACTTTGCTAATGACTTTGTGAAACGACTTGGGCTTGGCAATGCAAAAATTTATTTTCAAGCAAAGAATTTACTGACAATAACGGCGAAAGGTACGGATATTGACCCTGAAAGTTTCGAGTTCAACACTACCGGCAGCACAGGTGCAGCCACCGATCAGGCATATTCGCAATTGCCTTTACCTAAGGAATTTTACATTGGTTTGCAAATTTCATTCTAAATATAATCATAATGAAGACAAATATTATAAAAAACGGGATTATACTTACTTTGGCAATATTATTTGCCTCATGTAACGATTTTCTTGATGTGGAACCGGTAGGCAAACTAATACCTGCCAAAGTTTCGGAATTGGATAATCTTCTAAACAATGTCAATACAATTGATTTTCAATTTCTTGACAACAATCGCGGCTGTTTTTACGCTCTGCTCGGAGATAATATCACGATAAGTCCATATCAGGCGGAAAATACGTATTATGCCACCCATCCGAACATTGACAGGTATCATGCTTATATTTTTGCGGTTCCTTATTCAAACCCGGTAACTACGCATTATTTTTGGAACTGGGGAATTTATCGCTCTGTCGGTTTGTTCAACAATACAATCGCAGGGATTCAAAATCTTCCGGCTGCGGAAAGTGGTAGTGATTACGCAAAAGAGGTGATTGCACAGGCAAAGGCGGCAAGAGCCTGGATTTATCTGCAAGGCGGGTTGGTTTACGGGCCTGCGTATAACCCGGATGGTGCAAATGATAAAAAGGTGATTCCTTATCGCACAAATGAATCTCCACTTGCTCCGAATCCGCAGCTATCTACTGTTAGTGAGTTGTTCGATCTTATTTTACAGGATTTGAAAGACGCTGTTGTTGATGTCCCTGATTTTGTGGGTACTCCGGTACGCGCTGGAAAAGTGGCTACTTTAGCAATTTATGCACAAACGTATATGTACAAGCGGGATTGGACTCAAATGCTTAAGTTCGCCGATGATGCATGGAAACTTGCCTTGCAACAACAGGGAGGCGACGTTGACAAATTGATTTATGATTACAATGATTTTGAATATATCAAAACAAATGCTGCTGTTGTGGCAGGTGCAGACTCTGCTGTCAATTGGTCATTACGTCACAAAGGCGGTGATGTCAACTTCAGACTGCCCAATAACCGCGAAAATCTTCTTTATCGCATCTCGCCGGCAGGAACAAGCCTTTACCCATCAAATGACTACTTGTCAATATTCGATGCCGGTTCGGATTTGAGATTCAAGCTATTTTTATTGAAAGCCGAGGGCGCCGGAGGATCGATTGAAAACGGTGGCGATGGCATACAACGCTATAATTACAGAGGTAGCAAACTGCTTTACAACGAAGGCTTGACTTATCCTGATTTGCTGTTGATGCGGGCGGAAGCATACGCACGGACAAACAATAAAACGGCAGCATTAGCCGATTTAAATACATTGCGCAAGTATCGTTATAGTAATTCCGCACCTACCGATTTGGCAAATGGTTCCTCTTTGAGCACAGATGAAGTGCTGTATGAAATTATCAAGGAACGTCGCAAGGAACAACCATTTGAATCATTTCAACGCGCACTGGACATCAAGCGATACGTTTATGACAGCGGTAAACCATGGAGTAAAACCGAAGTAATCCATAAGATAGGCAATAAAACATATACCGCTCCTATAAATGATACATATTTTACATTGCCGATAGATAATCCGGTTATTTCATTGAACCCGGAATGGGGGCTGACTCCGGATTTGAAACCGTATGTGTTAAAACCTGAATAATTTAAATAGACATAAAAATGAAAAGAAAAATTTTTGTAAAAGTATTAGCTATCATAGTGTTGATTGGCTGTAATCTGAATGTGACGGCAGCGGATAACGCCTATACGCTGAAAGGTAAATTAGGTAATTTCAAAGCTGTTAGGGCATATCTTGTATCTCCATCAACCGGAGAAGTAATTGATTCGGTGGCTGTAAAAGACAACAAATTTGAGTTTAAAGGCGTAGCCGAAGATCCTTTTAGAGCGATCATCGCAATTAATTACGAAGCAGGCGCCGTGTATTCAAGAAATGTAAAAGATAGACTGACGCTCTATGTAGAACAGGGAATCATCACGATTACCAGTGCGGATTCTGTTAAAAATGCAAGCATTGCAGGATCGGTTATTAACTCCGATGCAAAAAAATGGTCGGAAATAACGAAACCGATCAATGCAAAGCGATCGGAACTTTATGATTGGTGGGGCAAACTAACGGATGAGGAACGGAAAGATCAAGCGAACAAAGCTAAAGTAGAAGCCGAGAATAAAGCGTTGTCAGCACAGACAAAAACAGCCGCTACTGATTTTATCAAAGCAAATCCCGATGCTTATTATGCTTTGGATGGTCTTTACAGAACAATAGTCGGCTATTCTCCGGATGCCAAAGATGCACAAGAAGTGTTTGACTTGTATTCTGCAAAACTTCGCGCTTCCAAACGTGGACAGGAAACGCAAACACTTATAGACAAGTGGGCGGCAACATCGGTGGGCGCCATTGCACCTGATTTTACGCAAAACGATCCGGACGGCAAAGCGGTTAAACTTTCCGATTTCAGAGGTAAATATCTGTTGATCGACTTTTGGGCATCATGGTGTGGACCTTGTCGCCAAGAGAATCCGAATGTGGTAGCAGCTTATCAAAAATACAAAGATAAAGGATTCACTATTCTGGGCGTGTCATTCGATAATCCGGGTGATCGCGAAAAATGGTTGCAAGCTGTAGAAAAAGATCAATTGGAATGGACGCAAGTTTCCGATTTGCAAGGTTGGAAAAATGAAGCCGGTGTATTATACGCCATTTCTGCTATTCCTGCTAACTTTCTGCTGGATCCGCAAGGTAAGATTGTTGAGCGAAATCTGCGGGGCGATGCTTTGGTCAAAGCCTTAGAAAAATATCTTAAATGATTTTTGTAATAGAATGAGGCTGTCTCATAAGGGAGGCCACTAAAAAAGTGGCCTCCCTTATGAGACAGCCTCTCTGTTCAATTATTTTCAGTTATTTTTCTGCGTCAATATGCGACTTTCACCGATAGCGATGCCGGTTCGCATCGCGTTATTCTTCATCAGTCAAAAACTTTCCTTCGGAAATCTCGGTTTCGACCGGTTCTATTCTCTCAAAAAAACAGGATTCAATTATTTTTTCATAAATTCCTTCAGGCAGGAAAAACCGGATATCTTTCTTTTTTCTTAAAGCTTTTCTGATGAAAGAGGAAGATACTTCAATTTTAGGAGCCTGACGACTTACTCTTACATTCGGATGATTTGTTAAAATATTACTGCTACCCTTACGTGGATATATCAATAATCTGAAATTTTTCAGAATCATTTGATAATCTTTCCAACGGTGGAAAATTTCCCAATTGTCGGATCCGATAATCAGTTCGAACTGGAATTGGGGATATCTCACTCTCAATTTTTGGAGCGTATTAACCGTATAAGTCGGAGGGGACATTTCCCATTCAATAGTACAAGTTTTGAATTTAGAGTAATCTTTTATGGAATTTTCGACCAATACTAGTCGAAATTCCTTGTCCATGAGATCTGTCTGACCTTTTACCGGATTTTGCGGTGTAATCAGAAACCAGATTTCGTCGTAACCTTCAAACTCGCAAATGTAATTTGCAATAGCCAAGTGTCCAATGTGTACGGGATTGAATGATCCCGGAAAAATACCTATTTTCATTATGATCCTAAAAATTTTTTGATGGTTAGTATAGTTTCTTGTTGTGCGTCCTCTAAATTGTGGTTGTTGATTATCTTATCAAATTGGGATGCATACTCCATCTCTTTTACAGCTTTCGATATTCTCTTGCTGATTGTTTCCGGAGTATCGGTACCTCTTGCTTCAAGCCTTTTTCTCAATTCTTCCACTGAGGGAGGTTGAATAAATATTGATAATGCCTTATTACCATAGTTGTCCTTTACATGACATCCTCCAACTACATCCAAATCGAGAATGACGTTCTTACCTTCTGCAAATATACGATTTATTTCGCTTTTTAAAGTACCGTAATATAAACCGGGATAAACTTCTTCATATTCCAGAAAATCTCCCGTATCTATTCTTGTACGGAAATCATTTTCGGAGAGAAAATAGTACTCCACGCCATCCTTCTCTTTTCCCCGGGGACTTCTGCTGGTTGCGGAAATAGAAAATTTCAGATTGAGACCTTGAGACAGGACATAATCAATAATCGTTGATTTGCCTGAACCCGAAGGTGCTGAAATAATAATTAACTTACCATCCATAATTAATTGACAATTGATAATTGATAATTGACAATTAATAATAGGCTTGCTCAAAAAACAATTGTCAATTATCAATTGTCAATTATCAATTTATAAAACGTTCAGTATCTGTTCTTTAATTTGTTCTAATTCGTCTTTCATTTGTACTACTAACTTCTGCATTTCCGCGTGGTTGGATTTGGAACCCATTGTGTTGACTTCCCTGCCTATTTCCTGTACAATGAAACCCAGTTTGCGCCCCTGGCTTTTCTCATTATTCAGAGTTTCCCCGAAATACTTGAGGTGGTTGGCAAGCCTGTTTTTTTCTTCGTTGATATCCAGTCGTTCGATATAAAATATCATTTCCTGTTCAAAACGGTTCTGATCGTATGATCCGATATCGATTTTAGATAAGCCTTCCTGCATTTTATTACGAACCTTCTCTACCCGTTCCGGTTCATATATTTCAATTTCCTTTAACAGGTTACCGATATTTCCAATTTTTTGTATGAACAGTTTTTCAAGCATTTCACCTTCCTGAATACGAAAATCCGTAAATTGTTTTAATGCTTCTTCTATCGTTTTATAAACGGATTCCCATTCGGAATCATCCACTTCTGAAAATTCCGTTTTGATTGTCTCCGGTAAGCGGAGAATAACTGAAAACGGATCGGAAGGGAGTGACAGATTCAGATTTTCAGCAATAGATTTAATCTGATCATAATAATTTTCTACAGCTCCCTGGTTGATTTGGGATGAAATATTTTTGTCTATATTTTCAATGAAGATCAAAAAATCGACTTTACCACGTTCAATTGCTTGCATTAAAGTATTACGGATTTGCATTTCTTTTTCTCTGTAAATGCTTGGTATCCTCGTGTTTAAATCAAGTTGCTTGCTGTTGAGTGATTTAATTTCTACGCTTATTTTCTTGTTGGATAATTCGGTAGTTGATTTCCCGAATCCGGTCATTGATTGGATCATGGTCACATTATTATTCTGCAAAAATAGTTTTTATATTGAAAAAATCCTCAAAATTCAACATAAAAATGTACTTTTGCAAGTAAATTATGGCATGTATAATTAACATTGATACATCTACCAAGGTCTGCTCGGTGGCTTTGGCAAAGGATGGAGTACTCATTTTGGAGAAAGAGGACAGGACAAGTGTCCGGCATGCTTCTTTGCTGGGAGTGTTTGTCGCGGAAGTTATGGCGTTTGCGAGGAAAAATCATCTGGTTCCGGATGCTGTTGCGGTAGGTAGCGGACCTGGTTCCTATACCGGATTGAGAATCGGAATTTCTGAGGCTAAAGGGCTCTGTTATGGATGGGGTATTCCTTTGATTGCTATTCCGACATTGCAGATTATGACTAATTTTGCAATATTCAAAGAGCAAACTGTGGATTTTTATTGTCCTATGATAGATGCCAGACGAATGGAAGTCTATACCGCTGTTTATAATTCCCAAATGCAGCTTTTACAGGATGTTTCGGCTATGGTTGTTGATGAAAATTCTTTTTCCGGTTATCTTTCCGGAGGTAAAGTTTTATTTTATGGGGACGGTTCGGAAAAGAGCAAGTCTGTAATTCATTCTTCCAATGCTTTCTTCCTGGACGATATTGTGCCTTTGGCTTCTTTTATGGTTTCTTTATCGGAAGAGGCATACAGGGAAAAACGTTTTGAAGATACGGCTTATTTTGAGCCTTTTTATTTGAAAGAATTTATTGCGACAATTGCAAAAAACAAGGTGCTTGGAAACTCCGGATAAAATTTGTATATTGAGACGAAAAGTATTATATTTGTAACATGGTTGTATTCAACGGATGATAACTAAATTAATTAATATTGTCATGGATGCTAAATCATTGAAATCATATAAAAGCATGAGATATAACACGCAGGAAAAACAACTGGTTTTGCCGGAATACGGACGAAACATTCAGAATATGGTGGATTATTGTGTTTCGGTTTCCGACCGGAACGAACGGAAACGATGTGCCGATACCATCATAAATATTATGGGTAATATGTTCCCGCATTTGAGGGATGTGAATGACTTTAAACACATTTTATGGGATCATTTGGCCATTATGTCGGATTTCAGTCTGGATATCGATTATCCTTATGAGGTGATCAAGAAAGAAGATTTGTATGCCAAGCCTAATAAATTACCGTATAGCCAGGGGGCTATTGCCTATAAGCATTATGGTAAAAATCTGGAAAACATGATTAAAAAGGCTGAGGAATATGAACCGGGAGAAGAACGTACCCAGTTAATCGGTTTGTTGGCCAACCACATGAAAAAATCATTTTTGACATGGAATAAGGAGGCTGTGGATGATTCTAAAATTTTTAAAGACTTGGAATATCTTTCCGAAGGGAAAATTGTGTTGAATGAAGAATCCGTTAAATTGACCGAGTCAAAAGATATTTTGATGAAGAAAAATAAAAATCTTACAAGAAGGCAAAATAAATAAAATACCTGGATTATACATGGCCTCATTTGTTATTGAAGGAGGGCACCGCCTGTCGGGAGAGATTGTGCCTCAGGGAGCCAAAAATGAAGCTCTGCAGATTATTTGTGCAACATTATTGACCCCGGGAAAGGTCACGATTCATAATATTCCGGATATTCTTGATGTAAATAATCTGATTGTTCTTCTGGGAGAAATGGGAGTGAAGGTGGACCATCCTTCGCCGGGGACTTACAATTTTCAGGCTGATGAAATCAACCTCGATTACCTGGAATCGGATGAATTTTTGAAAAAAAGCGCTTCATTGAGAGGATCAGTGATGATTGTCGGCCCATTGGTTGCCCGTTTTGGTAAAGCTTTGATTCCTAAACTCGGAGGTGATAAAATAGGCCGCCGTCGTCTGGATACTCACTTTATTGGAATTCAGAAATTAGGAGCTGAATTCGAGTATGATACAAAGAGGCAGCTCTATGAGGTGACATCCCCCGGATTGAAAGGCGCTTATATGCTTCTCGACGAAGCATCTGTAACCGGTACTGCCAACATTTTGATGGCTTCCGTACTGGCGAAAGGAAAGACTACTATTTACAACGCTGCTTGTGAGCCTTATCTGCAACAGCTTACACGAATGCTCCGGTCTATGGGGGCTAAAATCGACGGATTAGGTTCTAATTTGCTGAATATTGAAGGGGTGGATTCTTTAGGCGGCTGTGTTCATACGGTTTTGCCGGATATGATTGAAATAGGCAGTTTTATTGGTATGGCTGCTATGACAGCATCCGGTATCCGTATAAAAGATGTTTCTTTTGATAACTTGGGAATCATTCCGGATGCATTCCGCCGTTTCGGGATTATTGTAGAACAGGAAGGAGATAATATTATTGTGCCTCAGCAGGATTCCTATTCCATCGAAACATTTATTGACGGTTCCATTATGACTATTGCCGATGCCCCGTGGCCCGGACTTACCCCCGACTTACTGAGCGTTTTCCTTGTCGTGGCAACACAAGCCAACGGAAGCGTTCTCATTCATCAGAAAATGTTTGAAAGCAGGTTGTTTTTTGTCGATAAATTAATTGATATGGGAGCGCAGATTATTTTGTGCGATCCACATCGTGCAACTGTGATTGGTTCGGCCCGAAGGTATAAATTACGCGCTGCAAATATGACATCGCCCGATATCCGGGCTGGAATCGCTTTGTTGATTGCCGCTATGAGTGCGGAGGGTACCAGTCGCATTCACAATATTGATCAGATTGATCGCGGATACCAGGATATTGATAAACGATTGAATGCATTGGGGGCCAGAATAACGAGAATATGATCATCCGGGAGGATTTAATAAAAATAGGCCGTTTCAACAAACCGCACGGTATTAAAGGGGAGTTGTCTTTTACCTTTACGGACGATTCGTTTGATGAAAATGAATGTTCTTTTCTTATTTGTGAATTGGATGGAATTCTTGTCCCGTTCAGAATGGAGGAATACCGATTTAAATCCGATTCTGCGGTATTCGTCAAATTGAAAAGCATTGATACGGACGAGAAGGCCAAAATGCTTTCCAATACCGAAGTGTATTTTCCGAAACAATATATGAAATCAGGTTCTGCCGGGGATTCTTATACCTGGGATTATTTTATAGGGTTCCTTTTGCGGGATATAAATAATACTGCGGTCGGCCGGATTGTGGATGTCGATGAAGCTACCGTCAATGTTTTGTTTATTGTGGAACATGAATCCGGGGAATTACTCATTCCTGCATCCGAAGAAATAATAATGGAAATTGACGAGAAACAGAAAATAATCAGGATGGATCTTCCGGAAGGCTTGTTGGAGTTGTGAATTGTTTATAAGGTAAATTGAAAGAAATTGCCTCAAAATTGGATGAAAATTCCAATCCGGTGATTATGTTGTTAAAACAATTTTTCTAGTCCCGTACTTGCTTTTTCCTTGATATAAATCACATTTCTCCGGCTTTGCACTTCATTCGGGTCAATCAGATACACCGGAATCCCCGGTTTAGCATAATCGACAAGGCCGGCGGCAGGGTAAACCTGTAAGGATGTCCCGACGATAACCAGAATGTCTGCACGAGCGACTATCTCCGCCGCTTTTTCAATCAACGGTACCGCTTCCCCGAACCACACGATAAACGGGCGAAGTTGAGCTCCATCTTCTGCTTTATCTCCAAAATGGATGTCATTGTATCCGATATCGGAGACAAGGTTTTTGTTGTTGCAGCTACAGGCTTTGGTAAGCTCTCCATCTTTTCCCATAAGCCGCCCGAATCGCGGAAAGTGCTGATTCCGCTTTCGGCGCTCATTCCCGCTCCCGATAATACAACCAAATGTTTCATCATATAAATATTGTTATTTTAAGATGCAAATTTAAAAATAAATTAGGGATAAATAACATCATAATTCAGGATTACCGACTTGCAGAGAGAAAATGCGGTTAAACATTCTTAAAAATTAACAATCATAGCATAAAAACTATACCTTTGTCCCAATACTTTACAAAAAACTTCGAAATGAGAAAAACGATTATTTTTTTGTACCTGATCTTTCTTGCGCAATTAGCTGTTTCCCAGCGTTCAGAACAATTCATGTCTCCTAACCGGCTCTTTGACGAAGCTAAAACCATGTACGACGATGGTAATTATGCCGGATGTATAGACAAAATAGACCAGTATAAGAAACAACAGATTGTAAATCCTGATTTGATAAGGGAAGCCGGGTTTTTATTGGCGGCATCTGCTTATGCGCAGGGAAGGAAAGATGCTTCGGTAATTTTAAAAGATTATCTGGATACTTATCCCGAATCTATGCATTATGATGAAGTGTGTTTTATGATCGGCTCTACTCATTTTGAGAAGCAAGACTATAATGTGGCTATTTATTGGTTTGAGAAGGCTGACATCGATAATCTTTCGATTAAAAACCAGGAAGATTATGCCTACCGGATGGCTCTGTCGTGTCTGAAATCAAATAAGAAGGATGAAGCGCGCAGGTTATTCGGGATATTGAGAACCACCGGAGAGAATTATCGTAATGCTGCAACCTATTATTCGGCATATATTGATTATTCGAATGGAAAATACAATGATGCTTTGCCTTTATTCAATCAACTTCGTAATAATAAGGAATTCAGGCCTGATGTGTTGTATTATATTACACAGTCTAATTTTATTCAAGGACGTTATGCGCAAACAATAAAAGAAGGGGCTGATTTATTGAATAATTATTCATCTCATGTGTATAATCCGGAAATAAATCGTATTGTAGGCGTATCCTATTATAAGGAAGCTGATTATTCAAATGCATCCAAGTATTTATTGCAATATGCTTCTTCGGGAGGGACTCTGCCGCGTGAAGATTTGTATCTGTTGGGTATGTCTTATTATAATCTGAAGGATTATAAACCTGCGGTAACTTATCTGGTGAAGAGTAATCCGGCGAATGATGCCCTGGGTCAGAACGCTTATTTGTTTCTTGGGCAATCTTACCTGAACCTGCAAGATGAAAAAAATGCATTGATGGCTTTTGAATCGGCTTCCCGTTTGAATTTCGATCCTCAGGCTAAGGAAACGGCAATGTATAATTATGCAATGTTGTTGCATAAAAATTCAGTTTCTGCTTTTGGAGAATCTGTGACCGTTTTGGAAAATTTTCTGAATACTTATCCTAATTCGATTTATACGGATAAGGTAAATGATTGTTTGGTGGATGTTTACCTGACAACGAAGAATTATGAAACGGCTCTTCGTTCCATTGAAAAGATCAAAAATCCGGCACGTAAAATTCTGGAAGCAAAACAAAAGATATTTTACTACCAGGGAACGGTAACGTTTACTAATGCCGAATATTCAACAGCCGTGAATAGTTTTACAAAAGCAATCGGGATGGGGGATTATGCTCCTGACGAAAAGGATAAGTCTATTTATTGGAGAGCTGAGTCTTATTATAAACAAGACCTGTATGATAGTGCGATCAAAGATTACAATGCTTATTTGAGAACTTCTCAAGCCGGTAGTAATCTGGGAAATTTGTCACATTACGGCTTGGGATATTGTTATTTCAAGAAAGGTCAGTATGCAACGGCTCAGAGCGAGTTTAACAGTTATATAAGTAAAGAACGGGATCGTTCGGTTTTTTCTCTGGCAGACGCATATGCCCGCTTGGGTGATTGCTACTTCGATCAGCGGCGGTTTGCAGAAGCGGAAAATGCTTATTCCAAATCTGTTGAAATTCAGCCGTCTTTTGCTGATTATGCTGCTTTCCAGAAGGGTTTTGTAATGGGATTACAGAAAAATTATCAGGGTAAAGTGACTCAAATGGATCAGTTAATCTCTACTTATCCGGATTCCCGTTATGTGACCGATGCCCTTTACGAAAAAGGCCGCGCTTATGTGATGATGGAAAATAATACTGCTGCAATTCAAACTTTTGACAAGTTAATCAATCAATATCCTCAAAACGCATTGGCTCGTAAAGCCGGCGTGCAAATCGGTTTGCTTTATTTCAATCAAAATGAGTTGCAAAAGTCTGCTACTGCTTACAAACAGGTTATTGAACGATATCCCGGAACAGAGGAAGCTCGTGTGGCCGCCCAGGACCTGAAATCGGTGTATGTGGACATGAATGATATTCAAGGGTATGCCGAATATGTAAAAGGTAAAGGTGGAGTTGAGAAATTTGAAGTAAGCGAACAGGATTCCCTGACTTATCTATCTGCCGAAAAGTTATTCCTGAAAGGGGATGAAAAACAAGCTCAGACGGCTCTGAACAAATATTTGCAGCAGTTTCCGGAAGGATCTTTCGCCGTTAACGCCCACAATTACCTGGGTGCAATTTATTATAACCAGAAAGATTTTTTCCGGTCAAAATCGGAATATGAACAGGTAATCGCTGTCGGAAATACCGGATTTCTTGAAAATGCTCTTCTGCATGTGGCAGGAATACAATATGAAAACAGGGAATACAAAGAAGCTTTAACCAACTATCAGAGATTGAGGCAGGTTGCAGCCGGTAAAGCCAATCAAACAACGGCTTTACTGGGAATGATGCGTTCGGGATATCATCTGGACGATTATGCCGAGATTCTGAATGTAGCGAATATTCTGTTGAAAGAAACCAATATCAATCCGGAAGTAATATCCGAAGGCCGGTACTACAAAGCTAAAGCTTATTTAGGATTGAAAGAAACTCAGAAGGCCATACCTGAGCTAACGGATTTATCGAAAGATACGCGTACTGTTTATGGTGCGGAAGCTAAATACTTGCTGTCACAGGTTTATTATGATACTAAAAATATGGATAAAGCAGAAAAGGAAGTATTGGATTATATCCGGGTAGGGACTCCCCATGCTTATTGGTTGGCGCGTAGTTTTGTCCTGTTGTCGGATGTATATGTTTCCAAAGGTGATAATTTCCAGGCAAAGCAATATCTGGAAAGTCTAAAACATAATTATAAAAATACGGATGACGATATTCATAAAATGATTGAAGAACGTCTTGCCCGTATATCGGCTAACTGATTGTAAAAAATAAAAACTGTATATATGAAGTTTCTGAATCTTATCATACCGGTCATTGTTTGTTTTACAACATCCGCTTTTGCTCAAAACTCCAAGCCGGATTCTACGGCATTGAACAGGGAACTGACCCTGGAAAAAGAATACACTCCCACAATCAGGGATGCTTCCAAAATAGGAGCTTTACCGGAATTAAAGGATCCGGAAGTCCCGAAAACCCAGGTTGAATTTGCCCGGTTTTCAGTCCCTTATGAGATCAAGCCTCAATTGACTATCCTTCCGGCAGGTTCGTTTTTTACGAATGTACCTTATTCGAAAAAGAGAGCTTACCTGAAAGCCGGAGTCAGTTCATTTATTGATTTTGACGGCGATTTAGGTTATCAGATTCTGAATACGGAAAAAGACAGGTTGAGTATTTTCGGTTCAAGCCGGATATCCAACGGGAATGTAACTTATTTGCAGGATGATGAAAAAGAAAAAATGAAGATCAACGATTATTTGGGCGGACTTGGTTTTTTACATGATTTCGGAGGAATGAATCTGAATGCGAATGTAAAATATACTTATTCCGCATATAACTATTACGGATATAGGATGCCTTATAATTCGTCTCATATGTGGTTGCCGGAATATACCATTGATAAGGGTGTGAACCAGGTTAATAATATTTTCGAAATAGGAACCGGATTTACTAATATCCAGCCTGACGAGTTAAATTATTCTTTTAATTTGTCGAACGTTATTTTTAAACAAAAATACCTGTATTCCGAAGATTTGGACGGTGGGAAAGAAAACCGTTTTTCTTTTGACTGGGATGTCCGTAAAGAGTTTAATACTGATATGAAAATCGGCTTTGGAGGTTATTGGAAGAATTATAAGAGTACGGTTCCAGAGGATGTAATTATCCGGGACGCTTTTGATTACAATAATGTATCTTTGAATCCGTATTTTGGAATAGAAGGCGATAATTGGACTCTGAGATTGGGAGTAAAAGTTAATTTGCTTTTAATGCCCGGTGATGATGAAAATAATATCTCTCCGGATATCAGGATCAATCTACGTCCGTCGGAAAAAATCAACCTCTATCTGGCTGCAGAAGGAGGCGTTCAGGATAATGGATTTTATTCGATGTTTTATGAGAATCGTTATGTGTCTCCTGAAATCAGGGTTCGTGATTCCCGCACCCCGTTTGACGGGAAAATAGGAGTACAGGGATCTCCGTCCGGGAATCTATGGTTTGATTTTTTTGCCGGGTACAAAATTGTAAAAAATGAACATTTCTTTGGGACATATTTAATTCCGGCAGGAATGATTTTTCCGACATATATGGATGCCAATGTAATCAAATTGGGTGGAACTTTAAAATATAATTATCAGGATGTACTTAATTTAGGATTGAAAATGACTTATTATAATTGGGATGTAATTCTTGCAGATCCTGATTCACATCCTGAAGTTATTGAATTAGAACCTTGGGGCAAACCGGATTTTGAAGCTGAGTTGACAGCCGGATATAAATTTCCCCGGTTACCGTTACGGTTGGATGCCTTCTATCGTTTGGAAACCGGTAGAAAAGCGCTTGCGCCCACCGGATCCGAAGGTATGAAAAATATCAATAATCTTGGGGCTTCGGGAACTTATACGGTTAATGATACTTTTTCAGTTTTTGTAAAAGTAAATAATTTGTTGTTTCAAAAATACGATTTGTTTTACGGCTATCCTGCACAAAATTTCAGTATTATGGCCGGCGTAAATATTTTATTCTGATGTTTTTTGACAATTAACTGTTTTGGTCTGAAATTTTTTTAATAACTTTGCGCCCGAAAAAGTTAGAACATATACATTTATGCAAAAAAATCTGGTAATAGTAGAGTCTCCGGCGAAGGCCAAAACCATAGAGAAATTTTTAGGTGAGAATTATAAAGTATTATCCAGTTATGGTCATATCCGGGATTTGAAAGAAAAAGGTCTTGGAATTGATATTAAAAATAATTATCGGCCGGAATATGTTGTTTCAACGGAGAAAGAGGATGTCGTTAAATCATTGAAGAAAGAAGTAAAAGGCTCTCCAATAGTTTGGTTAGCTTCCGATGAAGACCGGGAAGGGGAGGCTATTGCCTGGCATCTTTATGAGGTATTAGGCCTGGAAAAGGCCAACACACGCCGGATTGTATTCCATGAGATTACTAAAAACGCCATTCTGAATGCCATAGATAATCCCCGCGATATAGATTATAACCTGGTTGATGCGCAACAAGCCCGCCGTGTTCTCGACCGGATTGTCGGTTTTGAGTTGTCGCCCGTACTTTGGAAAAAAATTCGTCCTGCACTTTCTGCCGGACGTGTACAGTCGGTTGCTGTTCGATTAATCGTGGAACGGGAACGGGAAATCAATAATTTTGTCGCTGAAGTTTCATATCGTGTAACCGCTCTGTTTGAGTTATCCGATGGGACGATTTTGAAGGCTGAGCTTGCAAGGCGTTTGAAGACGGAAAAAGAAGCGAATGACTTTCTCGAATCACTTAAAAATGCTGCTTTTTCAATTGAAGATATTGTTACCAAACCGGCAAAAAAATCTCCTGCTCCTCCATTTACGACCTCTACGCTTCAACAGGAAGCTTCCAGGAAGTTAAGTTTTTCCGTGTCGCAGACAATGTCGGTTGCACAGAAACTTTACGAATCGGGATATATCACTTATATGCGTACCGATTCCGTAAATCTTTCGGCGATTGCTATTTCTGCGGCAAAAAAAGAAATTGAATCGGAGTTTGGAGAAAAATATGTCAAAGGGCGTCAGTTCCAGACGAAAACCAAAGGGGCGCAGGAAGCTCATGAGGCTATCCGTCCTGCATATATGAACAGACAAACCATCAAAGGAACGGCACAGGAACAACGTTTATATGAATTGATATGGAAACGTACCATTGCATCGCAAATGGCTGATGCCGAATTGGAGCGTACAACCGTAACGATTGCTATAAGTAATAGCCGGGATAAATTTCAGACAACAGGAGAAGTCATTAAATTTGACGGATTTCTCCGGGTTTATATGGAGAGTCACGATGACGAGAGTGTCGATGAAAATACGGATTCTATTATTCCTCCTTTGAAGGTCAATGAAGAATTGAACCTGGATCAGGCTTCAGCACAGGAACGCTTGTCCCAACGACCGTTCCGGTATTCCGAAGCCAGCCTTGTACGCCAACTCGAAGAATTGGGTATCGGACGTCCTTCTACTTATGCTCCTACGATTTCTACCATACAAAACAGAGGATATGTAGTCAAAGGAAATAAGGATGGAGAAGAACGTAATTTTATAACTTTGACTCTGAAACAGGGGGAAATTGTGTCTGTAACTAAAAAAGAAATGGTCGGCGCCGATAAGGGTAAATTGATGCCTACGGATACCGGGTTGGTAGTGAATGATTTTCTTACCGAACAATTCCCGGGGGTCTTGGATTACGGTTTTACAGCCAGTGTTGAGAAAGAACTGGATAAAGTTGCCGATGGAGACCTGAAATGGACGGATACTATCGATAAATTTTATAAAATGTTCCATCCGATAGTAGAGGCTGCTTCCAAAGCTAAAACCGAACATAAAGTCGGAGAACGGATATTGGGTACGGACCCGAAAACCGGGAAACCGGTTTCTGTTAAAATCGGACGTTACGGGCCTTTTGTGCAGATTGGTTCCGCCGAAGATGTGGAAAAACCTCTTTTTGCATCTCTGATGAAGGGTCAATCCATCGAAACAATCGGCCTTGAGGAAGCTCTGAAATTGTTTGAATTGCCCCGCCTGGTCGGAGAAATAGACGGTAAACCCGTTATGGCTGCTGTGGGACGTTTCGGCCCATTCCTGAGATACAATAATACATTTACTACTATACCTAAGCAATACAGCCCTATCTCGATCTCGATCGAGGAGGCCGAACAACTGATTAATGAAAAGAATGAGAAAGATGCTAAAAAAGTAATCCGGGCTTTTGAGCAGGACTCTAAACTTCAGGTTCTCAACGGACGTTTTGGCCCTTACATCTCATACGACAAAGGGAATTATAAAATTCCTAAAGGTGTGGAACCTGCTGGGTTATCGTACGAAGATTGTATGAAAATAATAAAAGAAGCGCCGGAGAAAACAAAATCAAAATCAAAAGGAAGGTCTTCCGCAAAGAAATAACCGGAAAAACCTTATTTGAAATGATTCAAAATAACTATTGCATTATCGGATGTTTTTTCCGACCTTTGTACCTCAATATTTGAATTGTATTGAGTAATGAAACTTTCCGACCTCAAAACGGGTGATAAAGGAATTATTGTCAAGGTGACCGGACGCGGAGCTTTCCGTAAACGAATCATAGAAATGGGCTTTATAAAAGGGAAAACAGTGGAGGTAATACTCAATGCCCCCTTGAAAGACCCTATAAAATACCATGTCATGGGATATGAGGTTTCTCTTCGAAGAAGTGAAGCCGATTTGGTGGAAGTCGTTTCGGAAGATTCCGTTGAGAAAGAATTGAATGGAATCAGTCCGCTAACTATTGATAGTAAACAGCTCCGTGATATAGCTGAAGAACGGAGTAAGACTATTAATGTCGCTTTGGTCGGTAACCCTAACTCCGGGAAGACTTCTCTTTTTAATATAGCTTCCGGAGCTCACGAACGGGTGGGTAACTACAGTGGGGTGACTGTTGATGCCCGGGAGGGAAAGTTCAAGCACAAAGGTTATGTATTTAAACTGTATGATTTACCCGGAACATACTCATTATCAGCCTATTCTCCGGAAGAACTTTATGTCAGGCAACAAATCAACGACGGACATCCGGATGTAATCATTAATGTGGTTGCCGCATCTAATCTTGAACGCAATCTTTATCTGACCACTCAATTGATTGATATGGATTCCAATGTTGTCATCGCTTTGAATATGTATGACGAGTTGGAAAAATCCGGGGCTGAATTCGATTACGAATCCCTGTCCCGGATGATTGGGATTCCCATTGTCCCTACTATCGGAAAAACGGGCAAAGGTATATCCGAACTCTTTGATAAGATTATTGAAGTATATGAAGGTGAATGTGAAATATCACGTCATATACATATCAATTACGGAGAAGAATTGGAATCCGGAATTTTCCATGTCAAAAGTGTATTGAAAGAGGATAATAGTATCGGGAAGGACAGGTCGAAACGGTATATCAGTCTGAAATTGCTCGAAGGTGATCGGGAAATAGAAGCGGAAGCCCGTAAATTACCATGCTGGGATAAACTTTTTGAAGTGCGTGATGCTCAGGTAAAATCTCTTTCGAAAGAAATGAAAGAGGATGTGGAAACCTCGTTCACCAATGCCCGCTACGGTTTTATAGGCGGGGCTCTGAAGCAGACTTACACCGATGGTCCTGCCGATACGATGAAAACGACCCGGATGATCGATGCTTTGGTGACACATAAGGTCTGGGGATATCCTGTATTCTTTTTGTTTATGTTCCTGATGTTTGAATTCACTTTCCTTTTGGGCGATTATCCGATGCAATGGATTGAATGGTGTGTCGGAAAGTTTTCCGGATTTATCGGAAATAATATGTCTGAAGTGCCTCTG
>BNXB01000007.1 GCA_025999255.1 Bacteroidia bacterium | reverse complement strand
GGGATTGATATTAAGTATTTTTAGTCCGGCTACAGCAGATTCAAACTCTTTCTGAGCCAGTTCCGCATTGGTTTCGGCCTCTTCCAACTCTTTTTGTACCCCTACTCCATGTTGAACCAGATCTTTCTGACGTTTCAGATTAACATCCGCCATCTTTTTATTCTGAAACGTTTGGAAATATATTTTAGAAGCCTCATAAAACTCGTTAGAATTCAGGTCAAAAACCGGGGCGCCGGAATTTACTTTCTGACCAAGCCGTACATATAACTTCGAAATCCTGCCATCAAAAGGAGGCGCAATTTCAACAAGATGGCCGGTAATAGCCTTTACCGTTCCTGTCGTATTAAACTCAGCGCTATGAAGTCGGGACTCAACAGTCAACAACTTTATTTTAGGGAGAATATTCGACTGGGATGAAATTAAAAGGGTATCGCCTTTATACTGTATATCATGACTTTCTGTTTTTTCTTCATTTTTACTACACGAAAAAAACAGAACACAACAAAAAAGAAAAAATATTTTGTTCATAAAAAATTGAAAATTAAACTGATAACATAATCTAAATCGGAATTACAGGACTTTCTTCACGATGAACCGGAAAAAATAGACACACTGCATATTTCTCGTAAACCTCATCGAAAAACCCAGTGATATTTTCCGTAAAAATCCAGAATTACTCTAAATAAAAATCAGTTTAATACAGGAGGGGCACGCAGATAAAAACAACTAAAAAGTGTATTTTGTGCATTTAAAATATTTTTCTTACAATGAAGGGAAGCCAGTAAAAATAAAAGTAGCGCTATAAAAAACGGAGTGATCGCAACAATCATAACAGAAGACGACAACACTGCTATTAAACTCAGTTCCGCCTCCGTATGGAATCCGCTTTTTGAATGTTGATTATTGTGAAAGTGTGAATGTGTAATTAATTCGCCGTTAATTCTATGACTATGAAAAAAGAAACCGATATCCACATAATAAGTTGTGAATATGGTTAATAATATAACCGCAATTATATTTCTGATTTTGTTATTCCTTCTCACAAAACAACACGATTGAGTTGACAAAGGTAAGAATTTTATCTCCCCTGACAAAAGAAACAAAAAGAATTTCTATCTCCTCGCGTCCATATTTGAATTCTTGAAATTTATTGTTATTTTTGTCGTCTTAACAGGGAAATGGATATAAAACCGTAAGGAAAAATAATCAGATACCACCTAAATTGGATGAACAAAATAATACAAGATGTATCAGATAGAAGTAAGAGACGTATATAAGTCATTCAAGGATGTACAGGCGGTAAGGGGTATTTCTTTTGTCATATCTCCGGGAGAGTTTGTAGCATTGCTCGGCCCTAACGGAGCTGGAAAGACGACAATGGTAGAAATGATGGAAGGATTGAAAAAACCTGATTCCGGAGAAATCTTACTACAAAGTAAAAATTGGCAAAAAAATGAAAAAGAACTTCGGTCGATTATCGGTTTATCATTACAGGAAACCCGTTTTTCCGATAAATTGACGGTTTTTGAAACTTTATGTCTCTTTGCCAGTTTCTTTCGGTTAGGAGAAAAACGGGCGAATGAAATCATTGAACTGACCGGATTGGAAAGTAAACGAAAATCAATGGTGGGAACGCTTTCGGGAGGACAACGACAGCGACTTGCTTTAGGCGTAGCGTTGTTGAATACTCCACAGATTCTTTTTCTGGACGAACCTACTACCGGACTCGATCCGCACTCACGCCTCGACCTTTGGAATATCCTGAAAGAATTGAAAGACCGGGGAGAAACCACTCTCATTTTAACAACTCATTACATGGAAGAAGCGGAATCGCTTTGTGACCATATCATTATTATCGATGAAGGTAAAACATTAACGGAAGGAAAACTGGAAGAATTGTTGGACGAGAACTCCCGTAATCTCGACGAATTATTTATTAACCTGACAGGGAGAGCGCTTCGCGAGAATACGAATACTGATCTGTAACAAATATCTTTATATTCTCAATTCTCCACTCTCAATTCTCAATTCTCAATTAATTACGTATGGAATCAATCAAAAACAATCAATTATACCAACTTTTCAAAACCCAATTCCTGTTGACGATCCGTGAACCGGAAGTGCTTTTCTGGGGAATGATTTTTCCCGTACTTATCTCCATTGGACTAGGTTTGGCTTTTACACAGCAAACGGAATCAAAATTCAATATTATTCTGGTTGAAAAAAATCCGACGGAATTAGACTCACTGCTAAATATTTATGGTAGAGAAGCCCAGAGCAAAGGGGAAAAAGTCCAATACTGGAAAGTCAGTGATAAAACCCTGGGTAATACGGAATTCAAATTTTCACATAGCGACTGGAATTCAGCTATCGTATCATTAAAAAGAGGAGAAGCGGATTTGATTGTTACAGATTCCTTAGGAAAAACCAGTTATCATTTTGATCCGCACAACTCCCAAGCTCAACTGGTATATATGAAACTTTCAGCTCTGATAAAATCACCTGCTTCGACCATGAATATCGTAAATACGGATATCGAACCACTGACTTTAAAAGGTGTTCGTTACATTGATTTCCTGATTCCGGGGCTGATTGCATTCGGATTGATGAGTTCCATCATGTGGGGGATTAGTTATACGATCATTGAACGAAGATCCCAGAAATTATTACGACGGATGGTGGCGACTCCGATGAAAAAGTCGAATTTCCTGATCTCCCTGATGTTTGTCCGTATCCTCATGAATGTGGTTGAGTCTCTGATTCTGCTGTTTTTTGCCTGGTTGATATTCGACATTCACATTCAGGGGAATATCGGAGCATTGATTGTTTTGTTTCTGGCCGGCAATTTGGCATTTACAGGGATCGCTATCCTGGTTGCATGCAATACGACTAAAACGGAAGTCGGTACCGGATGGATTAATGCCGTGCAAATGCCCATGATGTTGTTGTCGGGTATTTTCTTCAGTTATCATAACTTTCCGGAATGGAGCATCGGAACCATTAAGTTACTCCCCTTAACAGCGCTTACGGACGGTATCCGGAGTATTTTCAACGAAGGTGCCGGATGGATGGAGGTGATATATCCGACTTTTGCGTTGTCAGCCCTCGGTCTTATCTGTTTCGTTATCGGCATGAAACTGTTCAAGTGGTATTGATCAAACATCATTATTGTATGAGCTAAGTTGAATGATTTAAATTATTTCAGTTCTCCCCAATTTATATCCGGTTGACGGCCGGATACTTTCCGTTGAAAAGCGCTGTTAGGTGTTACATAATCGTCGAAGAACCCACAATTTTGCAGGAAGAATCCGTTCTCTTCCATTCCGCCTTTGTAATCCATACGCCAACCCGGACCTCCGGTCGCATCGACTGTAAACCGGCCATCAACCAATTGTACCCATTTACCGGCTGTTGTATAAACCCATTGGTTTCTGTAATATGCTTTGCGGGTAATATGTCCCGTGTTGTTGTTGAAATTTTCGAGAAACGAATAAGGACGCTGATAATAGGTTTGTATTTTCGGGCGTTTCCATTGCGCTATCAGTCGCCATTTATCCGATTCGGGCGCATAGAAATATGCCGTATATTCCGAATAACCGTTTTCGATCGGCCGGATACGGTTTATGAATTTATACGTATTTCCTGACTTCCAGTTGTATGTCAGGTAACTTTGCCCTCCCGATCCTTCATTTCCAAAATCATTAACAGTGACGCCTTCGCCTTTTTTAATCAGTATCACTCTGTCTTCTTCCGGTATCTGACTGGGATCGTCGGTCTGTGAGGGGCTCCATACGGAAAATAAGACACGTCTTTCGGTCGCTGAGTTGACCTGTATGCCGAAATATCCTTCGTTGAAACCATTCGCCATAAAATAGGAACCTATCGGGTCGAGGCCTTCAGGAACCGTTACTTCATTATAGAACCATTCTGCTGTTTCTCCGGCAGGGATAGTATATGTCATGTGAACCGAAGGTCCTCTCCTACCCCAATAATACGAAAAGTCGCCTACATAATTCATGCTTTCGGTAGCCGTACCGCTCACCTGCAATGAGGAAGCCAGGGCAAATGTCACTCCTTTAAGCGTTTTACCCTGAAAATCTACCCGGATATAACCGGAACCGACTTTTTCGATTGAGCCGAGAAAAACCGCCGTTTCCGTTTCAGCTTTCGGCAGACTTACTTCAAATTCTTTTCCCTTGCATCTCACCATAATGACATTACCTTCGGCATCGGATCTGTATTTAAGATAAAGTTTCAGGTCACCGCCCGCCCTGTTTACCCGGAAAAATGTACTGAAAACAATCGCAGTAGAATTCCACGAATTGAATCCGGCATCGGTAATGATCCCTCCATTCGTTCCGGCTGTTACATAAGAATTGCCGCCCAACGGAATATCTATGGCCGAAGAACCGGCAGAACCGATACCATCTTGTGTAACAACAATTTCGGCGGTGTTATTTCCGGAAGAAAGGATGATATTCGTTTTTCGTTTAACCTGGGTGGGATTGTAAGTAACTGCGACGTTAATCTTGTCGTCCAGAATCCTCGCCGAACACCAGGTTTTCGAAGCTTCGTCCATTGTCAGGGTAATATCCTTTGTATCAGCCGTAATACTGAGGGATTGCATTCCACCCTGTTGCCTAAATACCAAGTCTTTATTCCCATCAATTAAAGGGGGGACAGGCTCATCGTTGCTACATGCGCAAACGGTCATAAATAAAAGGAAGAAGACGGTAAACATTTCTTTTTTCATACGTTAATAATTTATTTTTTTAAGGTCGTATGGAACTCGCATGATTTTTAATCTCATGGACTTTGGCAATTTTGTAAAAATCATGCTTCGTTTCATGGATTAACGATTTTTTGTAAATATAATACGAGGCTGTTTTGAAACAGCCTCGTATTATTAACATTTTTTAACTTTAAATCTTTTCAAAAGCTTTAAAATAACCTATCTGAGCAACGCCGTTAGTATTGTTGGTTTCCGTGATCACGAGTTTTATATACCGGGCCGGCATCGGAGCGCTAAACACAACATCTTCGTATGCAGGAACTTTCGGACTGTTTCCGGTGACTACAGTTCCGTCGGGCGCCGTCCAAGGCAGTGCAAAAGTGAATCCCCCGACATTGGTATAATCCTTGCCGTCCGCACTGGCATGCACTTCCATCACCTTTACCGAAGGATAATTATTGCCATTAGCAGGGTAGTATCTGCGGGCTATTCGTACCATCGCAACCGACAGCTCCTTTTGCATGTCGATAATTATCCAGTGAGGATTAGGAGTCGCCGGCGAATACTGGCTATGCCAGAAGTTCGTACGGTCTTCCTTGAATAAGCTTGGATAACCTCCGCCATCGCTGGCCTGGACATCAGAACCCGTAGCCGACCATTTACTCCAGTCGTATTCGAGGTATTGCTGACCTTCGTATTTCTGCAGTACGGTAAACTCGGTAACACGATAACCGCAACGTACGCTGACGGTTGCCGTACGGAAATCAGCGCCGGTATTGGCCTGAGTCGCAGTAACCGTAATTTGCTTGCCATTGGCAGTCGCGGTGCACCATTCCGAATTTCCAGCATCCACAGTCAACTTAATCTGGTCGTCGATATCCGTATCTGCAGTGACCGTAACAGAGCCTGCAGAAGCCTCCAACAACGCGCGTTCAACCTGAATATAGCCCACATACGGATGTTCTTCCTCTTTACAACTATATGCTGTAACTAACAGGAAGGCAATAATAATATATGATAAATACTTCATATCTGAATCTTTTTAAATTAATAAATACGTCTTAAATATAATTCTTCGCTTTCGAATACCGCCCTATCAGGGATTTTGTTCCAGTTTATACGGATAAGCGTCATACTGCGCCTGTGGGATAAATTCGCACGCAGCAGGAGAATTGTACGGAACTTCGAGGAATTGACTACCGGCAGAACCGAGTGTATGCCCTCCCGGATATCTTCTGTCTAATATCTGACGATGACGGAATACATCGAAGCGACGGTGGCCTTCCCATGCAAATTCCAGAATACGTTCTTCCTCCACGATTTTTTTAATATCCTTGGGTGATCCGGCTTCAGCAGTCGCTATGTTTTCGACTGTCCATTCGGGGATTCCGGCTCGACGACGAAGAACATTTACGTCGTTCAGCGCCAATTGTGTATTACCCTTTTCTGCATTGACTTCAGCACGGATGAGATACATTTCCGCAAAGCGGGAAATTATCGGCGACCACAAATGCCTGCGCTGTTCCTGATACGAAAACTTGTTGATAGCATATACCAGAAAGCGGGCGTCTTTGCCTCGTTTGGTAGCGGCGTCAAAAACTTCGGGTTCAATTCGTCCGATGTATTTGGTACCGTCTGTCGTTTTCACATAATAACGAGTTCCAAGGTTATAAGGTTCGGATTGTATAGTCGCGCTTTGGAATTGGGCGGCATCTGATGCGGAGGTAATGGTATATGTACCGTCCGCTTCTTTTTTCACTTTTACCTTGCCATATTCATAATGAGGATTGTCGCCCGCTTGTTTGCGTGCATAAGCAAACCACCAGTTTTGATAGACTTTATTGGGATAACCAGCTATGGAATAATCCGATGCTCCGTCTTCCACGTATCTTTTAACAATAAATCTACTCCGTAAATCCTGGGGCATTCCATCGTCTTTGAGATATAATTCCAACAATTCCAGATACCGGGACGAAGGGTAAATTTCCTCCCATCCATTGTTATCGACACGGATATACATACCGCCCTGACGGCTATAACTGTCGTCATCTTTGTCTATAGTCCGGCGCACGGCAAAAATAGTTTCCTTATTGGTTTCGGGAATGTGTTGCGGATAAATGGCGTACCGTTCGCCGGTTTCCAGTTCAAACCGTCCCGAATTGATTACAGCGTCTGCCATATTGTAAGCGTCATCCCAACGTTCCATATAGAGGAATACCCTTGCCAACAGGGCTTCTGCCGCTTCTTTAGTAGCATAAATATTGGCTTTGGGAAGCGATCCGTCGTAAATAGTCATATATTCAATTGCATTTTGTAAATCGGAAACTACCTGGTCGTACACTTCCTTGACCGTAGAACGGCTGGAAGGCAAATCGTTCGGATCGCTCGTAAGTTTAAGCGGCAAACCCGGATTCTGCGCCGGATTATTCGAATAGGGTTGGGCGAACTCATTGACGAGCAAAAAATAACACAAGGCCCGCAGATAGTAATTTTCACCCATCAGTAATGTTTGTCCGGAAGTCCGGTCATTACCAAATCCTTCCGCCAACTCAATAACCAGGTTGCAATTCCCTATCGTACGATAACCCAGTTCCCATGTGTACTCGGTTGTAGAACTGGCAATATTTCTGCTGTAATCGTACAATTTAAATGTACCTCCCGTTGAAGTGCCGCTCCACGACAAGTCGTCACCACCGAATGCACCAAAATAATATCCGTAGTCGATAAGTCCGCCGTCGTTTTTCAACATACGGTAACTACCCTGCGACAATTCTCCGATATTCCGGGGGTCAAAATTTTCCGCCACAATCCCATCATACATTTTTACGTCCAGACTACAACTTGTTATTGCTAACAACAGGCAAAGGACGCATATATATTTTGTTATATTTTTCATATTTGCTACTTTTAATATTAATACCGGTTAAAATTTAAGATTCAATCCTACCGTGAAACGCCTTACGGTCGGATAAAGCTGTCCACTACTCGGACTGGTTGTTCCATTATATCTTGATGACAACAAGATTTCAGGATCATCCCCTGAAAATTTGGTTATCGTAAATAAATTTTCACCACCCACGCTAATACTCAAATCTTTCATTCCCAATGGGTTCAAGAATTTTTTCGGCAAACTGTAAGCAAGCGATATGGTTTTTAATTTGAAATAATCGCCGCTTTCCAAATACCGGGTCGATTCGCCGCCCGCATTATTATTACCACCCGCAATTAGTTTGGGATGAGTGGCAATGTCGCCCGGTTTCTCCCATCTGCTCCAGCCGTCGGCCAGTTTCATAGCAGGTTGCGAGGGACGTTCCGCATCACGGTCAAGCGCTCCGGCCCGCTTTCCATTGTAAATTTTAGCACCTTCGCTAAAAGTGAAGTTTACATTCAGCGACAATCCTTTCCATGAAAAGGAGGAACTGATTCCCCCATTGTACTTGGGTGTAGGCGATGAATCGAGTAAAACGCGCGTTGCGCTGTTGTAATTACCGGTGACCGTTTTTTCGCCCGTTTCTTTATCCGTAATAAACCATAGCGGACTTCCGGTCATAGCATCTATACCTGCCCATTCCCGCATATACCAGTTAAGATAAGGATACCCCACAGCTACAGCTTGCTGAGCCAGTTCGTCCGCATCAGGGAGGTAAGTTATCTTGTTATTGTTATAACCAAGGTTGAGGCTTATGTCCCAATAAAAATCCTTCGTTTTAATAATTTCGGGCGTAATAGTAATCTCGTACCCGTTATTCTCCAGCTTTCCATCATTGGCTGTTTGCCTGTTAAAACCGGTTACGGCAGTCAGGTGACGTAAATAAATCAGATTTTCCACTTTTTTGGAATAGGCGTCAAATACCACATTCACCCGATCAAACAACCGGAAATCAAGCCCAAAGTCGAAAGATGCCGTTTCTTCCCATGACAGGTTTTTATTACCTGAATAGTTAGAATAAAAAGCAACTTCTCCTCCATATTCTTGTGTCACACTGTATTTTGTAATCCATTCGTAAGCTCCGTCCGGCAAGTTACCTGTGGTACCGTAAGACAAACGGGGCTTCAATTCATTGACAAAGCCAAGTTGTTTGATAAATTCTTCATTGTGCATATTCCATCCGCCGCCAACCGACCAGAAAGACGCCCAACGTTTATTAGCGCCGAAACGTGACGATCCGTCGCGCCTGGCCGATACCTGAAAGAGGTATTTACCGTCGTACGCATAGTTCCCGTTAAAGAAATACGCCGCATTCTTTTCTTCCGACTTTCCGCCGCCAATAGTAGGATCTGAGGCTCCCCCGCTCAGGACTTCAGTTCCCGGGAAGATATTGGAATTAGTACCGTTTACAGTCCCTGAACGCTTCTCATCGTAGTCGTAACCCAGGAAAGCGTTAAATTCGTGCTTATCATTGAAAGTTTTCAGGAATCGCAACATCTGGCTGGTATAAACAACCCGGGTTTCACTTCCGTCGAAACCCACCGTTCCGTTTTTCGCCTGCCCGCCTCTGGAACTGGGGTCGGTATAGGAATTGGTATAACTATTTCCAAAACCGAATTTATTATTTGATTCAAATGTCAGGAAATCAAAAATCTTATAATCAAAACCCAAGCCCAGATCCATCGCGTTCCGACGACTCTTGCTCCAATTCAGGTGACGGTCGTACAAATAGTTTGTACCGCCATCGGAATACCAGTAATCGCGGGGATCGGCCGCTGTCGCCGCATCGGCAGAAGGCAAACCCTGGCTTCCGTCCTTCAGATTTCCTTTAGAATCGTAAGGAGTATCCCAGGGAGTATAACCGGTATAGCTCAAGGAATGTTCCTGGTTCTTGGTTTCACGATAACTGATAGCCAATTTGGATTTCAGGGTCAATCGCTTGTTAACGATATAGTCCGTATTGGCTCTCAGGGTAAAACGATCAAGGTCGTAACCTTTGATAGCACCTTCTTCATTGTAATAGTCTCCCGAAATATACGACCGGATTTTATCGTTACCATATCTGTATCCGAGATTATAATTTTGAGTAAGGGCATTCTGGGTAGCAAGATCCCACCAGTCGGTATTTTGCTTTGCCAAATAAGGTTGGAGCCAGTGTTGTTGCTCCAATATCCCTGCATTTTCAAATGCAGTTTTCAGGTAATCGTAATATTCGGCGCCATTCATCATTTGCAAGTTACCCCTTTGTAATTGGGAGACACCCAATTTCAACGACGCATCGATCTGCGACATTCCCAATGTCCCCCGTTTGGTAGTAACCAGTATCACGCCGTTTGCTCCACGCGAGCCGTAGAGCGCCGTAGCAGAACCATCCTTGAGAATGGAAATCGCTTCAATATCATTAGGATTGAGGTCGGCAACAGCATCGCCAACCACGCCGTCGATCACCCATAACGGTTCTTTTAACCCCCGGACAGAACCGGTACCACGCACCCGGATAGAAACCCCGGCGCCCGGCTGTCCCGAAACAGGCGTAACCACAACCCCGGCAACCTTGCCCTGCAACATATTCGCCACACTGGGAGTCGTAATATCTTTCATCTTGTCCACGTTTACAGAAGCAATAGACCCGGTAATAGAACTTTTGCGCTGCGTACCGTAGGCAACGACAACGACTTCGTCAAGGGCGGATGTTTTTTCCGTCATAACGACATCTATTTTCTGTCTCCCACTTGCTTGTATTTCAACACTTTCGAACCCTACATAGCTGAAGGCAAGCGTAGCGTTGTTTTTAGAAAGGGTAATCGAATACACTCCGTCGGCATTTGTCGATGTTCCGTTTGTCGTACCTTTCTCAACAATGTGAACCCCGATAAGAGGCTCGCCGGAATCACTTCGAACAGAACCGGTTACTGCGTATGCCTGTTGTTCTTCTTTCGGATTTGCAACATCGGTTTTTTCCGTATTCTTGAACAGGATCACCGACCTGTCAAGAACTTTATATCCTGATTCCTTTTTATCAAGTACCTGATCCAGTATTTCATATATTGTAGCCCCATCGACAGATACATCAACGCGTCTTTTCACGTTTATCACTTCATCATTGTACAGAAAGATGTATTCGCTCTGGTTTTCAATAGCATGAAAAACTTCTTTCAATGTTTTATTATTAACTTTCAGGGAAAGCGTCGTACTTTGTCCGTACGAAGAATTTGCCGAAGCGACTATTAGAGGAAACAAATAAAAGAAAACGCTTACTTTTATGATCCTCAGGTATTTTTTGAATTTACAGGGATTGTCTTTTTTGAAGAATTGTTCCATAGAATTCCATTATTAAAATTAACATTTTTTTACATTTCACTTCTAACAGGAGCGATTAAATTATAGCTATAAAAAGGTTCCTGCCCAATAATTAATATTCGGATTAGTTTTTCATACGCATTTCATTTTTTTAGTTTATATTTTAATATAGATTTATTCATTATTTTTTAATTCGATTTTTACCTGTTGATCATTTATCTCATAATTTATCTGAGCGGCAATTGATACATATTTAAATACGCTTTCAATACCCCGGCTAAAATCCAGCTTTCCACTGATACGTATATTTTTAAAGGTATTATCATCGTAAGAAAAGGACAGGTTATAATGTCTTTCGAGTTTTTGGAATACATTATCAAGTCTTTCGCTATCCAGAAGAAGGTATCCATTGATCCAGGATATATAATTGTTTACATCTACCTTCTGGATATTTATTTCTTTTGATGCGGTTTTATACGAGAACATCTGATCCGGTAAAATATTACAATCTCCATTCAGGTCATTACTTTTAACCGTGACCGCACCCGATACCAAGACGACCGATTGAACAGATTCATCGGAATATGCCGAGACATTTAATTTCGTACCCAGGACATTTATGTCCATATAGTTGGTTTTAATGACAAAAGGATGATCCGGAATTTTAACGACATCGAGATATATTTCTCCCAAAACAAAAATTTCCCGTTTATCCTTTTTAAATACAGAAGGATATATAACCCGGCTCCCGGAATTTACCCATATTTTCGTACCGTCGCTTAACGTGAGCGATACCGTCTTTCCATAGGGGACCATCAACTGATTCAGTTGCTGTTTTTCATCGTCTTCGTTTTCCGGTTTTTCCGATTGAACGTTGGATACTCCATTCTTGTCATATACTATATTCGCGCTGTCAACCGTCATTTTTTTATTATCCGGAAGAGTCAGGACAATATCAGTCGACCGGATAGATTGCTCGTCATTTGTTATGATAGAGGTATAGTCCGTTTCCTCCAAACCATTTTTCTCAAGGGAGAAAAACAAATATCCAACTATGAGTAAGGCAATTGCAGCTACCGCGGATGCAATTTGCAGCCATACGGGTTTTGATCTTCTCCGGAAAACTTTATTACGACCTTTCTGACGCTGAATATTGTCCCAAATAACCATTCGATCATTCTGAGACAATACGGGTTCTTTGATTTCGAGTTTGTTTATTATATTTTTCAAGGATTCAATATTTACTTTCAACTCATCATTCCCGTCCATTTGTTCTTTCCAATATAAATCAAGTTCAGCGGTCGGAGACAAGATCCACTGCATAAACAGATCGTTATCCAATAGAGAAAACACAATACCGTCGGAATAATAATTCATGGACATAATGTATAATATTTAAAAGAAGACAATTAACAAGTAAGTTTTGTACTCATTATTGTAAAAAAATATCGAATTATGTAAAAAATATTTTATAAATATCTGCCGGAATGGCTATTATGGAATGTTATAAGTTTCCAAATTCTTTTAAGAAAAGTAGCAGGAAGATTGGAAAATCTATATTTTCCCGGATTTTTGAAATAGTTCTATGAATCAGGTTTCGCGCCGATTGGTAATTAATACCCAGTAATTGGGATATTTCTTCGTAAGAAAGACCCATCTGGAATTTCAGATAGATAGCTTCCTTCTGTCTTGGGCTCAATATGCTTAAGACTTTCCCGAATTGTTCCTTTACTTCATCGTCAATACCGTCTTGTTCCTCTTCTTCACTATATTGGTAAGAAGTTATGAAAGGCAAATCTTCGGGGGAAACGTACGATAACCGGCTATTCTTCTTAATAGCGTTTATTATTAGATTCTTAAGGGCCAGGAAGAGATAAAATTTAAGATTTTGGACATCAGGTAAGATAATATCATTATCATATATTTTCACAAACAGATCCTGAATACAATCTTTGACAATATTCTCATCGGAAACAAATTTCATCCCATACCTGTAAAGCGGGTCTAAATATGTTTCGAAAAGTAAAGAGAAAGCTTTGTCGTCTCTTTCCCTGAAATCATTTTGCGATCTTTCAGAATTCAACAATTTTTATTTTTAGAACTCTATGCAAAACTTATATTATCATGTAAATATAACAAAACAAGATAAATCAGGGCAACCAGATAATAATGAAGTTTTCAATAATATCATGGTTACCCGTTTTTTGCTTGCAATAATAACCTAACCGGTTATTTTACTTTATCTACAATCGCTTTGAAAGCTTCCGGATGGTTCATCGCCAAATCGGCCAAAACTTTACGATTGATTTCAATTCCGTTTTTGTGCAACGCGCCCATCAAACGGGAATAAGACATTCCTTCCAGGCGTGCGGCAGCATTGATACGTTGAATCCACAAAGCGCGGAAATTACGTTTTTTAGCGCGACGGTCACGGAAAGCGTAAGTTAAACCTTTTTCCCAGGTATTTTTAGCGACTGTCCATACGTTCTTTCTTGCGCCATAATATCCTCTTGTCAATTTGAGGATTCTTTTTCTTTTAGCTCTTGAAGCTACATGATTTACCGATCTAGGCATAATAATAAAAATGTTTTGAATGTTAGCGCCACTTTTTCAATGGTCTTTAGATGCTAAAACTCTGTTAATAAATCTTTTAGAAAATCACTGATTAAAATTGAACTTACTTCATTGCCAACAACCTCTTCACACGGCTTTCATCGGCTGTGCTAACGATTGATACATGAGTCAGTCTTCTTTTTTGCTTTGTAGTCTTCTTTGTCAGGATGTGACTTTTAAAAGCGTGTTTTCTCTTGATTTTTCCTGTTCCGGTAAGAGTAAATCTTTTTTTGGCACCGGAATTAGTCTTCATTTTCGGCATTGTACTTATTATTAATGTTTATACTTAGCAGGCCAACAGGCCATTTTATTTTAAGAGTTTCAGGGGTTGAAAATTTTCAACTCGTTATTCGTTCTCTTTCAAATCCTTTTCCGGCTCTTTAGCAGGCTTTACCTCTTTTACTTTTTCCAGAGTTACAGGTTTAGCAACAGGCATTTTTTTAGGGGCTAGCATGATGATCATCTTTTTACCCTCTAAAGCCGGCATTTGTTCTACCTTAGCATAATCTTCCAAATCATCGGCAAAACGTAACAATAACACCTCACCCTGTTCTTTGAAAAGGATTGAACGTCCTTTGAAAAAAACATAAGCTTTTACTTTAGCTCCGTCTTCCAGGAAACTTTTAGCATGCTTAAGCTTGAAATTGTAATCATGATCATCAGTTTGAGGTCCGAAACGGATCTCCTTTACCACAATTTTAACAGACTTTGCTTTCTGTTCTTTCTGGCGTTTCTTTTGTTGGTAGATAAATTTCTGATAATCAGTAACTCTACAAACAGGCGGATCTGCATTCGGCGAAATTTCAACCAGATCCAATCCTTGTTCTCTGGCAATCTTCTGGGCTTCTGCAAGAGGATAAACACCTTGTTCTACATTATCTCCTACCAAGCGAACCTCTCTAACACGGATCTTTTCATTTACTCGATATTGATCCTTAAGATTGTCTTTCTTCATTCAATAATACGTTTTACGTTTTACGCTATACGTTTTTGTTGTACGTTCTTTTGTTAATTTAATTTTTCTTTTTAAGCCCACTGATTCATCTGATTATCAGTTTCATCATTCAAAATTTCGGCAAAGGTAGTAATTTTCATTGAACCAACATCACCTTCACCCTGTTTTCTTACGGAAATTTCATTATTGTCTGCTTCTTTCTCTCCGACAATGAGTAAATAAGGTATTTTTTTCAATTCATTATCCCGGATTTTGCGACCGATTTTTTCGTTGCGATCGTCAACCAACACACGGATGTCCCGTTCATTAAGTTGTTGCGCCACTTCATAGGCATAATCGTTGAATTTTTCGCTAATCGGCAAGATAACAGCCTGATCCGGAGTCAACCAAATCGGGAATTTTCCGGCAGTATGTTCTATCAACACGGCCACAAAGCGTTCCATCGAACCAAATGGGGCACGATGAATCATCACAGGGCGGTGTTTTTTATTGTCAGCGCCTACATATTCCAGTTCAAAACGATCCGGCAGGTTATAATCAACCTGGATAGTACCCAATTGCCAACGACGTCCCAAAGCATCTTTCACCATAAAATCAAGTTTCGGGCCATAAAATGCAGCTTCACCCAATTCTACCTTGGCTTTAATTCCGGATTCCTGACAAACTTCAATAATTGCAGTTTCCGCTTTGTCCCAATTTTCTTCGGAACCGATATATTTATCTTTATTATCAGGATCCCTCAAAGAAATCTGAGCCTCATAATCTTTGAAATCCAATGCTTTAAAGATAATATTGATAATCTCCATTACCTTTTTGAATTCATTTTTCACCTGGTCCGGAGCACAAAAAATATGAGCATCATCCTGGGTAAATCCTCTAACACGGGTCAGACCATGCAATTCTCCACTTTGTTCATAACGATATACCGTACCGAATTCCGCCAAACGCAAAGGTAAGTCTTTATATGAACGGGGAAATGCCTTGTAAATCTCACAGTGGTGAGGACAATTCATCGGTTTCAACAGGAACTCTTCTCCTTCTTCCGGGGTATGAATCGGTTGGAACGAATCTTTTCCATACTTGGCATAATGCCCTGAAGTTACATACAGCAATTTATTTCCAATATGAGGAGTCATTACCTGTTGGTAACCATATTTACGTTGGATACGTTTCAGGAATTCTTCCAGTTTCAGACGCAACTGGGTTCCTTTAGGTAACCATAAAGGCAAACCTTGTCCCACGTTTTGAGAGAAAGTAAATAATTCAAGTTCCTTACCTATCTTACGGTGGTCGCGTTTTTTAGCTTCTTCCAATAATGCCAGATATTCATCCAGCATTTTCTTTTTTGGGAAAGTAATGCCATAAATCCGGGTCAACTGGCGGCGCTTTTCATCGCCACGCCAATAAGCTCCGGCAACCGACATCAATTTAATAGCCTTAATATAAGAAGTATCCGGCAAGTGCGGACCACGACACAAATCAGTAAAAACGCCCTGCGAATAAGTAGTAATTGTTCCGTCTTCCAATTCGCCGATCAACTCTGTTTTATAGTTTTCGCCACGGTCGCCAAACATTTTCATTGCTTCGGATTTCGCAATGCTTTGACGAACAATCGGTTCTTTTTTCGCTACCAATTCCGCCATTTTTGCTTCTATCTTAGGAAAATCACTTTCCTTGATAACTACATCTTCACCCGGATCGACATCATAATAAAAACCGTTTTCAATGGCCGGACCAATCCCGAATTTAATACCGGGATATAATTCCTGTAACGCCTCCGCCATCAGGTGGGCTGAAGAATGCCAAAAAGCATGTTTTCCTTCTTCGTCTTCCCACTTATACAGTTTCACAGAAGCATCCTCATTGACCGGACGAGTCAAATCCCAGGTATCACCGTTGATTCCGGCAGCAACAACATCTTGCGCCAAACGGGGACTGATACTTTCTGCTATCTGCATCGCAGTAGTTCCTTTCGGATATTCCCGAAGAGAACCGTCGGGAAATGTTATCTTTATCATATTTACTCCTTAATATATTTAATGAAGAAAATGAAAGAATAAAAAGAATGAAAAATTCACTTTCTTCATTCTTTCATTTTCTTCATTTTTTTAATTTAAAATCAGGGTACAAAGGTAATATTCTTTTTTCATATTGAAAACATCCGGTAACAGGTATTTATTCCTTCTTTGCCAATTTAAGCGCCTCGGTAGTGGTATAATATTTTGCAATCATATTAGGAACTTCCCAATCCGGCATTTTTTTATCTTTCAGGAATTGAAGATACTTCTCTGTTACCTGTCCGAAATGGGCTTCGTGACCATTACGATAATTATCCGGGATATTTACTTTCCATGCGGTATCCGACAATTTTTCAAGAGTAATTCCCGGATATTTCTTTTCAACTTCCGCAAACGTTTTTTCCATTCCGGAAACATAATCGGCCTTTGCTTTAGCAGGAAGTTCAATATAAAGCTCCGGCTTATAATTTTGTTCCGCGCCCTGACGAATAGTCAGATTAGCCCCTGTTCCGCGCATCACCGAAAAATGAGTATCCCCGGCGCCTTCAGGAGCCTGATAGTTCCATATGACCGATACCTTGGCGCAAACACCTTTCAAACGATATACAATCTCTCCATTGGCATAAACCTGCAATACATCTTTAACCACATCTTTTTGTAAATAATCGGGATAGTTTTCCAAACCGGTAGCTTGTTTGAACTGAGGTAAATCGACTGCAGTGGTCCACCTTTTAGCGTTCAATAACTCAATATCTGTCTGATAATTGATAATTTGTTCCGGAAAACACTCCCATTGTACCAGGTCAACCAGGTGCGTATTCACATCCACGATACCTTCTCCCTGCTGATCTACGTCGAAAAACCATGCCGGACGCTTCACCGGGCTTCCTGAGACCATTTTGAAAAAATGGTGTACACTTTCTTTAGTTACAGCCGGATTTTCCGGGGTTCCTTTTTCCAATTCCCCGAAAATAGCCGGTTGCAAAGACAATTCACGTTGAAGGATCGTAGTAATCTCGTACCTTTCGGTCATGATATCATACAAAAGAATATCTTTTTCTTTAGCAACATCAAAACATTGTTTCAGCATTTCAAAATTTTCAGGAACTATAACCATTGGTTTGTCTGCCAACACATTGATTCCGGCCTGCAATGTTTTAAGAATATATTCCGTTTTCTTCCTGTTGTTTCCTGCAGTTATCATCACATTCCCTTTCTTTTCGGCAATCATTTTCTCCAGGAAATCAGTACCAGTATAAACAATCTCATTCCAACCGGTCGGATCTTCCGGACGACTGTTATAAGCTTCAATTTTTTTCAGATGTTCATCCAGTTCATCACCTCCGGGTGCGTACACGTAAACATCGTTAGAAACTTGCGGATAAGCTGATTTTTGAACCAAAGCCGCATGAAAATGTCCCGGATCAAGAGTAATCAGTTTAATTTCACCTTCTTTCTCAACCGGTTTTTCGGTTTTTGATTTACAGCCCGGTAATAAAGATACAGCTGCAGTCATAAGATAAATTAGTTTTTTCATACACCTATTTATTTATAATAAAATTATTCACTTGACATGCGTTTAATGATGTTGTACGCATCCACAATCCCCAATTCGCCCGCCTTACTCAGATCTTCAATTCCCCGTTGTGTATCTCCAAGATACAGACGGGAAAGCCCGCGGTTAAAATAAGCTTCTGCAAAATCGGGCTCTCTCTTAATTGCCTCATTATAATCCAGTATGGCCGTCCTGAAATCTTTTTGGACACAACGCATATTACCACGGTTAAAATAGGCATAAATGAAATCCGGATTCATTTTCAACACAGAATCATAATCCTTGATAATAAGGTCGAGTTCATACATTTTTTTTGTATCCGGATTTGTTTCCTGTATTTTGGTTGTAGCATACTGGGCTCCGGGTATGCCGGATACAGTTTTTTTCCCTGATTGCAAATTCAACGACAATCCGGTCGTAGATTCGGATGTACCGGAATTATAACTATCCAGTTCCATTTGCTTATATCTGACCACAGCTCTATCAAAATAAGCCATAGCAAACCGGGAATCCAAATCTATCACCCTGGTCAGGTCTGCCTGCGCCTCTGCCAAATCTTGTAATATCATAAAATCAAGCGCCCGGCCGAATAAAGCATCCAATTTCTTTTCACTTTTTTCGATAAGCAAAGAATAATCATCGATCGAACGAAAATGGAATTCCGCCTGATCATCAGTGAGGGCAGCTTCATTATTCGTTATTTTCAATTGAAGCTTCAGTACCATCCGGTTATTATACTCCTCCAATAATCTATCCAAATGGGTATATTTTCTCAATGCTTCATCTTTTTCATAATAAGTAATGACAAATTGAGAAATCAAATCTACTTTCACCTGTTTATCCTGTACACGGCCTCTCAACTCGCTTTTATAGCGGGATTGCTGCTGTTCATCCTTATCATAAACTACCAGACGATTGAATTTTTCTATATTTTTATCCGATTTCTCACGGGTTTTATCAATATCCTTATTATCAGCAACAGCGCCGGAATCCAGCACTTCCTTTCCGGTAACCTGTTTCCCTTTTTCACGTTCCTTGCGTAAATTTTGTTCCAAATCATAAGCGTACCAATAATCCCGGTCGGCGCCTTTCGTATCGCCCATTTTTCTTTTTATCTCCGAACGATAATAAAATCCGGGAACAAAATTCGGATATTCAACCAACACGGTATTCAAGTCGGCTTGAGCGCCCCGGTAATCTCCTGTCTGTTCTTTCAATATAGCCCGGTTATAAATAGCCATAAAATTATCCGGTTCCTGTTTAATGACTTCATTAAAATCATCTATCGCCCGGTTATCATCTCCGACCTGAGCTCTCAGAAGTCCCCTGTTAAACCGGGCAACCAGATTCTGGGGATCTCTCGTTATAACCTGATCATAATCCGACATAGCGCCCCTGAAATCATTGAGGTAATAACGCGCCAACCCTCTGTTTATGAAAAAACCGATATTCTGGTCATCAATTTTGATAGCCTGGTTAAAATCTTCCAAAGCACCCTGATAATCACTTCTCTGAAGATACAGTAATCCCCGTTGAGCGTACGAAGGTGCATAATATTTATCAAGGTCAATTGCTTTTTCAAAATCCGTAAACGCCCGGGATGTATCTCCTTTTTCGGCAAACATGGCTCCACGTAACATATAAGCCCTGGAATACCGGGGTTGATACTTCAACAAAAGATCGAAAGTTTTTTCAGACTCATCGTAATTTTTCGATTGCAGGTATGCAATACCCAGGTTTACCAGCGATTGCCTGTCTTCCTGCCTGATTTTCAATGCCGACTGATAATCTTCTATGGCCCCCTGATAATTTCCCATACTTTGCCGTGCAGCTCCACGACATTGATAAGCATAAAACAAAAACGGATTCCGTTCCAGACATAAAGTAGCATCATTTTCGGCTCCCTGATAATCGTCCAGGTTGAATTTAGCCATAGCCCGGAAAAGATACGGTTCCGGCAAATAGGGTTTTACCCTTATAACCTGATTAAAATATTGAATGGAAAGAATATAATCTTCAAAGTACAATGCATTTCTCCCATTTGCCAAAACACGATCCACATTAATTTGTGAATGAACGGAAACGGCGAAACCAGTTAAAATCAAAGTTAGAACAAGGAAAAAAAATCTTCTCATCTATAAAAATTCTATATTAAGCATACAATAAACACGCATGAAACGACGACAAATATAATCAATAAAACAAAAAAAGACGCTCATTAAACGTCTTCTTTTATTTTTTTATGATTTTAAAGATTCCTGTATTTCTACACGAAAGTCATTTTATACTTGCCGGCTTTACTTTATAGGAACAATTTGTTTTACCTTTAAGTATATTACTTAATTTCCCTTTAACCAACTGCTTTCTTATTCCGGACAAATGATCGACGAAGAGGATTCCTTCAATATGATCATATTCATGTTGAATTACACGGGCTTTATATCCTTCAAAAATTTCATCATGAGAATTCAGATTTTCATCCAGGTATTGAATACGGATTCTGTTTTTGCGTGTCACATTTTCATGGATATCGGGAATTGAAAGACATCCTTCTTCTGCAACGACATCCTCTCCATCTCTTTCCGTAATCCTGGCATTAATAAAGACTTTTTTAAAATCTTTGAATTCAGGTTTTTCATCTGCAAACACATTCAAATCAATCACGAAAATCCGGTAGTCCAAACCAACCTGGGGGCCAGCCAGCCCCACTCCGTCCGCATTATACATCGTTTCAAACATGTTTCCAATCAACTGATCCAAATCTTTATAGTCGGCAGGAAGATCCTGGCAAACTTTTCTTAAGACCTGTTGTCCACAAAGATAAACCGGTAAAATCATATTCCGTTCGTTTCTAAATACGTTTGTAAAATAATCGTTGCACTTAATTGATCGACTAACTCCTTGCTACGACGATCTTTTTTCTTCAATCCTCCATCGAGCATCGCCCGATGGGCTAAAACAGAAGTGAACCGTTCGTCCGCCATTTTTACTTCAATTTCAGGAAAAGCCTTTTGCAATTGAGTTCTAAACAGACTCACCCACTGCATATTTTCCGAAGGTTGATTGTTCATTTGTTTAGGTTCTCCCAATAGAAACAAATCAACAGGTTCTTTGGATGTGTATTCCCGCAAAAAATCGATTACTTTATCTCCCGGAAGCGTAGTTAAAGCCCCTGCTATCAATCTCATCCTGTCGGAGACAGCCAGTCCCGTCCGTTTCCGTCCATAATCTATTGCAATAATTCTTCCCATTTGAAACGGCAAAGGTAGTATTTTTTTACGATTAATAAGCATTTTTTTCGCCCCTGAACATATTGAAGATTGTTACAACGACTATTTTCAAATCCAGAAGGAATGTCCAGTTTTCAAGATACCAGACATCCATTCTCACACGCTGCTCCATTTGTTCCACCATTTTGGTTTCTCCACGATAGCCGTTTACCTGCGCCCACCCTGTGATACCCGGTTTAATCAGGTGCCTGACCATATATTTATCTATCAGCATGGAATAGAGTTCCGTATGTTTCAACATATGAGGACGTGGACCCACAATACTCATATCTCCCTTCAGAGCATTATAAAACTGAGGTATTTCATCCAGATTCGTTCTTCTCAAAAACTCCCCCACCTTGGTTTTACGGGGATCATCCTTTTCAGCCTGCTTTTCATCCGAATCATCATTCACCTTCATCGATCTGAACTTATAGCAATAAAAATCTTTTCCATAAATTCCGGTTCTAAGCTGTTTGAAGATGATAGGTCCTCTAGAAGATAATTTAATCAAAATACCAAGAATCAGATAACAAACCGGAAAGACAGTCAACAAAAATACAATTGAAAAGATGATATCAAAAAACCTTTTGAGCATCCGGTTGTGAATATATTGCAAAGGTTCCGAACGAACTATCATTACCGGAAGGGATTCAATACTTTCAAGAATCATCTTTTTCTTCAAATAACGATAAAATTCCGGAACAATATAAAACCGGAACATATTCTTCTCCGAAAAATTAAGTAACCGCACAATTTTTTCATCCTGTGAGTTCGGAAGAGTACAATAAATCTCATCAACAGAGTTATCCCGCACGTAATCTTCCACTTCATGCGTCATTCCCAAATAATTAGGTAATGAATTTTTCAAAAGCAGGTTATCGTCGAAAAAACCAAGTACCTGATATCCATAAGCCATTTCTTTCTTCAGCTCGGCATATAAATCCATCCCGTTTTTACCGGCGCCGACAATAACAACCCGTTTAAAATTACGACCGAACCGACGATAACGCTTCAGCGCCTCCCTTGCTAAAATACGCCATATGGTAAATAAAAAAAAGAGTATGATGTAAAAGACAACCAAAAACTTAGTAGGAAAATTACCCGAATCAATATCAAAAAAAGCCAGGCAGGTAATAAAAAGAATAGCATGAAGGGCCACAAGAGATAACGAGCGTTGTACGACCTTATCCGTATAAAGAACCGGAACATCTATTTTAACCGGAACAAAATAAAGAGTAAAAAGATAACAGAAATTCAACAGTAAGATTACAATTTTCAATCTGGCGGAAAAATCCGAAAGTTCATAAGATTTTGTCCAAAAATATACAAGAAAAAATATCAGATTCAAGACAAATACATCTCCCAGGACGACCAGCCATCTAATTAAATACCCGTAACCTCTTTCGTGTTTCATGCATTTTTCATTCGGTTTACAAAATTAATTGTTTTTTCTTGAAAACAAAAACAAACTCAAAAAACAGTGATAAAATATTGATAAATGAATAACTCTTGTATTCAAAATATATTATTAAAAAAATGCTAACTATTGTTAAAAAATAATAAAAATATAAACTGCATTTGCATTTAAATAAATTTATTATGTACATTTGGGGCGTGCAAAATCGGTTTTCTTGATTTCGCTTAATACTTTGATATATCATGAAAAACAAACAACCTAAAAAAGTATCCATGCAAAGCATCGCCGATGCAGTCGGAGTTGCCAGATCTACGGTATCTTTTGTCCTCAATGGGAAAGAAAAGGAAGGGCGTATAAGTGATGATGTCGCCAGAAGAGTAAGGGAAACCGCCAGGATGATGAATTATCAGGTTAACGAAATAGCCAGGAGTCTTCGAACCGGACGTTCATATACTCTTGCATTGGTTGTAGCCAACATTGCAGATGTGTTTTTCGGAACTTTGGCCTATCATCTTCAGGAATATGCAGAAGAAAAAGGATACCTTGTAGTAATAGTAAATACCGGGGAAAAGAAAGAAAGGCTGGCTTCAATTTTCAAAATGCTTATAAACAGACAAGTTGATGGTATCGTCATGATTCCTGTTTCTAATATGGAAAGTGATGTTATAGAACAATTGAACCCGAATATACCTATGGTATTAGTGGACCGGTATTTTCAAACATTCAATACGAGCCGTATCCATATCAACAATTATGAAATATCAAAGATGGCTATACAATTGTTGATTGGTAAAGGGTGTAAAAGGATTGCCATTATCTCCTACAATGAAACTCTGATGCATATCCGGGAAAGAAAACGCGGTTGTATTGATGTCTTGTCGGCTAATAACTATTATGATGAAGATCTTATTTGTGAAGTAGATTATTTCAATCACAAAGACAAAATAGCCGTTTTTCTGAAAGAAAGATTTCAATCACCTTCTGCAATAGATGGAATTTTTATGTTGACAGGAGGATTGTCGTCTGCTACTATCCATTGTTTAGTAAAAATGGGTATTAAATTACAATCTGATGTCCAGCTTATTGGCTTCGGAAGAATTGATGTCGCCACTACCGGCATCCCGATTCCATACGTTAAACAGCCCATGCTGGAAATGTGCAAACAATCACTGGACATTTTATTAGACAGAATTGAATCTAAAGACAGCAAGCCGGTCGATTGTAAATTACCGGCATCTATTGTTGTCGATTAATTTCTGATTTTTTGATTTTAATATCGACATCCAAATAGAATGGTTCTTTAAAATTGTTTTAGAAAATCGATTTTTCACAATAAAAAAAACATAAATATTACTTAAAAATATTAAAATAATTTTAACATTTTAAAATAAAAACACATTATGATGAAAAACACAAAAAACTTTTCCAGACGTGAATTTATTGGCGCCAGCAGCCTGGCAGGAATTGGTTTCGCACTCTCCGGCACCCCTTTGATGGCTCAATCTTTAGCCATTCCGACAGAGACTTTTACTACAAGTAAAAAGTTTAAAATAGGAATTATAGGATGTGGAAATCGAAGTAAAACAATTATCGGTGCATTAAACAATGTGCCGGAAATTGAAATTGCCGCTCTTTGTGATATTGTGCCGCATAAAATGAAACAACGATCCGAACTGATTAAAACAGGAGACAAACCGAAATTCGTAAACAACCTGGATGATCTGCTAAATATGGATGAATTGGATGCGGTAGCTGTAATTACTCCGAACGACACACATAAGGAAATTGTGATCGCTGCACTTGAAGCCGGAAAGCATGTTTTCTGTGAAAAACCGATGGCAATTACAGTTGCAGATTGTAATGAAATGATCGGAGCGGTTGATCGTTCCCGCAAGGCATTGCAAATAGGAACACAACGTCGTCACTCAGGTGAATACAAGGCTTTGATCGAAGCCATTCGTACCAAACCTGTCGGAAAGATACTACAGTCCGGTTTGTTCGATTACCGTGGCGACTGGAGGGTTCCTGAAGCCGACGAATATCCTACCGGCACTCCTTACTGGAGGTTGGATCAAAAACGTAGCGGCGGCGTAGTCTATGAAATGGGCGCTCACATCATTGATGTGAACAACTGGGTATTCGATAGCGAACCGGTCTCCGTTTGCAGCCTCCAGGGTGTAAATAACTTCTCGCTTCGCAAACGCGATTCCAGCGACCACGGAGGCGTATTGGTTCAGTATGCCAATGGTGCGATGATGAATTACGGAGGTAATGTATATAACTATGGTTCCAACGCATTGGATACATTTTTCGGAGTTAACGGCACTTTACAAATGGGAGGAGGAAAACTCTCTATTAAATATGGGTTCCCGAATGGATTTCCAAAACCCAAAGATCTTCCTCAAGCGGAACAGATATCATTAACCGGGAATAACCGGGAAGGAGATGGAGTAGTCGAACAACTCAGGCACTTTGCCAAGGTAATGGACGGCAAAGAAAAACCATATCCCGATGGATATATCGGTCGGCAATGTGTACAGATTCTGGAAGGATCGGTTCGTTCCGCACAGGAAAGAAGGATCATTGACATCAAAGAACTGGGATAAATGAGGTAGAAACAAAAAAAATGAATATCTCATTAAAAGAAAAAATCTCTTACGGATTAGGAGATGTAGGGAACAATTTTCTGTTCGATATGGGACAGATCTACCTGTTGAAGTTTTATACCGATTCATTGGGACTACCGGCAACAACTGCAGGACTTGTCTTTCTGGTTACTAAGATCTGGGATGGTTTTGCCGACATTTCGGTGGGAACCTGGATCGATAACAGGAAAAAAATAGGGAAAAGGGGTAAATTCAGGCCGTTTATGTTATATGCGGCCATACCTCTGGCCCTGATGACAGTGATTAGTTTTACTACTCCGGATTTCAGCCTGACAGGTAAAACCATTTGGGCCTTCGCCACTTATATGGTTTTCGGAACCGTTTACAGTATTTTTAATATTCCTTACGGCTCCATGATTCCCGCAATGACACGCGACCCGATAGAGCATTCCGACCTTGCATCCATGCGGTGGGCAGGAGCTAATACCGGCTTATTGCTCACTACCGTAGCCTTCATGCCTATTGTTACCTCATTCGATAACATGCATACCGGTTACGTTGTAGCAGCTTCGATATTCTCTCTTGCTGGCCTTTTATTACAATTTATCTGTTATTCCAAGGTGAAAGAACGATATGTGGATATGTGTCCGAAGAAAGAAAAAGGGTCAATACTTATAAATTATAAATCTTTGTTCAAAAACACACCTTTATTAGTATTGTGTTTAGTGAACCTGTTCACTTTTTCCGCTTTCAATGTTAAATTAGCCGTACAGGTTTACTATTGCCAGTATTCATTAAATGATATTTCGTTAGTCCCGTATATGGGATTCTTTAGCATCGGATGCGTATTTATCGGAGTTGCATTGGTTCCGTTCTTCGTCCGGCACATAGGGAAAAAAGCGACATATATCCTGGGCAGCGCTATCTGGGCTGTCGCCGATATATCTGCATACTTTTTCGCAAAAACGCCTGTTGTTTTTATTTCTTACGCCTGTCTGGCATTTTTCGGCACCTCTTTTATCAACACGCTCAATTGGGCTTTGATTTCCGATGCGGTGGAATACGGCGAATGGAAAACCGGAAACAGGTCGGAAGGATTAGTTTATTCTTTTTTCACTTTTTTCCGTAAATTATCGCAAGCTTTGGCAGGATTTATTCCTGGCCTTGTACTGGCAATGGTAGGATATGTACCTAACGTCGTACAAAGCACTGAAGCCCTCAATGGAATCAAAGGACTCATGTTTATTTATCCGGGCGTATTGGCGATTGCTACATACATCGTCATGTCTGTTTGCTATAAACTTACGGATGCAAGGTATAATGAGATTGTAGCGGAATTGAATGAAAGGAAATCTTCAATAAATTATTGACTTATGAAACGAGCATGTACCTTATACGTCAAAGAATATGAACATGCGAGTTCCATATGACTACTAAAAATAAAATTATGTACATATGAAATCAAATATCATCTTTTTGCCTTTAGCTCGCACAACATTCTCTATGCCGGATGCAGAAGATAATTTCAATAAATCCTGCAGTTTACTTGAGAATCTTGCCGGGAATTTGCACCGGCCTGACGGATTATTGACTTCACCCGAAACACTATCGGATTTTGTTGAAACCGTAGGCCATCCTGATCTGATTATTTACCAGTGTACCACTTTTATCGGGGGAGATTTCGTTACCGAACTGACGAGACGTTTTAGTTGTCCGGTTATCGTATGGTCGTTACGGGAACCATCTATCGACGGAGGACGATTGAAACTGAATTCCTTGACCGGAGCTTTCTCTGCCGGAAACAGCCTGTATATGCAGGAGTGTGATTATCATTTCATTTTTGGGAATCCGGACGAACCTTCCGTAGTTCAGTCCTTTAAAAAGATATTTACAGCATTGGAAATGACCGAAAAACTCCGGGAATTGGTAATCGGGGTTGTCGGTTCCCAGCCTCCGGGGTTTGGGTTCGGCAATCTGGACGAAGCTTTACTGGCCGGAAAACTTGGAGTCAGGATTACCAAAATCGAAGCGGCAAGTATCATAAAAACAGCTTTATCATATTCTCCGGAATCTATTACCGATGCGATAAAAGAATTAAAAGAACGCACAAAAGGATGGGAATCTCTTCCGGTTGAAAATCTGGAAAAACACGCACGATTACGCATGGCTTATCAGGAGTTTGTCACAAAAAATGGAGTCAAAACCATTGCTTCCAGATGTTGGCCGGATTTCTTTACCGAATACGGAGTTCCTGTCTGTTCGGTACTATCGTTTCTGAACGACAATGGGATTGCCGCTTCCTGTGAAACCGATATAGGAGGCGCTATCAGTATGTTTATCGGTTCCGGATTGACCAATAGCGCAACATATTTCGGCGATCCGGTAGCTATCGACGAAAATTGTAACGGTATCGTGTTCTGGCATTGCGGAGCGGGAGCTACCTCGTTGGCAAGAGAAAAAGAAGGGGCTAAGCTTGGCGTACATCCTAACCGGAAAATAGGCCCTACCATGGAGTTTGGCCTGAAAAGCGGAAAGGTTACCATACTTCGGCTGGGTAAAAGTCGTGAAGGCCTTCGATTGATGGTCATGAAAGGAGAAGCGCTGGACGAACCGCAAAAATTTTACGGAACTTCCGTAACAGTCAGACCGGAGAGCGGTTCATCGTCCGAAAAGGTTTCCGAATTGGTTCGTGACGGATGGGAACCGCATTTTGTAATTGCATACGGAGATATCACGGATGAATTACGATTGATCTGTAATTTTTTAAAACTCCGGTTTTTAATATATTAAAAAATAGAGACAAATGAACCCGGAAGAATTAAATAAACGGAATAATCATATATCTATCAGAGAAATCCATGACCCTTCTTTTCATATTTATGGGAAAATTATGGAAGGTTATGATTTCTCCGGCTTATTAGATTACATGGAAAGAGAAACGCAAATACCCGACGAAGGGAATATTTATAAAGCTTCAGTTCCGGAAATGGAACGGTTGGAAATTAAAGAACGGTTGGAAAAAGGTTTTTACGGGGAAATGCCCATTCAAATAGGTTATTGTAATGGCAGGAATTCCACTCTTAACGGGTTGGAATATCATATAGGCAGTGAGATTGATATCGCCGTAACCGAACTGGTTTTATTATTGGGCAGGTTACAGGATGTAGTCGACGGGCATTTCAACTCGGAAGCTGTGGATGCTTTCCTTGTTCCCAAAGGAACAGCTCTACAGCTTTACGAGACCACATTACACTTCAGTCCTTGTAAAACAAGTCCCGAAGGATTTAAATGCATTGTCGTACTCCCACGGGGTACTAACGAACCATTAGAAAACGACCGGTCGAAATATGGCGACAAGTTTCTGTTCGCCAAAAATAAATGGCTGCTGGCACATCCGGAAAGGAAACCTTTGATGGAAAAAGGCGCCTGGCCGGGAATCACAGGAGATAATATTGAGATTAAGATATAAGTTAACACACACATCAAAAAATATACGATCAAAAGAAAAACAAATATTGATATGGAAAAACAAGAATTAGAACAATTAGAAAGGAAAGCAAAAGAAATCCGTAAGATGACTATCGATACTATCGGATACTTGGGAGTAGGTCATATCGGAGGGGCATTATCCGTCATAGAAGTGTTGACACTACTTTATTACAAGCATATGGATATATCACCCGAAGAACCTAAAAAGAAAAATCGCGATAAACTGGTGTTGTCTAAGGGACATGCAGGACCGGCGCTATACAGCGTATTGGCTGATAAAGGTTTTTTCCCCGGAGAATGGTTACACACCCTCAATAAAGGAGGTACTAATTTGCCAAGCCATTGTGATATGAATCGTACGCCGGGTATTGATATGACGACCGGTTCTTTGGGACAAGGCATATCGGCAGCCATTGGTATCGCTATGGCCAATCGTTTGGATGGCATCGACAAAAAAGTATATCTTATCATAGGCGACGGTGAAACGAATGAAGGACAAATATGGGAAGGCGCCATGGCTGCAACTCATTACAAACTCAATAACCTCATCGCATTTACTGATTATAATAAAATGCAAATAGACGGGTATGTTCATGAAACGATGAATATCGAAGATCTGAACGCCAAATGGAACGCTTTCGGTTGGTTTGTCCAACGAGTCAACGGACACGATTTTCTCGACATGGACATGGCTGTTGAACGTGCAAAAAAAGAATTATTCAGGCCATCCATGATTATTCTGGATACCATCAAAGGGAAAGGAGCCTTCTTTGCCGAAAGAAGGTTGGATAATCATAATATGAATGTGACTTATGAAACGGCACAAGAAGCATGTCGTTTGCTGGATCAGGAAAATTAATGCAAAATAAATAAAGTTATATGTTTCATGCGCAAACCAAACGTATAACGTAAAACGTAAAAACATTATGAATCAACAGGAAATGAGAACAGTTTATACTCAAACACTGATAGAACTCGCAGAAAAAGACGAACGAATTGTGGTTCTTGAAGCCGACTTAATGAAAGCCTCAGGAACCGGCGCATTTAAAAACAGATTTCCGGAAAGGACATTCAATATGGGCGTAGCGGAAGCCAATATGGTTGGCGTAGCCGCCGGACTTTCCGCAGGAGGTAAGATCCCTTTTGCGGATACCTTCGCTTGTTTTGCTTCCAGAAGAACATACGATCAGTTTTTTATATCCGGAAATTACGCCCATTTGAATGTAAAACTGGTCGGAACGGATCCCGGCGTTGCATCCGAATATAACGGCGGGACACACATGCCGTTTGAAGATATCGGTATCATGAGGAATATTCCTCAACTAGTCGTTATGGAACCAAGCGATCCGGTATCTTTGAAAAAGCTGGTAATTAAAAGCGCTTATCATAACGGTTGCACTTACATGCGTTTACACAGGAAACCTGTAACCGTAATTTATTCCGAAGAAGAAGAATTTGAAATCGGTAAAGGAAAGGTATTAAAAGACGGAACAGATGTTACTCTCATTGCAACCGGCGCCATCATGGTAGCGGAAGCCTTAAAAGCCGGAGAAATCCTGAACGCAGAAGGTATATCGGCTGCTATCATCGACATGCATACAATTAAACCGGTAGATACCGGATTAATATTGCAGTATGCAAAGAAAACCGGCGGTATAGTTACTTGTGAAAATCATCAAAAAATGAATGGACTGGGTTCGGCCGTCGCAGAAACGCTTGCAGAAAATTACCCGGCATTGCTGAATCGTATCGGCATTAATGACGAGTTTGGCGAAGTAGGAAAACTCGATTACTTGCTGGAACGATATCAGTTAACTGCCGAGCATATCGTATCCACGGCAAAAATGAATATCTCCAGCCGGTAAAGTATTTTTTAATAATATCGAAAAACTTCTTAAATCTAAAAACAAATCAAAAACATATGATAGGAATCTTCACATATCGGACAGTTAAATACTTCCGTACTTGTATGTTGCTATTAATACTACTACAAGCGACAAATTTTACATCCGGGGCGATACCGAATAGTTTCAGTTTCAGCCGGAATATCCCATCCGACCAGGAAATCACAGTTCAGGGAACTGTTCTTGACGCAGAAACAAAGGAACCGCTTATCGGCGCTACCGTTTGGATTAAGGAAACGGCAGTGGGTACCACAGCCGATAACAATGGCCAATATGTTATTAAAGTAACCGGAGCCAATGCGGTAATCGCCATTTCTTATATCGGTTACGAGCCTCAAGAAACACTGGTATCCGGACGAACAACGATCAATTTTGAGTTAAAACCTTCATCGTCGGAAATCGAAGAGGTGGTAGTGGTAGGCTACGGTACCCAGAGAAAAGAAAGCGTAGTAGGCTCCATTACAGCTATCAAGCCCTCCCAGTTAAGGTTACCGACAGGACAATTATCAACCGTACTTGCAGGACAACTGGGAGGAGTAGTATCCATCCAACGATCCGGAGAACCGGGATCCAGCGCACAATTCTGGATACGAGGCGTCAGTACGACAAACAGCGCTTCTAATAAACCTCTCGTATTGGTTGACGGTATCGAACGCAGTCTTGATTTGGTTGATGTTGAGGACATTGAGACTTTTTCCGTACTTAAAGATGCAACAGCCACCGCCATTTACGGGGTAAGAGGAGCTAACGGCGTGATTTTGATTACTACCCGTTCGGGCGAACAAAGTCCGGCCAAAGTAGTCGTCCGCGCCGAGTCGGGTGTCGTATCCCCGACAAGACTCCCTAAAATGGCCGATGCCGTCCAATACGCCAGATTATATAACGAAGCGTATAGTTATACTTCGGACGGAGGAAAAGTACTGTTCGATGATGCAATAATCGCAAAAATGCGTTCGGGTGAAGACCCTGACCTCTATCCCAATGTAAACTGGGTGAAAGAAATGTTCAAAGAAATGGCTTATAACCAACGCATTAACGCCAATATCAGCGGAGGAGGAACTATGGCGCGGTATTTCATCTCCGGTTCGTATTACCATGAAGGAAGTATTTACCAACAGGATAATACAAAACGATATAAAACGTCTATTGATTACAACAAATTCAATTTTCGTTCCAATGTAGATATCAACCTGACTCCTTCTACGATTGTAAATATTAACTTGTCCAACATATATGAAACCCGGGTATCCCCTAACAGCGACAGGGCGGATATCTGGTCAAGGGCTTTTACTTACGCTCCCGGATTAATTCCTGGTATTTACTCGGATGGCACGCTTGCCGCCTATCCGGGAGGAGGACAAAACCCATACAACCTATTGACGCAAAACGGTTTTAGAGAAGAATACTGGAACAATGCCCAGTCGCTTATCGGATTAAAGCAAGACTTCGGTAAACTTATTACCAAAGGTTTGAGTGCAAATATCAAATTTTCCTGGGACGTAATCACCGGACAAACTCTGAATTATTCGAGAACACCCAATACTTCTTACGCTTACGGAAGAGACGAAAACGGAGACCTGCTTTTCAATCCGGTAGTGGTGAACGGTTCCGACGCATTGAGTTACGGTAAAAGTTCGAACGGAAGGAAAATTGTCTATCTCGAAGGATCGTTGACATATTCACGAACATTCGACGTCCATCGAATCGGCGGACTATTTCTCTATAACCAAAAGTCGTTGAAATTTATACAGGCGGACAATATCAACGCTTCCATTCCATTCCGTAATCAGGGTATTGCAGGACGCGCCACTTACGGATATGACGACCGCTATTTGTTTGAAGCCAACTTTGGATACAATGGATCGGAAAATTTCAGTCCGGGACAACGTTTCGGATTTTTCCCTTCTATCGCCGCAGGTTGGCTGGTCTCAAACGAGAATTTCTTCAAACCGGCAACAAAAGTGATAAATAAGTTGAAAATCAGAACTTCTTACGGATTGGTAGGAAATGACCAGATAGGACAAGTAGAAGATTTACAGGGAAGAGAAAGATTTATCTATCAAGACAGGTATGACCTCAATATCTCGAACGCATATTCGTTCGGTCAACAGTCCACATCCTATACGGGCGCCAAAATCGATACCTACGGAAGTCCTAACGTTTCCTGGGAAAAATCACATAAATTGGATATCGGACTAGAGCTTTCATTTTTTAATACATTCAATTTACAAGCAGACTATTTTCGTGATTACCGTACCGGAATTTTTCTCAAACGTGAAGATATGACGGATGTATCCGGAGTAGAAAATCTACCTTATGCCAATATGGGAGAAGTATTGAACCGGGGTGTCGATTTCCAGTTAGAATCATTTCACCGGGTAGGTGAACTCAATATATCACTCAGAGGTAATTTTACTTACAACCGGAATAAAATCCTCAAAAACGCCCAACCTATTCCGGAATATCCGTATATGACCAAAGTAGGTTTACCTGTAGATCAACAAACCGGATATATAGCTCTCGGTCTGTTTACTTCTCAAGAAGAAATAGACCAAAGTCCGGCGCAATTCGGAAAATTACGTATCGGAGATATCAAATACAAAGATGTCAACGGCGACGGTGTAATCAATTCTTACGACCAGGTGCCTATCGGTCACACGTGGCTTCCGGAAATCAATTACGGCTTCGGAGCTTCTTTCCAGTGGCGCGCTTTTGATTTATCGTTCTTATTCCAGGGAGTAGCAAATACAACTATTATGCTGAACGGCAGCGCCTTGAAAATATTTTCCGGAGCAGGAGAAGCGACCTCCGGATTTTTCGAAGATGTTTATTACAATACCTGGACAATGGAAAACCCAAATCCAAACGCCTTGTATCCAAGAGCCAGTATCGGCGTCAATACGAATAATAATCCCAGTTCGACTTTCTGGCAAAGAGATATCGATTACCTGAGACTGAAAAATGCTACTATGGGCTATACCATACCCAAACATCTTTCTAAAAAGATAGGAATTCAGAACATGCATCTCTATTGTTCGGCTGTTAATCTATTGACATTCACAGGATTCAAATTGTTTGACCCTGAAATTGATAATCAACAAGGTTCCAAATATCCTCCCAACCGGGTAATTAGTCTTGGTCTTAATTTAACTTTCTAAAATTCGAAGCAATGAAGACTTTTAATTTTTTCATTATTATAGCGTTTGTCGGCATTATATCAACTGCATGTGATTCTTTCCTGGATCAACAGCCGCTTGACCAACCGACAACCATCAGCGACATTTTCACAAAAAAGATAAATACTGAAAAGTATCTATATCAATGTTATAGCTATATACCTCAGTACTGGTTGCTAAGCGCCGCAGGCGGTTATCCGTGGAGCGCCGCTTCGGACGAATCCGAAGCTACCTGGGATCATTCGGTGAACAACATGAACAATGGCTCATGGAATCCCAACAGTGTTCCTTACGCCAAATGGAGATTCACTTATCAAGGAATCAGGGATATCAATACTTTTTTACAAAATGTTGATTTGTGCAAAGAGTTAAGCGCTTTACAAATAGAGGCTTATAAAGCGGAAGTCCGTTTTATAAGAGCCTTGCTTTATTCGAACCTAATCCGGATGTATGGTCCTGTAGTAATTGTACACGATGAAATTTTCGAATTGGATAAAGAATATGCCATAGGTAGAAATCCGTTTGATTATTGTGTGGAATATGTATCTCAAGAATTCTCGGAAGTATCGGAGATTTTATTAACCGAACAATCTACCATCAATTACGGTAAACCGACAAAAGGCGCCGCCATTGCTTTGAAAGCTCAGCTATTGAATTTTGCCGCAAGCCCATTATTCAATACAAACAACTCCATTTATGCCAAGTGGAAAAGTAATACTACAGGCGAAGACTTAATGCCTGCCACATACAACGAACAAAAATGGAAAGATGCTGCAGCAGCGGCAAAAGCGGTGATTGATATGGGAATATATCAATTATATAAGGAATACAAGCAAGGTATTTTGGATCCATATGGTTCCATCTATGGGATTCATTATCAAAAATGGAACTCGGAACTTATTTTCGGTCGTCACATGACCTTTGGGAGTACAGAGGCTGAAGCCAGGAATTTTGTCCACCGGATCACACCCAAAGCATTCACCAATTGCTGGGGAGGAGTCAGCGTATCTCAAAAACAAATAGACGCATTTGCAATGAACAACGGACGATATCCGATTACAGGATATCTCGACGGTAGCCAGGAATGGGATGGAAAAGACGGACGAACTCCCATCATAGACCCTGCATCCGGATATTCCGAAACCGGGGCAGTTAATTTTGAACATCCTTGGGACAAAGTATCCATGCTCACTTACAGGATGTATGCGAATCGGGAACCTCGTTTCTATATGGGCATCGTATGGGATAACATCAAATTAGTTTATGGTAACGGACTGGCAAAAAACGTAGTGATAAATTACGGTAATGGCGGTAATTGCTACGAAGCCAGCGGCACCAATCATCCTCTTACCGGTTATACGCCGCGGAAATTTACATTCAGGGAATCCGACCAAAGTCTCGGAAACAGCGGATATGTATTTCCCATCTGGCCGATTATCCGGTTGGCGGAGGTCTATCTCGACTATATAGAAGCGTTGATAGAATATGACTATCAAAATCCCGATGTACTCAAATACTGGAACGAAATACGAGAACGAGCCGGCGTACCTCCTATGGAAACGGTATATCCTGAAATGCTTAACAATCAATCGTTGATGAGACAACTTTTACGTCGAGAGCGACAAGTGGAATTATTTTTCGAAAACAGCCGGTATTTCGATATCCGACGATGGAAAATAGCAGAAGTCGTCAATAACAACGTACCTGTTTACGGAATGAACATTACGGTAGCCGACGGCGCTCCGAACAACATCGGACAAACGGACTACTGGAAACGAACTCCGATATACCGGGGAAATCGCACCTTTCTTCTCAAACATTACCTGTATCCTCTGGAACAAAGGGAAATAGATAGAAATAAACTGATAGAACAAGCATATGGATGGTAAAGTAATAAATACAAATATACAGATGAAAAAGCATTTTTTATGGATTATATGTATTCTGGCAACCGTTATTTTTTTCTCATGTGAAGATAACCGCGGTCAATACATGGTTCCGGACAAAATATACCTTGTGAAAACCGGAATCCAAATCGAAGAATCGTTCGATATGGGCGATAAAATCATTACGGAATTATGGGCGAACAAAAGCGGATTAACAAATACTTCTTGCAGCGTTACGTTTACAATCGACAAAGAAGCTCTGGATCGGTACAACGAGGAAAACGGCAGCCAATACAAGATATTACCGGCAAGTTGCTATTCGATACCACAATCTGCTTTTACGATTCCCGGTAATGAACAATATGCCAAATTATTAATAGAATACGACCCGGCAAAGATTGTTTCGGAAGCAGGCGGAAAATATGGAGAAACGAATTTTATTCTACCTATAACAGTCAATTCGAATGATATAGAAACCACAGAAGCAAATACCGCCCTGTTGGCCTTTACCGTGAATGAACCTTCAGTCAGAATATTGACCGACAATTTCGATATGCTGCGCGTATTTGAAAACAACGAAGATGACAAAATCATCGAAAAGAAAATTGAAATCGGTATGTCTTTTATCAATCAATGGAACACTACTTTAAGCCTGGAAAATGATCGCGTTGCATTACAGTCGTTAGCAAACGAGGCAAAAGGTAAAATCAGTTACACGGAAAAACGTCTGATAAGCGCAAATTCTACGGAAAAAGAAGACTTCAGAAATATCCTGACGCATATTGATGCCGTGTTATGTCCGGAGAATGCTTACAAGCTATCGGAAAATCGATCATTGAAAACAGGGGAAAATAAAATAACCGTCACCTGTACCATTGAGAAATCGAAGCTCCATCCGGGATTAAATATCATTCCTGTGAAACTAACCGGAGTGACTGATCCTCTCAAGGTAGATCCCAGTCATAACGTATGCTACATTCCCATTCAATATGTGCCTGACCGTTCAAAATTACTTATTAAAAGTACATCGTCACACCAGAATGCGAGTTATAATCCGAAACGTATAGCCGGTGTATTCGACGGCGATTTTGATACTTCCTGGCGTCCGGGAGTCGGCGCCGCAAGTTTTCCTCCCAAAGGAAACGACCAGAATCCGTCTATTGTGATTGATCTCGGAACGGAAACGGACGTTACGGCTGTAGAAATATGGACGCGCGGTCCCGGCGAACGGCAAGGAAGCCTCAATGAAACCTATCGCACGTCTCCTTCTTATATCAAGAATATGAAAATTTATGTCGGTTCGGATGTTCAATGTTGGGATGGTTCCGACGAATTTCTTACAAGTACGTACGTTAACGGCAGTAATATGTATTACGATTCTAAAGCTTTCTGGGGCAATTGTTTGGTCGATTACAACTGGACTACGTCAAATCCGGCAAGCGCACCGTGTACACTGACATTTCCTTCTACCGTCAAAGGTAGATATGTAATTATTTGGTACACAAAAGACGCTAATCAAGCGGACATCTGGGAGCTGTTTGTATATGGTAAGCGAATATAAAAAAATAAGATTTATACAAATGAAAAAATCATTGATTATCTGTATTCTACTGATTACCAAATGGTTTCATTTATCCCTAGCGGCTCAGGCACAAACATACCAGGGCTTGATAAAAACAATTGACATCATTAATTGGACTCATACCGATTATGGATATACGGAACATCCGCTGATTGTCGCCGAGTTACATAAACGATACATCGATATCGCCCTGGATTGCGCCGAACAAACAAAAAAGAACAAGCCGGGCGAACGTTTTACATGGACTGTAGAAGCGTTGGATCCGTTTTGGAAATGGTGGCAGGAAACCGCTCCCGAACGACGGAAAAAAATGACGGATTGTATCCAACGCGGACAAATCGACGTCAATATCATGCCGTTTAATATACATCCGATGCTGAACCGGAAAGAGATTGACAAACTGATTTCCTGGATTCCTCAAAATGTAGCCTCGGCGGTTTGTCCCCGCATTGCCATACAAAATGATGTGAACGGTTTTCCCCGGTCTGTCGCCGATAAACTCATCGATAAAGGCGTCAGATATATATGGTTGGGGATGAATGGCCGTCATCCGTTCAACAAACCGACAGCTAGCTGGTGGGAAATGCCCGACGGACGGAAATTGTTCCTTTGGAACGGCGTTTCTTATTGGGCAGGCTATGATTATTTCCATGAACAACGTTGGCGAGGTAACCAGAATGAAGCGGCCAATCTTGAAACCAGATGGCCGAGAGACGGCGAATTTTTCAAATCCGACGAAGCGTTTGTAAGGAAAGCGCACAGCGTGTGTCTGCAAAAATTGAAAGAACTGGAAAATAAAGGCTATTCTTACGAAGTATTACCGTTGACATTTTCCAACCAATGGCGATGCGATAATGATGGCCCCTACCCCTCTATCGTCGAATTCGTCAAAAAATGGAATGATTTGAAACTTCAACCCGCATTGAATCTCACAACAGCCACCGCTTCCATGATAACTATGGAACATATTGCCGGAAATAAGGCATCAACAGTCAAAGGAGAATTCGGCGATTGGTGGGCCTTCGGTATGACGGCTATGCCTCGCGAAACGGCAACAGCCCGTAATGCCCGATATACGCTCCAGGCAGCCTTATCTCCTGTTTTCGGTAATACGACAAATAATCAACTCAAAAAAATTGATGAGATAGAACGTGATATTTGTACTTATTACGAACATACTTTTGCCGCCAATACTTCAGGTAAGGACATTTATGGAGTACAAAATCAAGGCACCATGAATGAAGCGTTCCGGTTTGCATATAAAGCATATGAATACGCCCGGTGGTTACTTGCCCGGAAAGTGCGGACTGTAATGAACGGTAAACCGGCCGGTATTTACGTCGTCAATACGCAGGAAACGGAATACTCCGGATGGTGTAATTTAGAGAAAAAAAGCATCAGGGAAGTAAATCAACCGAAATCGCTTATCGACGAGGTTTCCGGTAAAAAGATAAAATTATACACAGACGGTGATGACGTTTATTTTTGGGTAAACAAAATAGCCGGTAGAAATTTCAAACGTTACATCGCTTCTACCGAAGAACCTGATACCGAAATTTCGAAGGAAAATCCAATCGTTAGCGTCAATGCAACCGGTTGGCCGGTGAGCATCCGATGGTCGGAGATGGAGCGTCCCCTTTTCGAAGGAGAAGCGCCGGTATTATCCGTCAGCCGGTTTGTTACGGGAGGATGGTGGGGCGCCACTGCTATCCCCGGCGATTATTTATCCGTACCGAATGAAATGACCCGGATCAACGATACGCCATATAGCGTCGTATATAGCCAAAAATTAGATAATCAACGACTACGCAGCGCCGAACGAATACTTACTATTTACAAAAACGAAAAACGGATAAATGTCAGAATCATCTTCGACCGTTTGTTGCATCCCGAACGTGAACCGGAGGTTTTATATGCCGAATTTCCATTCCCGAATACGGAAAGACATATTTCCACTACAAACGGCGGAATGGAATATGTCCCTTATAAGGATCATATTCCCAACACCTGCAAATCTTTTTTCATAGCCGATTCCTGGGTCAAATTTTCTTCACAGGACGGAACAAGGATATGGGCTTCAAAGACTTCGCCGGTGTTCGAACTGGGTAAACAAATGTTTTTCCGGGGAGGAGACATCGACGAGCCTTCCAATTCCAATTTACTTCAATCAATGATTTACAATAATGGCTGGGGCGTTAATTTTCCGGTGGAATACACCGGAAAGACAACCTGTGAATACGATATATACTGGTGTCCGGGAAATCCCGGTATATCCGAAGTAAACAACATCACCGATACATACTTAGTCAAACCGCTTGTAATAGTCCACCCCAACATGAAAGAGAACGACTATTACAACAAATGGTTGAACGATTTTTAAAATTATGTACATATGAAAGCGTTTAATAAATATATAAAATTTATTCGAATAAAAGATTAATTCAACTGTTAAAATATGTAAAATATGAAAATTATAGCTGTAGGTATGAATTACAAGGCGCATCTCAGCGAACTGGGAGATCCCGAGCCGCAGGAACCGGTTATTTTTTTGAAACCGGATGACGCCGTACTGAAAAACGACGAAGATTTTATACTTCCGGATTTTTCTAAAGAAATGGACTATGAAACCGAATTAGTCATCAAATTGTCAAAAACCGGAAAAAACGTTAAAAAAGAGGAAGCCGGAACATACTACAATGAAATAACCGTGGGGATCGATTTTACGGCGAGAGATTTACAACGAAGTTTACGTGCAAAGAGAAATCCCTGGGAATTGTGTAAAGCTTTTGACCAGTCGGCAGGCCTGGGGGAATTTATTCCCATAGATCAATTAAAAAATCCCAATGATATCGGATTCGAATTAACTATCAATGGCATAAAACGGCAAACCGGTCGTTCGTCGGATATGATTTTCGGCTTCAACGACATCATCTCGTACGTCAGCCGGTTTATGACCTTGTACGAAGGCGATTTGATTTATACGGGAACACCTTCGGGTATCGGGCGCCTTTCAAAAGACGACACATTGGAAGGCTTTTTAGAAAGCAAGAAAGTATTGGAAATTCGAGTGATTTAAACATAAAAAAATAAATAAAATGGAAAAAATAGTTATCGGAAGCACCCGAGCAGGGTTAACGTTAAAAAAAGACTTAATCGCGTATCTGGAAAAACGAGGATTTCAGGTAGAAGATGTAGGTATGAAAAACGAGCCGGATTTTGTACCTTATCACAAAGCGGCGGCGGCAGTAGCGAAAGTGGTTTCGGAAAAGCGCTGCGACAAAGGGATCATTATTTGCGGAACAGGAGCCGGAAGCGTCATTACAGCCGCTAAATTCAAAGGCGTCTATCCCGTACACGCGACAAACACATTCACGGCTCAGCAGGCAAAAGCGGTCAATAACTGCAATGTACTTGTTTTCGGTGAATGGTTATCTCCCGCCAAACATGCCTGTCTGATGATCGACGCCTGGCTCGAAACGGAATTTACAGCGGGAGTCGATGACGACTGGAAAAAATTCCTTGCCAATTGCGTGAAAGAAATAGGAGAACTGGAAGAAGAACACTTTAAATAAGAAAGAGATGTTCGAACAAGCGATAACAAGTACAAAAATCATTAAAACCGGACATTTGACGGCGCATGATCTGGATAAACTCATCTTTTATTGTGGCGGAGAACAGGCGAATCCATGCCTGATTATTGACAACAACCCGTTACTGCAGCGGGATATAATGCTCGACGAACTTCGGAAAATCCGCAAAGTCGAAATTTTCGACAAGGTATTTCCCGACCCCAAAGTGACTGATATCATGGCGATGACAGACCAACTGAAAGGAAAAGCAATCCATGTTGTAATCGGTATCGGCGGGGGGAGTTCTATGGATTCGGCGAAAGGAATAGCCGCAGTCCTGAGCAATGGAGGCGATTTGGACGATTATCTCGGCGCCGGAGCTACCCGGAAAATCGAAAAACGGGATGTAAAGCTGATTCTTATTCCAACAACTGCAGGAACCGGTTCGGAAGTGACAAAGGTAGGCGTTTACACCTCGCGGAGCGGAAGAAAATACACTTTAGGACATCCGTTGATGCAAGCCGATATCGCGGTATTAGTTACCGCTTATACGCAAGGTCTTCCCCCAGCAATTACCGCATCTACCGCTTTCGACGCCCTTTCACATGCATTGGAAACGCTCTGGAATAAGAATGCCTCCCCATTGAGCGACCGGATTGCCGTCGAAAGCGCAGTCCGGATTTTAAAATGGATGGAAACCGCTTACGACAGTTCCCTTTCTGAAGCCTTGGAAGGCCGGGCGGAAATGCTCGAAGCCGCTTGTATGGCAGGCACAGGATTCAGTATGACGGGAACTGCCGCAGTTCACGCCCTCTCTTTCATCCTTTCCGAAGAATGGCATATTCCTCACGGAATAGCTTGCGCATTTACTTTAGAAGATGTTTTCCGGTTAAACCTCCGGAACGAAACGACAAGGCAACGCCTGAAACTAGTGGCAAAAGCTTTATATGGAGAAGGAGATACAGACGATTTGATTGATACGCTTTTGAAAAAGATCATCACATTGAAGAAAAAATTCGGATTACCATTCACATTCAAGGATTTAAACATTGAACTCCGTACAGACAAAATCGGAGAACTTTTCAACAAATCATTGGATGACCCTAAAATGAAAAACAACATTGTTGAAGTGAATCGGGAAATTATTTTTGAACTGATAAAAAATAAAATCTGAAAAAAATTTTATGCCGGTAATTGAAATATTACTCCTTATAGGACTTGTCGTATTTATAACTCATTCGTTGGAAGCGGTAACGGGCTTCGGATGCACCGTATTGGCATTTCCTTTTGTAATCGCCCTGATGGGAGACCTGGAACAGGCCAAAATAGTTCTTTCGATTCTGGCTTGGGCATTGGCTCTCTATTTTGTCATCACCAAATTCAAGCGGATTCATTGGAAACAATTCGGAGTGATTATACTTCTATCAGGCTTGGGTATGCCCATAGGAATGTTGATTTTCAAAAGTCTGGACGCCATGGTATTGAAAAAAGCTCTGGGGATTTTCATCGTCATTTCGGCTGCCGTTCAATTGTATAAAAGTTTCGCGCCCGCAACCGGCAAACGCTCGTTACCGGAGTTCGCCGGATACCTGTTCCTCCTTATGGGCGGGATCGTCCACGGGGCATTCGCCGTAGGAGGCCCTTTGATTGTCTTGTATTCCGCCCGGAAAATATCCGACAAGGGACAGTTCCGCGCCACCATGTGCCTTTTATGGACGACATTGAACACAGTATTGATGTTACAGTATCTTTTTGAAAAGAAACTAAATTTCGAAATCGGAAGCGATATCCTGTTCCTGCTCCCATTTTTGGTTGCCGGAATCCTGGCGGGAGAAATCGTTCATAACAAAGTCAGTGAAATTCTTTTCAAGAAAATTGTATTCGCTTCTTTACTTCTGGTTGGCGTTGTCATGCTGATTTGATAATAATGGAGTTAGAGGGAGTTACAAGGAGTTACAAGGAGTTACAAGGAGTTACAGGGAGTTAGAGGGAGTTACAGGAAGTTACAGGGAGTTGTTTGATAATATATGAAGTTAAACTCTTGAACAAAAGCAACCATAGGTTGCATTGTTTAGTAGCCGGTAGTTTCAACTACCGGATATCGGAAGTAGTTCACAAAACATAAAAACAATATAAAATGGAACGAAGAATTTTCATTAAAAATGCTGCAGGGAGTATCGCTCTGGCAGGATTAAGCGGAATCGCAACAGAAACCGTTGCAAAAACGGCAATGCAATCGAACGTTTCGAATAAAGCGAAATTTACGCTAAAGTACGCGCCAACACTGGGAATGTTTAATGCAAATGCGGGAAAAGATCCCATCGACAATCTCAAATTTATTGCCGACCAGGGCTTCCGGGCGGCTTACGACCTCGGTTTAATCGGTCGTCCTCCTGCAGAACAGGAAAAAATCGCTAACGAAGCGAAACGTTTGGGATTGGAATTAGGACAATTCTCACTCAAAACAGCCGGCGGAACCCATTTTGTCTTGAGTAACAAGGAAAGTAAAAATGTTATCAAGGAAAAAATGTTAGCCGGACTTGAAGTACAAAAACGCACCGGTATCAACAAAGGATTGATTGTATTGGGAAACTGCGATCCAAAATTACATATGGAATACCAGACAGCCAATGTAATCGAAAATCTCCGCATGTGTTGCGATATCGTGGGCGAATCCGGTCTGGAACTGGTAATGGAACCATTGAACACGCTGATTAACCACCCCGGCGTATTTCTGACGCGTACCACACAGGCCAAAGTCATTTGCGTAGCGGTTAATCACCCTTGCTGCAAAATGGTAAACGATTTATACCATCAACAAGTTACCGAAGGAAATTTGCTCTCTAATCTGGAACTGTGTTGGGATTACATCGGTTCAATCCACATCGGGGATAATCCCGGCCGTAACGAACCGACTACCGGGGAAATCAATTACAAAAACATTTTCAAATACCTGCACGAAAGAAAGTACAACGAGGTCATATCTTTGGAACACGGACAAAGCAAACCGGGAAAAGACGGCGAGTTGGCGATTATCAAAGCGTACCGGGAAGTCGACCCGGATGCCTGATTAGTATATTTTTTCACTATTTACTTTAAAATAATTGGTATGGACAGAAGACAATTTATTAAAAATGCTGCAATTACATCAGTAATCATCGTAGGGGGAACCAGGGTAGATACCTGTTTTGCCAAAGCAAAACCCAAGCCGGCCATTCGCTGGTCAATGGGATGGATACTCTGGCGCGATTTTAAGGGAAAGAATATTCCCCTTTCCGAAACAATACAAAATCTATCTGATCTGGGATTGGACGGAATTGAATTTACTCCCAGAAAAGACGAACTTTTAAAACAGGGTTTTACCCGTGAAAGTTTCCGGGATTTACTGGCAGAAAAAAAACTATCGGTTGCCGGTAATTATTTTGGAGGTAATTTTTTTGACCCGGATCAACAAGACAATATCATGTCTTCCTTCAAAAGCACATTGGAAAATCTGAAATTCTACGGGGCAAAAAATGTAATCATAGGTCCTCCGGGACGTGGAAAAGAAGAGGAAATAAAAGAAAAAATCAAAAAAAGCGCACCTTTCCTGAACGAATTGGGAAAAATAGCTAAAGATTCCGGATTACAGATAGGCGTACACCCGCACGTGAATACCATTATAGAAACGCCGGAAGAAATTGACCTGATCATGGAATTAACCGATGCGAAATATGTGAAAATGGCTCCGGACACAGGACATATCCAATTAGGAGGAGGTAATGTAGTCGATATCGTCCGGAAATATAGCAATAGATTAAGTTATTTCCATCTGAAAGACGTTTCAGGCAAATTTAAACGCCCCAATTTCGGACCTAATCTCCGTGAATTGGGAAAAGGGGAAGTGAATTTTCCCGAAATAATGAAAATACTAAAAAGTATTAAATATTCCGGATGGCTCAATGTTGAACAGGACAGTACTTCTATGACTCCATTGGAATCAGCTACCGAAAGTATGAAATACATTACTTCGAATTTGAAACCGATTTATACTTGATACGATACAAAAATCAAAAATTATGAATAATAAATTCAACAGAAGAGATTTTCTCTCAAGCGTAGTCCTGGCAGGAGGCGCCGTAGGAACGTTAGGAGCAGGCAGTCTTCTTTCGTCATGTAACAAAAATGAAGGAGTCGTAAATCTAACCCCGTTGCTCCCCGAATCCGAATGGAATATTCCGGCGTATTTACCCGATAAAGCCAAAGATGGAGTTCCTCTGAAAGTAGGCCTCATCGGATGTGGACGCCGTGGGACAGGCGTTGCACAGGATCTACTGACTGCTGCACCTGGTATTTCTATTGTAGCTATGGGAGATTTATTCCGTGATCGATTGGAGGAATCCCGTAAAATACTGAAAGAAAAGTTCAATCAGGATATTCCCGACGAGAATTGTTTTACAGGTTTCGACAGCTATGAAAAGGTAATCGCCTCCGGTGTGGATATCGTGCTTCTGGCCACTCCTCCCGCTTTTCGTCCGTTACATTTCAAGGCGGCTGTAGATGCAGGAAAACATGCATTTCTGGAAAAACCGGTAGCTGTTGACCCTGTCGGAGCGCGTTCGGTAATTGCTTCGTCAAAACAAGCGCTTTCAAAAGGCCTTGTCGTAATTACCGGTACGCAACGCCACCATCAAAGAAAATATATTGAAGGATACAAGCAAGTACAAAGCGGATTAATCGGCGATATCGTATCGGCTAATATCTATTGGAATACCGGAAAACACTGGCTCCGTACAAAAGAAAAACAATGGACGGATATCGAATGGATGATCCGCGACTGGGGAAACTGGAACTGGCTGTCCGGAGATCATATCGTAGAACAACATATACATAATATCGATGTGATCAATTGGTTCATAGGGAAAAAACCTGTCCTGGCTTCCGGATTCGGAGCTCACCAACGCCGTCAGACCGGCGACCAGTACGATATGTTCTGCGTCGATTTTGTTTACGAAGACGACATTCATGTCACCAGTATGTGCCGTCAGATTGACGGTTGTTCGAATAATATTTCCGAAGTCATCCGGGGTACAAAAGGAACCTGGTCGAATAATGGAGAAATCAAAGACCGGAAAGGAAACATCCTGTGGAAATATGATTTCGAAAAAGAAAAAGCCGAACATGAACAAACCAATGAGTTTGTCCTGGAGCATGTCAACTTTGTAAACCACATCCGCGACAACAAACCAATCAGTCATGCCGAGGCGACAGCAATATCTTCCCTGGTAGCGATTATGGGACGCATGTCGGCCTATACGGGTGAAGACGTGACTTGGGATCAGGCAAGTCCGTATAAAGCGAATACAGGATACAATACCTATTCGTACCGTTCCAATCTGGATAT
>BNXB01000006.1 GCA_025999255.1 Bacteroidia bacterium | reverse complement strand
CATATTACTATATATTTTCGATATTCAATGCTATTCGACTGTGTACGTACACGGACATATGGCAAAACAAACCGTGTACGTACACGTTCGAAACAAATATGATTCGTATATTTGATTTTACCATGTGATAAATGTACTTATTGATTAAAATGATGACAGAATCTGATTCCAAAAATACTTCTGCAATAATATATTTCAATTAATTGCAAAATATCACAAAAATACCCGGAAAAAGTGATATTTCGTTCAAACGGAATGTGGTTCTCAAAATTCATATGTCAACAAAGATAACTATAAATAGTTATAAAGCTTACGTAATCTCATAAACAGAATTTTTTGTATAAATTATCTGTTTCTTACGGGACAAATATATTAATTTTTTTCTTAAAAAAAAATTTCTTAAAAAAAAGTATCAGGGCAAACGCACGAAAAATTTTAGACCCTACATGTTACGCCGGAGGCGTTAAATATGAAACAACGTTCGGCGGAGCCACCGGCGAAACTGGTCTAGTCCCGCATGGGACGGCACTTTATTAACCGTATGCTTTAACGGATTAACTCAAATGGCATTGGAGCGTGGACGCACACGGGAATCGAAATTCCATAGATGATAAAGCAGAATTTTGGAAATGTCCGTATCATAATGCTCGAATGTGCATAGAAATTTGTACTTTTGTGAATTGACTCTAATTTTAGTACCTATGAAACGACGTGATTTTTTAACAAACTCCGCATTATTGGGAGCAGGACTCCCCTTAGGAATGTCATCTGTGGCTTTGACTTCCTGTAGTACCAAAGAAAGTGCTCCTAAAGTAAAAACTTTCAGTACGGAAGAATTGGGAATGTATTCTTTCGTTGATGTAGCTCCGGATGGAAAATTGTTGAAAGCTGCCCTGGTAGGCTGTGGCGATCGGGGAACCGGCGCTGCTACCCAGTTTCTCAAATCCGGCCCGAATGTCTCTATTATCGCCTTGGCCGATGTGCTGAAAGACAGGCAGGATCGTTGCCGGGAAGTGTTGAAGGAAAAAGGAAATGAAATTCCTGACGCCAATTGTTTTATTGGTTTCGACTCTTACAAGAAAGTGCTGGAAATGCCGGATATTGATGTCGTATTGCTTTGTACGCCAACTCATTTCAGACCGGAACATTTCAAAGCTGCTGTCGAAGCGGGGAAACATATTTTTATGGAAAAACCCTGTGCTGTGGATCCTACCGGAATCCGGACAGTAATAGCTGCCGCCAAAACCGCAACGACAAAAGGACTTACTGTTGTGACCGGAAATCAGCGGAGGCATCGCCGCGATTATTGGGAAGCGTATGTCCAGGTCAGAAATGGAATTATCGGGGATATTGTTTCTGCTTCCGCGCATTGGGATCAGGGAGCCTGGTGGAATAAACGTAAGCGTCCGGAATGGAGCGATATGGAGTATTGTATCAGGAACTGGTTTAACATCAAGTGGTTGAGTGGAGATCACCTACTTGATCAGGCTATCCATAACATTGATATCGTTACCTGGTTTACTGGAATGCGTCCTGTAAGAGCAGTCGGTTTTGGCGGGAGAGCGCAACGCCTGACAGGAGATATTTACGATTTTTTCAGTGTGGATTATTACTACGAAGATAATAAACGGATGCTGGCTACCGCAAGACAAATCGATGGTTGTGACGGAAATGTATCCGAACAGGTTTTCGGAACGAAGGGAGTGGTGTTATTAAATGACAGGGGAGATATCTCTATTGTGGATTATCAGGGGAATATCCTTTGGAAATACGATTATGAAGCCAAACCGGTTAAGAATCCTTATGATCAGGAACATGTCCACTTTGTAGAATCTATCCGCCAGAATAAAAAGATAAACCAGGCGGAAGATTTGGCATATTCGACTTTGATTGCAATCCAAGGTCGCGAAGCCGCATATACGGGAAAAGCAATCACCTGGGATGAAATTATGGCTTCAAATCTCCGTTATGGACCAGAAACTTATGAATTTGGTCCGTTACCTGATTATCATGAAGGAGTGGCTCCGGTTCCGGGAAAAACTCCGGAAAGGCCGGTGATGTAAATGAGTTATAATCCCCAAAAGAATCACATTAATGTAATGTTGTCGAATTATATTTCTAAAATATTGCATTAATGTGATTTTTTTTATTTGACTTTTCCACAGATAAAATATTTCAGGCTGTAATGAGAAAATTATGCAGTTCGCGGATATTATCTGCGGAAAAATCTGAAATATTTTTATTTTTCTACAGATAAGTGTATTTTTGCAGGAAATATAAAGAGCGATGAAAAGAAAAATTTATGACGAATTAGTCAAATGGAAGAATAAATCCGGCAGAATGCCCTTGATTGTCAATGGAGCGCGTCAGGTCGGCAAAAGCTATATCCTGCAAGAGTTTGGCAGGCAAGAATTTGACAATTTTATTATTGTCAATCTTGAAACAGACAAAGCTTTAGCGGAAAAATTCGAGGAAAGTATCACCCCTATCCCGATTATTCAATACTTAGAATCTGCAAACTCGCAGCGAATTATTCCGGGCAAAACCTTGATCATATTAGATGAAATTCAAGCATGCGAAAGGGCTTTGACTTCGTTAAAATACTTTTGCGAACAAACCCCCGAATATCATATTGTGGCGGCAGGCTCTTTGTTGGGAGTAGCTATCAATCGCAAAAAATATTCATTCCCTGTCGGGAAAGTGGATGAGGTAACGCTGTTCCCAATGGATTTTGAAGAATTCTTATGGGCACTGGACAGGAAAAACTTTGCCGATTCTATTCGCGAACACTATGAGTCGAATGAACCTTTGGATGTACATTTTATGGCAATAGATTTCTATAATAAGTATTTGATTGTAGGCGGAATGCCCGCTGCGGTTAAGGAGTTTATTGGTACCAATAGTTTTGTGGCAGTCGCTGATATCCAAAACAGGATTCTAAATGAATACATCGCTGATATGGCAAAGTATGCCGAACCTGCTACAAGCATAAAGATACGTGCATGTTATGAGTCAATCCCCGCTCAGTTGGCGAAAGAGAATCACAAGTTTCAATATAATGTTGTCCAAAGAGGCGGGAGCGCTACTATTTTTGGAGAGTCGATTGAGTGGCTCAAATATGCGGGAGTTATTCTCAAATGTCAAAAAACAACTCAGGGCACAATGCCTATTAAGGTTCATGTAGATTTAAGCGATTTCAAACTGTATTTGTCGGATGTAGGCATGCTTACCATGCAGTCGGGAGTAGTGGCGCAAGTGATACTCTCTCCCCTTGAAACAGATAACACATTTATCGGTGCGATTGCAGAGAATTATGTAGCGCAGGCTTTTGCTGCCAGTCTAATATCCCTGTTTTATTGGAAAAATGATAACACTGCCGAGGTGGATTTTGTGATTCAGAAAGGCATTGATGTTATTCCGATTGAGGTAAAGGCAGGTATCCGGGTTCGTTCCAAAAGCATGGGTATTTTTATGGAAAAGTATAAATGTCCTTATGGCATTCGCATATCAAAAAAGAATTTTGGCTTTGAGAATGGAATAAAATCGGTACCGCTTTACGCTGTATTTTGCATTTAATAAATAATGGACACCTATGATACAACAAGATTGCGTAATTGGCCATGAAGAACAAAAAGCGTTTGCTGTTTTCTATCAGCAATTCTCAGAGCGAAAAGCATTTGAAAAGATGATACTTGATATTGGATAACATTTTTGTTCAAATACACTTTTCATCACATACGATTGATGAATTTGGGGTTTATTTCCCAATCCGTGAAACGGCATATAACGGATAAACCTTCACATTTTGGTAAATACCGAAATTTTCCATAGAACAACGAATGCCATAAGTATATTCTTTCTCGGACAGGAATTGAAACATACTTTGCATTGACCCTTTTGTCCCCGCTTTCACTTCGACAGGAACAATATCAGCATTGCATTGTACCACATAATCAACTTCGGCATTGCTGCCTGTTTTTTCGCGCTGCCAATAGTGTAACAGTATGGGGCTATTGCTTGGCGCAGATTTCAATAATTCCAAACCAACAAATAGTTCTGCCAATGCCCCTTTATTTACCTGTTCCAAACTTTCGGCGGTAAGCAGTTGTCCCAAATCCAACTTTAAAAAGCGTTGGTAAATTCCCGTATCAAAAATCAGGAACTTACGGTGTTTGGTATTCATTTCGGCGGCTAACGGAAGGCCGTTGGCAGAAGTATGTGTTATGGGATAAACAATTCCTGCAAGTTCCAACAGACCGACACTTTCTTTGATTTGCCAGTGGTTGGAATCCTGCGAGGCTTGAGAGTATGTAAATTTACCGCCTGTTTGATGAATCACAGATGCAAAGACTTCGCGTAAACGCAACGAAGGTACTCGTGCCTTATATTTAGAAAAGTCGTCATATAGGGAAAATGTCAAGTCGTCCAAAACTTTTTGACATTCGAGCAGTGTACCACCTTGCGCATACGTTGCAACGACTTCGGGCATTCCGCCGATAAGTATAAAACGGATAAGTTCTTGTTTACACTTGCTATGTACCGCATCGGAAAACGGTTTTTCGGGCGAAGCCTTTTGTACGGCATCGGCAAGCAGATTCATTCCCATTGCCCGCAAATATTCGTCAAATGAAAACGGGTACAGGAATAGCGAACGGATTCTGCCTACCCCGAAAGAGGGCAATTCTTCCAATGCAAATTCCAACAACGAACCTGCGGCAATAATATGTTGTTCAGGATAATCTTCATAAAAGAAACGCAGCGAAGAAATCGCGGGAATACAGGATTGAATTTCATCCAAAAACAATAAAGTCTGCCCCGCAACAATAGGTTTGTCATATATAAGCGATAATTCATCGCATATCTGTTTTGGGTCAGAACTTCTTTCAAACACAGCCTTTGCACTCTCACTGCCTTTTGCCTCAAAGTTGATTTCCAAGAAAGAATCAAATTGCTTTCCAAATTCTCTCACTGTCGAGGATTTCCCAACCTGACGCGCCCCACGCAGTAACAGAGGTTTATGTTTGACGGCCTTTTTCCACTCTATCAACTCTTGGTCGATAGCCCGACCTAAATACTTTTCACTCATAGATAATCCAAATTATGATTGCTGTTTCATAACGCAAATATAATTAATTTTTCAAAATATCGAGCCTATTTTTCGATTTATTTTCATTTTTAATACCCAATAAAAACATAAAAATTGCATTTTGTCGGCTCGATTAACTTTCGAGTTGACTTTCACTGAAAAAGGTTGACAGATATAGGAAGGTTTAACTAACAAAGTTTACATCTAAATATACAATAACTAATTAGGTTGACACTATCTCTAACTTGGTTTACACCTCTAAGATAGTATCCCTGTTTAAGTTTACATATTCTTCATTCTATCTCTAAATGGGTTGTCGCTTTGTCTCCTCTCCGAGGCAGGCTCCTGCCCCGGAGAGGAGACAAAGCTAGTTATATTTTTCTTTTTTCTGCTATCTATCCCATGGATTTTTCCAGCACTTTTTCTGTTCACCTTGTTGTTGATGGACCATATTAGGGGTTTGATATCCAATGCTCATGTGTGGACGTTCGTTATTATAAAATCCAATAATACGTTCTATTACCTTTCTACATTCTTTTCTTGTTGCAATTTCCATCCGATAGAGCCACTCCGTTTTTAATATTCCGTTGGAACGCTCAGCTATTGCATTTTCCAAAGGGTCTCCGCTCTGTGTCATGCTAATTTGAACCTTTCTACTGCGTAATAACTCTATATAGCTCTGACTACAGTACTGAGAACCTCTGTCTGAATGATGGATAAGTCCTCCAGCAACACCATCAATGGAGGAAAATGCCATCTGAAGCGCCTCTACAGGATAAATAGCTTCCAACGTCGCCCCAAGAGCCCAACCCACTATCTTATGGGAATAAAGATCTGTTATCAGGGAAAGATAACAATGACTTTCACTGAAAAAGGGTGACTTTCACTGAAAAAGGTTGACTGCTATAACCAAACAGTCCGCACAGGGTACCCAAAGCTGCCTCCCGGCACCTCTGGCGGAGCAGACTTACTGTTTGGTGCCAGATTTTTTTCTGATGGGAATATTAAAAGTTTTCTCTGCTTTATCCACCATCGTCTCAAATGCTTTAGAACGGAGTTTCTCCAACTCCAAGGCCTGGCGAAGGCGTTGTATCTCCTTGTCTTTAGATAATGCTTTCCCTGTTTCCTCCTTATGGGGAGGAATTTTTGTCATCTGATACTCATCTTCATGCGAAGAGCACAAAGGTAAACAATCTTCTTTTGTCAAGAATTTATCCATCCAATTGAAAAGAACCTGACGATTGCTTAATTTATATTTCTCGAGAATGAATTTAGCAGAAACTCCGCTCTCCAAATATTCTCGAACAACCATCAAACGATCTTCATCCGTAAATACAAATGAGGGCAATTTCTCTTCTACTTCTTCATACCAACCAATCTCAGGATTGAAGACTCTACGCTTTACTGTTTTTTGTCGCATTTTACACTAAGGGTTTAATCCTATTGTGTCAACTTTTTTCAGTATAAGCTATTTTTAAATGCTTATTGTAATTTCTGCACGACTTCCTGAAGTTTTTCCATCGGTATGCGAAAAAACTCGAATTTCGTCGGGTCTTTGATTTGCCGGTTGAAATTCTCAAAAAAGTTTTCAAGCGCGTTGCCATTCTTGTCGATTTTCAGAAAATCGGGATTTTCGCTTCCGTCAAGCTTGGAAGATTTGACTTTTCCGTTTTTGTCCGTGTTCACTGCGTGTAATTCACTGCTGCCTTTTTCTTTGACCAATAACACGTCTTGGTCTTTTAATTTTTTGTCCATTTTTAAAATTTATTAACTGCATCAATAGTAATGCAGCGTAAAAATAGGACGAAACAGGATTACAGCCAGAGTTTTTACGTGGTGTGACTAAGGTTGTCCGGCGGATGGCTGGAGTTGTCTGTGATTGGAGTCGCAGCAACGCTAATATCGAAATTATTTTCGTTACTAATATAATATTAATGTTTTTACTAATGCATACACCTTACTTTTGTTCCTTTTTGAATTTGATTTACAACAAATTGGACGAAAAATAGGAGAGTAGTTATTTGTAATTCAAATCAAAATTATAATTTTGTAAGAAATTAACGCACTATGAAATGGATATTCTGTCTGTTTTTTCTTATTCTCATTTTGTCGGCTTATGCTCAAGAGCCGCAATATGGGTTGAAATTCAATTCTAATGGATATGAACCGGAAATGCGGACGAGTTTAGATTTATCTCCCGAAGGTTTTTTTTCATTTCAAGAAGGATTTTCTATGCGTTTTGATGTGAAAATTGACTGGGAAGAAATACATTCGTATGGCTATATTTTCAGAATAATCGGTAAAACCGGAAACAATATCGACTTCCTTGTCGGTAATAGAGACATACTGTCTTTTTCTTTTTTAATGGGAGATGTTGTCATTAATGAAGTATTTGATGAAATCCCCTTTTACTCCAAACAATGGTTGCCTGTTCAATTACGGATAGATGTAAAAAAAGAAGAGTTGGAAATTCAGGTTGGAAAATCCTCGCAAAAGTGGAAACTTCCGGAAATAAAAAGTTTTAAAGACGTGGCTATCGTATTCGGGAAAAACAATCATCCGAAAACACTGTCCATTGATGTTCCGGATATGACCGTTAAGGATATAAAAATTGCCAATCAAAACGACACAATCTATCACTTTAAATTAGCAAAATATGTCCCCGGTGGAGTATATGACGAAATAAAAAAGCATTTTGCCAAATGCGACAACCCGAATTGGGTATTAACCCAAAATACGACATGGAAAAAGGAGATTACCTTTGTTTGCGATGGAAATCCATACATAGCATACGATTCCGATAAAAACGAACTGGCTATTGCCGACCGGCATTTCTTTTATTATTTTTCGCCGGCCGACCGGCAACTGAAAAAACAGACTGTCAATAAAGGACTTTCCTATACTCCCTACGCCAATCAAATAATATACAATCCGGTTGATTCCAATTTTTATGCGTATAATTTGCTAAAAGAAGCAGATGGACGCGAGTTCGCAGCCTTTGACCGAAAAACAGGCGTTTGGGAAAAAACAACCCCACACATTAATTATTCCGATTATTGGCACCACAACAGCTACTTCTCTGCAACAAGCAATCAACTCTATCTTTTTGGAGGTTACGGACACAATAATTATAAGAAAGATGTGTATATGTACGATGTGCAAACGAATGTTTGGGCGAAAAAACCGTTCAAAGGAGACAATATTGATCCGCGATATTTGAGTGGTTTAGGTGTAATAGACGAAAATAAAGTATTACTGTTTGGCGGATACGGCAGTAAAACCGGCAATCAAGAATTATTCCCTCAGCACTATTACGATGCGTATATCATTGATACGAAAACCATGGAGTCGAAAAAACAGTGGACATTAAAATCCCCCAATGAAGATTTTGTAGTGTCCAACTCATTAGTTGTAGATACAGCGAATAATTGTTTTTATGCTTTATGTTATCCTTTTACCAAATTCAATACCACTATTTTGCTGTATAAATTTTCCTTATCCGAGCCTGAATATGAAGTGCTGGCAGATACCATACTGTTCGGATTTAAAGATACCGGCTCTTTTGTCGATTTGTTCCACGACCAGGCAAACAATAAATTATTGGCCGTGACCTCTTCTTCTATTTCGGCAGTGTCAACGGCAACCGTATCTATCTACTCTTTATCCTATCCTCCATTGAGCAAAGCCGATATTCATCAGCCGGTGGAGTCAGGAAATCGCAGTTGGTGGATAATCATTGTATCTGTTTTGATCTGCTTGGCAGCGTTGCCGGCTGTTCTTTTTTGCCGGAAAAAGAAGAAAACAAAACCGGCAGAGCCTGCAATCCCTATTTCGGGCATTCGTACAAGCCATTTGGTACGCAAGCAAGCCTTGTTTTTGTTTGGCGGTTTCAGAGTGATAGATAAAGAAGGTAACGATCTGACAGCCGACTTTAAACCCTTGCTTAAAAGTTTGTTTCTGCTGATTTTATTAAATACGATTAAAAACGGCAAAGGCATTTCGTTCGTAAAATTAAAAGACCTCTTGTGGTTTGACAAGAGCGAAGAAAGCGCCAATAACAATCGGGGAGTAGCCTTGAGTAAGATACGCCAAATCATGGAACATGTGGGCGAAGTCCAATTCAGCAAACAGGGTGTGTATTGGTCGGTTGAATTCGGAAAGGATATTTATTGCGATTATTATGAAGCCTTGTTTTTAATTCGCCAGATAAGAGAAAATAAAGGAAAAGACATTTCCGACATCCAACGACTGCTCTCCATCGTTTCGGCGGGCGATTTATTGCCGAATATGCAAGTGGAATGGGCAGATGCGTTCAAATCGGATTTTTCCAATGATTTGATTGATTTATTTTTACAGTTAATTCAACAGAAAGAGATTGCCTTTTCCGATTCGATGTATATCGACATAGCCAATGCCATTTTCATTCATGATCCGTTGAACGAAGACGCCCTGAAATTGAAATGTACGGCGTTGGTAAAAATGGGTAAAAACGGATTGGCACGAAATGCTTATACTGTTTTTTTGAAAGAATACAAAGTTTGGTTTGGCGCCGATTATAAATATTCTTTCGATCAAATCATCGAAAAACAGCCATTCTAATTCTTATTTCAATTTTTTTTTAATCAATGAGATGTATTTTTTCCTGAATTAATGATAAATTAATGCAGGTATTAACGCTGTGTGTGGATATTTGTGTCCGAAATATATACTAAATAGAAGACGAATATTATCAATTAAAATAATAAAATCATGAAGAACATTTTTTCAGTTAATATAAAATGGCTGTTATTTGGTATTCTATTGTGGGGAATAAATAGCTTGTCTTATAAAATACAGCCCGAATCTATCAATATCGACTTTTGGCCGGACATGCGTGAATATGAGAAAAAATATGCCGCTCCCGTATGCCGATTATTATTTTGTGGAAGCATTGATGCGCTATAAGAAACTGATAGAACATAAATAAATAATATAAAGATGAAATTAAAAATAGGTTTTCTCTTATTCGCCTTCGTAGTATTACACGTATCGGTTAAAGCACAAAAATACACGGATTATGTAGATCCGTTTATCGGATCCGGCGGACACGGGCATGTATTTGTCGGAGCCAATGTTCCTTATGGTGCGGTACAGGTGGGTCCGTCTAATTTTTTCAAAGGCTGGGATTGGTGTTCCGGATACAACTACCGCGATAGCGTAATCATTGGATTTCCGCAGTTACATTTGAGCGGAACGGGAATCGGCGATTTGGGCGATGTGCTGATTATGCCGTATATGGGCGATGTGAAATTGCAAAAGGGTATAGAAACAGAACGTTACAGCGGTTACGCTTCTAAATTTTCGCACCGGAACGAAAAAGACAAACCCGGATATTATCGTGTCGTATTGGATGATTATAATATTCAGGTAGAACTTGCGGCTACCGAACGGGTGGCTTTTCATAAATACCAATTTCCAAAAGGCGAAAATGCCCGTATTATCATTGATTTGAAAGAAGGTATTAACGACAAGTCGGTAGATACTTATATTCAGTTGGTGGATAAATATACGATAAAAGGCTACCGGTCTTCCGAAGGCTGGGCAAAACAACAAAAAGTATTTTTTGCGATCAAATTTTCGGTTCCTGTTACTGATTTTTCGGTGTATGAAGATACAAAATGGCTTGCCGGAAAATCGGCTAAGGGCGCTTCCATTAAGGGATTGATACGTTTTGCCCAATCGCCCGGACCCGTATCGCTCAAAGTGGGTATTTCGCCGGTAAGTTCTGATAATGCCCTTCGGAATATTCAAAAGGAAATTCCTGCCTGGGATTTCGATGCGGTCGTGAAACAAGCCGATGAAAAATGGAATCGGGAACTTTCTAAAATCAACATTGAAACAAAAAACGAAGCCCAAAAACGAATTTTTTATACGGCGATGTATCATTCGATGATACACCCGTCGCTTTTTAACGATACCGGCGATGCGAATGACCGTTATACCATTTTCTCTTTGTGGGATACTTATCGTGCAGAGCATCCGCTGTTTACCATTATTGACACGAAACGCGCCGCCGATTTTGTCAACTCGATGTTGGCGATATTTGACGAAACAGGCAAATTGCCTATCTGGCATTTGCGCGGTTACGATACCGGCACGATGGTCGGAATCAACAGTTTTCAAGTCATTGCAGAAGCGTATTTGAAAGGAATTCAAGGATTTGATGCGGAAAAAGCATTCAAGGCATTGAAAACCACGGCTATGAGTGATATTCGCGGATTGGATTTTGATAGAGATTTCAAAGCCATTCCTTCGGATGTGATGACCAATCGACCGGTGGCTACGGCGCTCGAATACGCTATTGGAACGGCAAGCATTGCGCTGATGGCAAAAAAAATGGGAAAAACGGATGATTACACCTATTTCAGCAAACGAGCCGAAAATTATAAACTTTATTTTGACGCAACAACCGGATTCTTTCGCGGAAAAATGGCTGACGGAACTTGGAATCCGGTATTCGACCCGATCAAATCGAAAAAACCGTGGGCGACCGATTACGCCGAAGGCAATCCGTGGCAATATCTTTGGTTAGTTCCGCAGGATGTGGAAGGATTGATCGACCTTGTAGGGGGGAAAGCAAGCTTTGAAAATCGCTTGGATACATTTTTCTCGCTCACAACAAACGATTCCGATGTGTTGGTCGATTTGACCGGCAGTATCGGACAGTATGCGCATGGCAACGAGCCCAGCCACCACATTGCTTATTTATACAGTTATGTGGGCAAACCGTGGAAAACCGCTCGCTTGATACATCAGATTACCAACGATTTTTACACTGACCAACCCGATGGAATTATCGGAAACGAAGATTGTGGACAGATGTCGGCTTGGTATATTTTTTCTTCACTTGGTTTTTATCCTGTTTTTACGGCTTCTGCGCAATATGTTTTTGGAACTCCACTGTTCGATAAGGCGACCATCCGGCTCGAAAGCGGAAAAACGTTTACGGTCGAAGCCCTCAATCTTTCTTCCGAAAATATATATATTCAAAGCGTTGAATTAAACGGAAAAGCGCATAATCTTAGTTATATCACGCATCAGGACATTATGCAAGGCGGTACACTCAAATTCCGTATGGGAAAAACGCCGCCGTTCGTTCATCCGGGAATGGCGCAAACAAACGAAGATCTCAATTTTATGAAACAAAACGTGTTGAGTGGCAAAGAGCCGTGGAAAAGCGCTTTTGAAAAATTGAAAAAACAAACTTCGGCAGATTTCGATCCTCGCGCTGTTGCTTTTGTGTCTGAAGGACCTTACGGCGAAAACAGCGTGGGCGGTAGAGAATTTTCGAAAAGCGCCATGCAAGCCTATTCCAACGCGATTTTGTGGTACATTACTCAAGACAAAAAACAGGCTGACAAGGCTATTGAAATTCTGAATGCCTGGTCGTATAAATTACGCAGTTTTGATGCGAATAATGCGAAACTCAATGTCGGTTTGTTCGGTTATTATTTTCTCAATGCTGCGGAAATCCTCCAATATTCCAATGCGGCTTGGAACGAAAAAGATGCGGAGCAATTCCGCAAAATGGTTTTAACGGTTTTTTATCCAACTATTGAGGATTTTTTTACCGAGGCAAACGGAAATTGGGATGCTTCGATGATTAGTACGATGATGTGTATTGGCGTTTACACCGACCGATTGGATATTTTCAATCGTGCCGTAGAACGGTATTATTGGGGTCCCCGGAATTCGGGTATCACCAAATATGTCTATCCCGGCGGTCAATGTCAGGAAGCCACCCGCGATTGGGGACACGTTCAGTTAGGAATCGGCGAATTTTCCAAAGCGGCACAAACGGCTTTCACTCAAGGATTAGACTTTTACAGCGTAGCAAACGACCGCTTGGCTTATGCGTATGAGCAATGCGCGCAAATGTTTTTGGGCAACGACTTGGATATTTTTGGCGTTTTGTCGAAACGCGACTTGAATAAATACAAAGATATTTATGAGTCGATTTACGATTATTATACCAATTATAGAGGAATTGAACTTCCTAATACCAAAGAGGTTTTACTCAAAGCCCGCGCCGAATTTCCCATCGGCACACTTACCGGCTTGCGAAAATATTCCGTTCCGGCGCATACAACTTTGGCAAATTTGCCGGCTGTTGATTTTCTTCAATCAACTAAAACAGGTGTTTTGGCGCAAAATACCAACGATTTTTCTTCGGATGCTATTGTTGTAAAAGCAGGCGAAAATATTCAAAAGGCGCTGGATACCCATAAAGGTAAAAATGCGACTGTCGTTTTGGAACGGGGCGTACATACGCTTACCGCCCCGCTAAAAATTTACAGCGGTTTGACTTTGGCAGGCTATGGCAGGGAAACGATCCTTTTTCTTAGTGGCAAATTGAGTACGGAAACCATCATAAATGGGGAAGACGAATTGAAGAATGTGACTTTGCGCGATTTTTTAATCGAAGGAGCGGTAAACGTCAAAGAAAATAACGATCCCAACCACGACCGCCGTACGCGCGAATATATGAGTGCACCCAGTCGCGAAGGGATAGTCATTCGTTCCGAAAAAGGCGGCGAAATTAAAAATATACGATTAGAAAACCTTACAATTCAGAATTTTACTAAAAATGGCGTACAGCTCGTTGGCGGCTCAAATATCCAAATCGTGCGTTGCAATTTCAGCGATAACGGATCGAGCGTAGTTCCCGGTGCAGGATTTCATCACAATCTGAATTTGTCGTACATCACTGACAGTCAAATCAGTGACAGTCGGTTGGATACCTCGCCTTTTGGCAATGGCATAAGCCTTGTTTCTTCCAAAAATATTAAAATTTCAGGGAATGAAACGGCTCGTAATAAACTTTCAGGGATATATGTTGCCGATAGTGAAAATATTACGATTGATGCGAATTGGACGGAAGGGAACGATCGCGATGGTATTTCTTTGGATGAACAGGCAACGAATTGTAAAAATGTGACGCTGCAAAACAATTTTGTGCAACTCAATGGGCGTTACGGTATTATGACTAAAAATCTTGCCGGATTGAATAGCAGCAACAATACTCTCTTGCTAAACAAAAATTAAAAATAAAAATTATGAAAAAGAATAGTGTGTATATTATCCTGATTTGTTTATTCTATCTTTCATGTAGTACCATTCAAAAATCACCGGAAAAATCACCGGTGGAGTATGTAAATCCCTATATGGGAAATATTAGTCATTTATTAGTGCCTACTTTTCCCACGGTGCATTTGCCTAACAGTATCCTGCGCGTTTATCCGGAACGGAAGGATTTTACTTCGGATTTAATTTCGGGACTGCCTGTTATTGTTACCAGTCATCGGGGTAGTTCAGCATTCAATATCAGTCCGAAAAATGAGTTTTGGGGCGCGTTTGAGCCGGTTATTAATTACACCTATGATAATGAAAAAATAGCTCCTTACCGCTATTCCGTTTATCTGAACGAAGCAAAAGTTCAGGTTGATTTTGCTCCGTCTCATCAATCGGGAGTATATAATTTTCAATTTGAGGAAGGATTGGCAAATCAATTGATTATCAATACACGCAATGGAAAATTGAAAACAGCAGGTAATGGAATTTCCGGCTATCAGTTGATAGGGCAAGGACCAACGAAAGTGTATCTGTATTTGGAAGCCGAACAACCATTGTCATACGCCGGCGCATTAAACAACAATGAAATTAATTTCCATCAAACAGAGGTTGAGGGAAAAAATAAAGCGCTGGTTTTATGTTTTCAACAAATGCGCGTAAATATACGATACGGCATTTCTTTTATCAGTGAAGAACAAGCCAAAAAGAATCTGGAACGTGAAATTAAAACGTATAGCGTTGATAAAATAGCCAAAACAGGCAAAGAAAAATGGAATGATGCGTTAAGTAAAATACAAATTGAAGGCGGAAGTGAAAGCGATAAAACGGTTTTTTACACTTCGCTGTACAGAACGTATGAACGTATGATCAATATTTCGGAAGACTCCAACTATTATAGCGCTTTCGACAATGAAATTCATGATGATGAAGGAAGTCCTTTTTATACAGACGATTGGGTGTGGGATACTTATCGGGCGACACATCCTTTACGCACGCTGATAGAGCCGGATATGGAATCGGATATGGTTCATTCATACATCCGGATGTCCCAACAAACCAAAGAAGGATGGATGCCTACTTTTCCTGAAATTACGGGCGACAGTCACCGGATGAATGGCAACCATGCGGTAGCCATAGTTTGGGATGCTTATAGCAAAGGTTTGCGCGGATATGATTTGGAAGTGGCGTATAATGCTTGTAAGGGCGCATTAACCGAAAAGTCCTTGCTGCCTTGGCAACGGATTCCCAATACGGAATTGGATGTGTTTTACCAGGAACAAGGCTATTTTCCGGCGTTGTATCCCGATGAAGAAGAATATGTGAAAGAAGTAAATTCACGCGAAAAACGGCAGCCGGTCGCCGTTACGTTGGGAACTTGTTACGATGATTGGTGCTTAGCGCAAATAGCCGACGAATTAGGGAAAACCGATGATTATCAGTACTTTTTGAAACGTTCCTATAATTATCGCAATGTGTATAATGCCGAAACGGCGTTTTTCCATCCGAAAGATAAGCAAGGAAAGTTTATAGAGCCATTCGATTATCGTTTTTCGGGCGGACAAGGAGCCAGAAACTATTACGATGAGAATAATGCCTGGACTTACCGTTGGGATGTTCCGCACAATCCGGCGGATTTGATCCGGTTAATGGGATCGCCGGAAAACTTCGTAAGAAATTTGGATCAGACTTTTCGCGAGCCCTTAGGTACGGGCAAATTTGTGTTTTATGCTCAGTTGCCCGATCAAACCGGTAACGTCGGTCAGTTTTCAATGGCCAATGAGCCGTCGTTTCATATTCCCTATTTGTATAATTACGCCGGGCAGCCATGGAAAACACAAAAAAGGATACGCGATTTGCTGAATCAATGGTTTCGCAACGATTTGATGGGTGTTCCGGGCGATGAAGACGGCGGTGGAATGTCGGCGTTTGTGGTCTTTTCGGCTATGGGTTTTTATCCCGTCACACCGGGATCAGCAACTTATAATATCGGAAGTCCGCTATTTGAGAACATAAAAATAAATCTGGGCAACAATCGTATTTTTAAAATAACTGCCAAAAATATTTCAAAAGAAAATAAATATATTCAATCCGCCAAATTAAACGGCGAAGAATGGAACAAACCGTGGTTTAGCCATGAGGATATAAAAAATGGAGGAACCTTAGAACTTGTTATGGGCGATAAAGCCAATCAAAACTGGGGGGAGAAGCCTGAAAATGCTCCTCCGTCAGCAGAAAAATTCCGGTAAAGCCAATTTTCTTTTTAAATTAATGATTAATTAATGTAAACAGTAAAGGCTGTGTTGGATATTTGCAACAGAAAAACAAATTTCTCTAATGTTTTACAATATAAATTGTTTTACAATATAAATAAATGTTATCATGAAAAATGAAAAAAACTACATTCTGACATTTATAAGAATGCCGAGAATGCCGTGCTTTATTCCCGAAAAAACAGGTATGTTTTATTTAATAATTATATCTTATTACTTATTAATAACCTAAAAAATAATTGTAATTTATGAACATTTGTTTATCTGAAAATTTAAAAAAGAAAAAACCATTCTTGGGAAGTAAAAGATTAAGCTTTTTACTTCAAGTATGTGTGGCATTCTTTCTTTGTCTGGGATGCACTCAAATAGCAAATGCCCAGAGTACTACGAAGGCGAAGTCTGCATCTTCGGCGCAAGAAAATCTGAAGGGACGTGTTATCGATCGAAACAACGAACCTTTACCCGGAGTAATCATTCAGTATGCGGATGGTACGAGGGGTGTTGTAACTGATAGTGACGGTTTTTTTGAAATAGACAAAATTCCCCTCGGAACAAAATTAAAAACCTTCATGTTGGGAATGCAGGAAAAAGAGATTGTCTTCAGCGGAAAGGCCGATATTACGGTTGTGCTTGAAGATAAAGTCAACGAATTGGACGAGGTAACTATTGTTGCATTCGGCAAGCAGAAAAAAGAAAGTGTGATTTCGTCTATTCAGACGGTAAATGTAAAAGAATTGCGTGTGCCGAGCAGTAACTTGACGAATGCTTTTGCCGGACGTATCGCAGGTATGATTTCATACCAAACAAGTGGTGAGCCCGGATATGACAATGCTGACTTCTTCATCCGAGGAATTACGACCTTTGGTACAGGAAAAGTAAATCCGCTTATACTTATTGATAATGTAGAAGTATCAACCTCAGACCTTGCAAGGCTTCATCCGGACGATCTTCAAAGTTTTTCAGTTTTGAAAGATGCTACGGCAACGGCTTTATATGGAGCAAGAGGAGCCAACGGGGTAATACTTGTTACTACCAAAGAGGGAAAAGAAGGAAAATTGCAGGTAAATGTCAGAGTGGAAAATTCTTTTTCTTCTCCAACGAAAACCCTCGACATGGCTGATCCGATTACGTATATGCGATTGGCAAATGAGGCGGCCATTGCTCGTAATCCATTAGCTGAATTGCCATACAGTAATTCCAAGATTGAATATACGATGCGAAAAGACAGAGATCCGTATGTATATCCTGCTGTTGATTGGATGGACATGCTGACAAAAGACATGACATCAAACCAACGGGCCAATATCAACATTTCCGGTGGTGGACAGGTGGCGCGTTACTATATTTCAGGCGCGTTTAATCAAGACAACGGCGTGTTGAAAGTGGATAAACGGAACAATTTTAATTCTAACATCAACTTCAAGTCATACAACGTACGTTCCAATATCAATTTGAATCTTACAAAATCGTTGGAAGCAGTGGTACGTGTTCACGGTTCGTTTACCGATTACAACGGTCCTATATCCGGCGGTAGCGATATGTATCAAAAAATATTGCAGGTAAGTCCCGTACGATTCCCGGCCTATTACCAGCCTGACGAAACATATCAAGGTGTGAATCACATTCTTTTCGGAAATTATGGAACCGGTCAGTATATGAATCCTTACGCCGAGTTGGTAAAAGGATACAGACAGGAAAGTTCTTCCCGGATGATGGCGCAAATCGAATTAAAACAGAATTTCGGAAAGTGGGTAGATGGTCTTTCCGCTCGTTTCTTGGGTAATACCGAGCGTTATTCCTTGTTCAATGTCCGGCGAAGTTATTCTCCGTATTACTACGATGTGGATTTCTATGATAGAATAAAGAAAGAATACCGGCTTCATGAAATTAACCCGACCACCGGAACCGAATATCTTTCGTATGAACCCGGAGATAAAATTATCAACAGCACCTTTTACGGAGAAGGATCGCTTTCCTACAATAAGAGATTGAAAGAGATACATGCTCTAAGTGGTATGTTGGTCGGAACAATCAGAGAACATCAGATTTCAAACGCAAATACGTTAAGTGAGTCATTGCCCCAAAGAAATCTCGGGTTAGCAGGACGTTTTACGTATTCTTTCGATGACAGGTATTTCGGAGAGTTTAATTTCGGTTATAATGGTTCCGAAAAATTCGACAAAGGCCACAGATGGGGATTCTTTCCTTCGTTCGGCGTAGGCTGGGTAGTTTCGAACGAAAGATTTTGGTCGGACTCCTTAGAGAAAACTATATCTAAACTAAAAATCAGAGCTACCTACGGATTGGTCGGAAATGATCAGATAAGCGGCACCCGGTTCTTTTATCTTTCAGACGTGAATATTGGCGGTGGCGGTGGTTTCCTTACCGGTTTCGATTTTAATGGAATTAACAGGAACGGAGTTAGCGTCAGAACCTATTCCAATTCGAATGTAGGATGGGAAATTGCATACAAAAGCAATTTAGGTATCGAATTAGGTTTGCTTAAAGGTAAAATAGATATTCAGGCCGACATTTTCCGTGAACACAGAACGAATATCCTTCAGAGACGTGCTGATATTCCATCAACTACGGGATTTTGGGCGGAGCAGAGCGTTAACGTAGGAGAAGCCAAAGGGAAAGGAATTGATTTATCGGTCGACTACAACCATTCAATAAACAGGGATGCTTGGGTTGTCGGTAGAGCCAATTTTACATACGCCCGTTCTATTTACAGTTATTTTGAAGAATCGGATTATGAAGGTATGGGTTATGGCTGGCTTTCGAAAACAGGCCAGTCTGTGAGACAGGAATGGGGTTATGTAGCCGAGAGATTATTCATCGATCAGGAAGATATTGACAATTCTCCACGTCAGGACCTGGGTCAATACATGCCTGGAGATATTAAATATAAGGATATTAACAATGACAACATTATTAATGAATTAGACCGGGTTCCTATAGGCTATCCTAACACGCCGGAAATAAATTACGGTTTCGGAGTATCCGGAGGTTACAAAGGATTTGACGCATCGGTTTTCTTTCAGGGATCAGGGCGCTATTCTTTCTGGATTGACTATGGCGCAATGTCGCCTTTCCGTTCTTACGTTCCTTCGGGTGAAACCAAAACATTGGAAACCGGATTGTCTAAGTTTATTGTCGACGATCATTGGTCACAAGAATCGCAAAATCCGTTTGCTGCCTGGCCGAGACTCTCCAGTACCTTAATGGCCAACAACAACGCCCGGAGTACCTATTTCATGCGCAACGGTTCTTTCCTTCGCTTGAAAAGCGCGGAAATAGGCTATTCTATTCCGGATAAATTAGCCAAAAAGCTGAAACTTACATCATGCCGTATTTATGTAAGCGGAACAAACTTATTATTGTTCAGTGGTTTTAAGTTATGGGACGTAGAAATGGGTGGAAGCGGATTGAAATACCCGTTGCAAAAAGTAGTTAACGCAGGGATTAATCTTTCGTTTTAATTCAATAAAGAACTAATAAGAAAAAAAATATGAAAAATATGAAATTTTTATTGTCGAAATTCAGGATATATAGAATATCCGGATTAGCTTTAATACTTGTTCTGTTAAGTTCCTGCGATTATCTGGACGTTGTCCCGGATAATACGCCTACTATAGATCATGCTTTTAAAAATCGTCACGAAACATTGGGATTTCTTTATGGTTGTTATTCCTTTTTGCCGAATGTTGCTATGATGTCCGATAATCCGGCTCTTTTCGGTTGGGATGAAGCCTGGTATATCGAGTCTAATCTCGGCCCTAATCCTCGTATGTGGAATATAGCGCGTGGAGAACAAGGAACCAATACGCCTATAGGCAATTATTGGTCGAGCAACCAATATGGCAACTTAAATGGAGGCAAAGCATTGTGGACAGCTATAAGAGATTGTAATATGTTTCTTGAAAATATTGATAAACCATTCGATTTGCCGGAACATGAAGCTATCAAATGGGCTGCCGAAGCTAAATTTTTGAAGGCTTATTTCCATTATTATCTATTCCGTATGTATGGTCCTATTCCTATCGTTGATGAGAATCTTCCTCTTGAAGCAAAGGGATCGGAAGTTCAGTTGTATCGTGAGCCTGTCGATAAGGTGGTTGAATATATTGCGAATTTGCTCGATGAAGCGGCAATGGATTTGCCTGACGCCATCGAAGAAGTTGGAACGGACTTGGGTCGTGCTACTAAACCGATCGCTTTAGCAGTGAAAGCTCAGCTATTAACCCTTGCTGCAAGTCCTTTGCTCAATGGGACTGAAACCGAAAAACCTTCGTTTTCGCTTATCGATAGCAGAGGAATCGAACTTTTTCCTCAAACATACGATGCAAATAAATGGCAAAAAGCAGCAGAAGCTTTGAAAATAGCGATCGATGCGGCTCACGAAGGAGGTCATGCTTTATATGACTTCAATTTAGCTCAATCGGCATACTCAAGCCAATTGAGTGAGCAAACCATTTTGGCCATGCAGGTTAGAGGAGCTGTCACCGAACGATGGAATACCGAAATTATTTGGGGAAGCACTAATAATACAAACGATAATTACGGTATTCAATATCCGAATCTGCCATTATTCTTTGATACCTATACCGGAAACGGTTATTTCGTTAAAGATTATGCTCCGACTTTGAGAATGGTCGAAACGTTTTATTCAAAAAATGGCGTGCCTATTAACGAAGATAAAGAATGGGAAAACATAAACCCCTATGAAATACAAAAGGCGACTGCCAATGACAGAGCTTACATTCAAAACGGATTTGAAACAATTAAATTGCATTTCAACAGAGAACCTCGTTTTTACGGTACTATTACATTTGACGGGGGAACTTTTTATGGTAACGGAAGGCTCTCTTCGGACAATATAAAAAATACCAATCAAAATTACATGTGGATGATTTCAACGAAAGCCAGTCAACTGGCCGGATTGTTAACTCCCGAAAAATATCCTTGTACGGGCTATTTGTGTAAAAAAGTGATTCCTATGCAAACTACCATAACAACATCGGCTATTTCGCTTTACAGATATTCCTTCCCGATTATTCGTCTTGCCGATTTATATTTGATGTACTCTGAAGCTCTGAATGAAACAATGTCCGCGCCCAGTAGTAAAGTATATGAATATATAGATATCGTAAGAAAGCGTACCGGTTTGGAAGGAGTAGTCGATAGCTGGTCTAAATACGCTATCGGTGGTAAGACGGACAAACCGTTCTCTAAAGCGGGAATGAGAGATATCATTCGGCAGGAACGAATGATAGAACTGTCGTACGAAGGTATAAGATATTGGGATATCAGACGTTGGAAATTAGCCGAAGAATATTGGAATACGACCATCATGGGTCTGAATGCCAAAGCAGCAAAAACGGAAGATTTCTATCGTTTGGTGGAGTTGTATAAAACCAAATTCGAGAAGAAAGACTATTTCTGGCCTATCAAACAAAGTGAATTGTTGAATAATAGAAATTTAGTACAAAATGTAGGTTGGTCTAACTAAATAAAAAAGGTATGAAAACAACAATAAACAATAATCAAATGAAAAAATATCTTAATTTATTAATGATTTTGTTCATAGCACCTCTGTTTCTTTTCTGGAGTTGTGATGAGGCGAAAGATTTTAATGATCCGAAAGACGATGTTCCTCCGGGAAAAGTTACGAATATAAGGGTAAAGAATGTCAGCGGCGGAGCATGGATTTACTATAATCTACCGACAGATAACGATTTACTGGGTGTTAAAGCGCTCATGTCATTCGGAGAAGAACCGCGAGAAGCTTTTTCTTCAAAGTTTAATGATTCTATTTTAATTGAAGGAGCTCCCGGTACGGAAGAATATATTGTAAATCTTCATACGGTTGATAAGAGTGGGAACATGTCGACTCCGGAATTAGTTACGATCAAACCACTTACACCTCCGGTTGATTATGTTCGCCAAACGCTTAAGATAAACAATACTTTTGGAGGTGTTTTCCTTAATTGGGATAATGAGTACGGCGAAGATATTGCAATCACCATCTATATTGTAAATGAAGAAGGAGAATGGGAATGGTACGACGCTTATCATTCAAATACAAAAGTAGGGAAATGTATTTTCCGTGGACTTGAGGCCATTGAACAACCTGTTCGCGTGGAAATACGAGACAAATGGATGAACTTTGCCGAAACTATGGAAGCAATTGTTGAGCCTTTGTATGAAGAGGAAATTATTGGTATGAATCCGGTTTCTAATCAGCCTATATGGAAATTGTTCGGCTTAGAAGACAGAACTTGCCTCTACAGAGGAGACATACAAGACTCCAGAAATCTTAACGGCGGTAACAACTTCCCCAAAGCTTTTGATGGAATTTATACCAATAACTGGTGGATGTGCGAAGAATCAAGAATCGGTAATTATATTCCGGATCCGGATAACCAGATGATGTATCCTTTCTATTTTATTATAGACATGGGTAGAAATGCATCTTACAGCCGTTTTACCTACTGGATACGAGATAGAGGCCCGTTGATGAGCGCCCCTTCGCCCGATGTCTTCGAATTGTGGGCGACTAACCATGTTAAAGCTCCTTCGGAAGTAGGCGACGGAAGCCAGGCAGACAACTTAAAATACTGGACATCCTGGCCGGAAGTAGGCGGAACGGATGAGTGGAAAAAAGATTGGGTGAAAATTGCCGATTGTGTGATAAGATTCCCTTCAGGCCTTAACGGTATTGATGGCGCTTATGGCTCGATGACGGCTGAAGACCAGGCATTTTTCCGTGCCGGATTCGACTTCGAAATTGATCCCGAATATGCTTTTCAATCATTTCGCTATATAAGGTGGGTGACGCAAAAATGTACAACTCCTCAAAATATGGTGCAAGTAGCTGAATTGAAGTTTTATGGGCAATATGCCGATTAACAAATAGGTAAATATAAGCGCCTTTCTGTTGTTTGTAAAAAAGAGCATTAAGGCGCTTATTAATACTTTTATTTATAATAGAATATTAAATTTGATGAAAAAATGAAGAATAAACAGGTTCTTATATTATATTTAGTTCTTATTTTATTTCCTGTCAGAAGTTTAGCTGCAGATAGTAATATAAGAGGCTGGATTATTCTTTCAAATAATAAAGATAACGCTGTTGAAACAATAAAAGCCGCTTCAAAGTATAATATCAACCACCTCCAATTGTCGCACCAAATTGTTCATGATTTAAGAGAGGTCAAAAACGAAAGGGTGTGCAATCTGGTTAACGATCTTACCCGTTTGGCTCACTCGGAAGGAATCAAAGATGTATTGATCTGGGATCATAGTTTCTATCCCTTAAACTATTACCCCACCCGATTTAAAACCGGACCCGGCGGAACCATTGACTTGGATAATCCCGAATTCTGGCAATGGTATAAAGAAGATTATCGCCAGATGTTGGATCTTGTTCCCGAGATTGACGGGCTTATTCTTACTTTTATAGAAACAGGCGCTTATGCAGAAAAACAACATTCGCTAAAGATGCCTACTCCTGAAGAAAAATTAGCAGCTGTAGTAAATGCCGTAGCCGATGTGGTTATTGAAGAAAGAGGCAAAAAATTATATATCCGCACATTCGCTTATTCAGAGAAAGAATACGCCGGAATTGTCGGCTGCATCAACCATATAAAGAACGATAACGTAGCTTTAATGGTGAAAGAAGTACCCCACGATTTCTTCCTGACTCACCCGAACAACCGGTTTATAGGGAAATTGGACAGACCGACAATCGTGGAATTTGATACGGGCAACGAGTATAACGGGCAGGGAGTAATAGCCAATACCTGGCCCGAATATGTTATGAAGCGATGGAAAGATTATATCGATCGCCCTAATGTGGCTGGGTATGTTGCCAGAACTGATCGTTATGGAACTACAAAAATCGTGGGAACCCCCAATGAAATATTATTATATGCCTTAAAACGCACAACGGAAGATAAATCAATCTCTGCGGATCAAGTCTATGATGAATTTATCATCTCGAAGTATGGTAAAGGTGTTTTACAACCGATTAAAAGTGCATTCAAAAAGTCGTTTGATATTGTAATGTCTGTTCTGTATGTTCTCGGAACGAGTATGGCGGACCATTCGGCTCTAAATTACGATAACAACAAATGGAGTTACAACCGGCATGTGTCGGGGAGATGGATAGATCCTCCCATCGTTTTTGTTAAACACAATGTAAATAAAGAGTTTCATTATTGGAAAGACATTATAAATCATATTGCTCCGGCTAAATACAAAACAGCAGATTCGCCTTTAGCCATAGAAGCAAAATACGTACTGGATCAGCATTGGGTAAAGCCGGGCGAACAAATGGACAGTACTTATTATAATTATATTCTGACTGAAAAAAGATACGGCGTAGAATTGGCTTTGGAGGCATTGTTAGAAATAGAAGAGACAAAAAACAAATTACCTCAAAAAGATTATGAGGAACTTTATCAGTTATTTTATCGTACATCTCTTACAGCCCGACTGCATGAAGCTGTTTGCACAGCCTATTATGGATACAGAATATACAAAAGAGGCGAGCAGTATCATCCTGCCGGATTAAAAAATCAAATTACAGTTTCTTTGGAAAGAATCGTAGATATTTCAAAAGAAATGAATTTATTGAGAAACACTTATCCCACAGGTCAATACGATTGGTTGAAAGACACCGGTACAGCCTTGCAATACAGGAATCGAATTTTAGCCGGATTGCCGGATTAACAATTAGCATCAATGAAAAAGAATCTATTCATAATCGTCCTGTTTATTCCTTATTATTTATTTGCTCAAAAAGATGTTTATCCCGGAGCAGATGAGCAAAGCGTGTCCCGGGCGCAGTATTTCACCTGGATAAACAACACCAACGAAGGACCGACCGAAACGCAAACCCTGATAAATCTGGAGTTTTTCGAGTGGCTTCAAAAAGAATACGGCATGCAGTTGGATATTTATGCTTTTGATGCCGGATTGATTGACGGAAAAAACTTTTACGGAACAATGGACTCCGAACGTTTCAAAAGGAATTTCCCCCATGGACTTGCTCCGGTTTATGAAAAGTCAGGTGCGATGAATATTCGTTTCGGACTTTGGGGAGGACCAGACGGATTTGGAAATACACCGGAAGAGGCCGGCAAACGAAAAGAAATGTTGATTTCCCTTTGCCGCGATTATAACTGGGCGCTTTTTAAATTCGATGCCGTATGCGGACCGCTCAGAAAAGAAAAAGAAGACGATTTTATAGATATGATGGAACAATGCCGGTTGTATTCTCCCGATTTGATTTTATTAAACCATCGTTTAGGTCTGAAGAAAGCAAAGCCGTATGCAACGACTTTCCTTTGGGAAGGGCGGGAAGCTTACATCGACGTGAATTCCAAAAATAACACGACAGCCGTTCATAACCGGGTCGGAAATATGGAGCGGGGATTGGTTCCCGGCTTAAAAAGACTGACGGAAGACCATGGCGTTTGTCTTTCTTCCTGTCTCGATTATTGGGAAGATGATTTGATATTGCAGGCATTCAGCCGTTCGCTGATTTTAGCTCCGCAAATATATGGCAATCCCTGGTTGTTGGCTGATAATGAATTTCCCAGATTGGCAAGGATATACAATTTGCACCGGAAGTTTTCAAAAATACTGGTCAACGGAATGAAACTTCCGGAAAACTATGGAAAAGATGCCGTTTCACGAGGCGATGCCCGGACAAGGTTGATTATTTTGAAAAATTTAACCTGGACGAGTAAAGAATTTACAATCCAATTGGATAGTGAAATCGGACTTACAAAAGGAAAGCAAGTAAAAGCCCGCCTGTTTCATCCGGTGGAAAGAGTATTAGGCTCCTACAAATATGGCGATTCTTTGACCGTTTCTGTTCCGCCGTTCCGCTCGTTATTATTATTTGTTTCATCAAGTAATGAATATCAAGAGCCGGGCATTTCGGGCGTGGATTTTGAGATAGTGAAAAATGTTCCGGGACAGCCCTTGGTGATTCGCCTTTTAGGATTGCCCGGAACTGAAAATCGCATCCGGTTGGATAATATTTCCGGTGTAAAAACGATTGAAATAGATGGTGAAAATGCACCGGAATTAAAAAACGGCCAATCAATGGATATTCGGTTTGAAGGAGAAAAATTGAAAGAACCTTATCACCGGAAAATAATAGCCATGCAAGACTCGAAAATTCCGGAAGACGCTTCCGCGTTATATGAAGCCACCGTATTTGCAGCAGACAACAATGCAATGGAAGTTCGTTCGCTCCTCCGTTCAGGGGAAACAACTATTCCACAGGTAAAAAAAGCTCGCGATGCTTTTTTCAATCAACCGGCATTTATTAATCGCGGAATATGGGATAAACAACTGTTTGACGGAAATATGAATACAGGATTTTGGCCTTCAAGAAGACGCGAAGACATCCGGATAAAAGGAGGCTGTTTCCGCTTGGATTTGGGAAAAACAATCTTCGTTGACAGTATTATTTTCAAAGTCAATAACGAATACGAATTGCAGCCATTGTTGACGGATGAAGGAAATTTTGCGCAAATATCTTCTAATCTGAAAAATTGGAAATCCGTTTCGTTTTTGGCAGGAACAAGCATGACTGTGCCGGTTGGGGAAAAAATGCAATACCTGAAAATGAATCCCTTCCCCGATGCCATCGCAGAAATCGAAGTTTATAGCGAAGGCAAAAAAGTTTCACCGGAAAAATTCAGGGCAAACAATTTGTTTGCCGATTCGAATGGGATGAAATGTGCCGGCGCCCAATATGCTTCTTTTCAGTTAAATGAAATACCGAAAAACACTTATCTCGCTGTTGCAATAAACGGCGACCATGGTATCGAAGGCGCTTATGTGGCGCTTAAAATAAATGGAGAATATGTAGGAGCTTCTTCCCGTGCGGTTTCTTATCCGGCTAATCCTTGGGAATATCCAACGGTCAAAGCGAATGCCAATTATACGTATTTTTTCCCGCTTGCGGAAAATATGAAAGACAAAGAAATAGAAGCTTTTGTTTTGGGATACAATAAAGACAAATTGGATTTTATTTCCGATATTTGTATTTCGGCGTATCCGGCGCCCTGTGAAGAGAAAATAATGATAATTACTTATGAATAAAATGAAAAATTTAGTATCAATGAAAGTATGGTGTGTGATCAGTTGTTTGTTATTCTCCGTCACCCTCCAGGCAAAGATAAAGTTGCCTTCCATTTTAGGAGATAACATGGTTTTGCAACAAAAGAGTAATGTAAAATTATGGGGCGAAGCCAAGAGTAAAACAAACATCAAAATTAAAACCTCTTGGAACGGAAATGATTACAGTGTAGTTTCCGATGAAAAAGGGAATTGGCTGACCCATATAACTACCCCGGCAGCCGGCGGACCGTATAAAATCAGTATCAGCGATGGCGAAGAAATCGTCTTGAACAATGTTCTCATCGGAGAGGTTTGGTTTTGTTCCGGACAATCGAATATGGAAATGCCGGTAAGAGGATTTAACGGACAGCCGGCCAAAGGATCGTTGGATGTCATTGCAAAAGCAGTGCCGAAAACACCCATCCGGATGTACACCACCGATTCGAATAATGGAAAATGGGTGCGGCAGTTCAGCAAGGAACCCCAAACCGATTGCAAAGGAGAATGGTTGGAAAACACATCGGAAAATGTAGCGAATATTAGCGCTGCATCCTATTATTTCGCCCGCTATATTCAATCGGTACTGGATGTTCCGGTAGGAATTATTGTTTCGTCCTGGGGCGGATCCAAAGTGGAAGCTTGGATGAGTCGGGAAGCATTGGAACCCTTTTCGGAGATAGATCTTTCCTTTTTGAAAAACAAAGAAGAAATAAAAAACCCGACAGCGACTCCCTGTGTGTTGTATAATGCCAAAATAGCTCCCCTGACGAACTTTGCGATTAAAGGTTTCTTATGGTATCAGGGCGAAAGCAACCGGGGAAATGCGGATCAATATACGCAATTGATGCCGGCTTTTGTAGCCGACCTGCGGTCCAAATGGGGTGTGGGAGAATTTCCCTTTTATTTCGTGCAAATTGCTCCTTTCAACTATGATGGTATGGATAGAACTTCGGCTGCCCGATTCAGAGAAGTTCAGGAACAAAACTGGAAAGATATTCCCAACTCCGGAATGGTCACCACCATGGATATTGGAGATCCCATGATGATCCATCCGGCAGATAAAGAAACCGTGGGGAACCGGCTTGCTTATTGGGCATTGGGAACCGCTTACGGAAAGCTAACTTCCGGCTATGCGCCTCCAACCTATAAATCAATGGAAATCGCTGATACCGCAATCGTTGTGTCGTTTGAAAACAATGCACACGGAATATGCCCGATTAATGCGGAAATCAAAGGTTTCGAAATAGCAGGCGAAGATAAGCTGTTTTATCCTGCCACCGGGTTTGAAAAAGCCGGAAAAATTATTATTTCAAGCAAGAGTGTTCAAAAACCGGTTGCCGTTCGCTATGCCTACAAAAATTATGCGGAAGCTACTTTATTCAATGCGTATGGAATCCCCGCCTCTCCCTTCCGGACGGATAATTGGTAAATTGAACGTAAAGATATCAAACTAATTAAATACAACCATGAAAAAGATACTCATTTCGATTTTGGTGATACTCGCAGCGGCAAATTCGTCATACGCACAGCAGGTAGAATGGATATACAGTACCATAGAAAAACAATGGCAAAAAGGGAATAAAATTAATCTGGTAAATGAGACCACTGAAGATAGCGATATAAAAATAACAGATGAAAAAATGCAATTGATAGATGGTTTCGGCGGTTGCTTCAATGAAATGGGTTGGGATGCATTGATGTCGCTTCCCGAAAAAGAACGTAACCAGGTGCTGGAAAACATATTCAGTCCGGCAGAAGCGAACTTTACCATCAACAGGATGCCGATGGGCGCCAGTGATTATGGATTGAGCTTTTACTCATTCAATGATGTTGCGGAAGATTTCAAAATGGTTAATTTCAATATTCACAGGGATCGCTATATCCTTATTCCCTACATAAAAGCTGCGCAGAAACTAAATCCTTCATTCCGGATATGGGCTTCCCCCTGGTCGCCACCGGCATGGATGAAAACAAATAATCACTATGCGGGCAGTATGGACGAAAAAGGACGCGATTACAACGGACTTGCACGAGAGCAGGCAAATACCGAATACGCGACCGGATTCAAAATGTTGAAGGGTTATCTGGAAGCTTATGCCCTTTATTTCGCCAAATTCGTAAAAGCCTACGAAGCGGAAGGAATAAAGATTGAAGCGGTTCATGTACAGAACGAGCCCTGTTCAAATCAAAAATTTCCAAGTTGTAAATGGCGCCCGGAAGATCTGAGTTATTTCATCGGAGAATATCTCGGACCTAAATTCGAAGCGGAGAATCTTGAAACGGAAATATTCTTCGGTACGATTAATACCCGATTCCCGGACTACTTCCGAACTGCTTTAAAGGATGAAAAAGCAAGAAAATACATTAAAGGTGTAGGATTTCAATGGTCGGGAAAGGAGTCAATTCCATACATACATAAAGAATATCCCGATCTGAAACTTATACAAACAGAATCGGAATGCGGAAACGGAAATAATGACTGGGGTTATGCGGAATATACCTGGGGGTTGATCAATCATTATCTTACAAATGGGGCTAATGTTTATACGTATTGGAACATAGTGCTTGATCACACGGGACTTAGCTCCTGGGGCTGGAAGCAAAATTCAATGGTATCAATAGAAAAAGCGACGGGCAAAGTTACCTATAATCCCGAATATTATGTAATGAAACACCTTAGCGCCTATGTAACGCCCGGATCCTATCGCTTAAAAACCAATGAACAGAACAATCATTTGGCTTTTGTCAATCCGGATGGAAAAATCGTAGTAATTGTTGTAAACAAAGAAGAAGTAGAAAAGAATATTAAGATCAGTTATAACAATAAGCAGATAAATCTGAATATGAAAGCAAAGTCTTTTAATACAATTCGATTCTGATAATAATTCAATAATATATGAAGATAGACAGAATACTGCTACTGATCCTATATACTGTTGCCTGTTTCAATATAAATGCCCAGATAAACTCTGAGCAACAATATCAAAAACTGCAACAGAAATTAGCTGCAGGCTGGAATACTTGGGATACAAGAAGTGTCTTAACTCAAGTGTTGCTTCCCTATGGCGCCGCAATAGAACTGAACCTCACAGACAATGAGGGTAATCGGATTAATACCTTCCGTATCGGCGGACAACCGCTGATGCATCCGGGGGCGCATGCCTACGACGGGAGTTATACGGATGTGTCATTGGAATGGAAAGGTCATAAACTTCGGGTGCAGAGCGCTTCGGACGGCTTGAAAAATGTGATACTGATAAGTCCTTTAGAAGGCAACCGGCAAGAGGGGAAGTTGCACATTATACCGAAATCCCTTTGGCAAAGGGCGAACCGGATAAAGTTAGACACTACTCGGTTTACCCTGTCTCCGGCCGGTTTCGATATTCATATCCATGCGCTGATAAAGGGAGATTTTCTCGGAACAAATGACGAAGAAATAATCATGTCGATAAACCGGCCTGTAGCCATCTGTTGCAACGAAGACCTGACCATTCGGGAAGCTCAGAAATATATCAAGGAAAAAGAAGAGGCTTTTATTCGGGAAAACCGCAATAAATACGGAACAAGCTGTGAGTTATACAACGCGATGCAAAGTGTATTGGCTTGGGATAATATTTATGACCCTTCTATTCGAAAAGTAATAACGCCTGTAAGCCGGAATTGGAATGTCGGATGGAGCCATCATCCCGAATTCGGCGGATTCGTTTTGTTTTGCTGGGATACCTATTTTGCAGGCATGATGCTTGCCGTAGATAATAAGGAGTTGGCTTATGCCAACCTAATAGAAATTACAAACTCAATCACAGAAATGGGATTTGTCCCGAATTTCTACTCCGGAAATGACCTCAAATCGAGGGACCGCTCCCAACCTCCCGTTGGTTCCCTGGCTGTGTGGACTGTTTATAAAAAGTACAAAGAAAAATGGCTGCTCGAACTTCTTTACGATAAACTGCTCACTTGGAACAGGTGGTGGGACAACAACCGGAAGATAGACGGACTGTTATGCTGGGGAAGTAGTCCGTATGAAAAAGTAACCTATCATGCCCGGGAAAGCGGAGGAATTAATGAATTATATTGCGCCGCGTTAGAGTCCGGATTGGATAATTCTCCGATGTACGATAAAATAAAATTTGACAAAAAGCGTCATCTGATGCTTCTCAATGATGTGGGATTATCCTCTTTATACGTAATGGATTGTGATTATCTGGCAAATATTGCCGAAGAATTAGGAAGGAAAAAAGAGGCAAAAGAGTTGCGGAAAAGAGAAAAAGAATACCGCAAAAATTTGCAGGCGTTATGGGATGATGAAAAAGGGTTTTATTACAACAGACATACGGATACCGGATTGCTTGATTCGAGAACTTCTCCGACTAATTTTTATCCGCTGTTAGCCAAAGCTCCTAATCAGGAGCAGACATCCAGAATGCTCAATGAGCACTTGCTTAATCCGGATGAATTTTGGGGAGAATGGGTGATTCCCGCTACCCCGCGAAACGACCCGTTTTTCAAAGACAATATTTATTGGAGAGGTAGAATCTGGGCGCCTTTGAATTTTCTCGTTTACTTGGGTTTGAGAAACTATGATTTGGAAAATGTCAGGCAATCGTTAGCGGAAAAATCGAAAAACCTGCTGATGAAAAGCTGGATATCGAACGGATATGTTTTCGAAAATTATAATGCAACTACCGGGGTGGGCGACGACACTCCGAGAAGTGATAAATTCTATCACTGGGGAGCGTTACTCGGATTTATCAGCTTGATTGAAGAAGGTTATTTTATGAATAAATAAATTTTACAAGATGAATAAATATGTTTTTATAATTTGCTTTTTGGTGATCGGCATCTGTGAAGGAAAATCTCAAAATTATTGGGATATCTATGTCAATTCGTGGGAAAAGAAAAACGATGTTTTAGTCGTCGAAACCGTGGAGGGTTTACTGTCTCTAAAACCCTATCCATTCGGAACCTTGCATTACAAACTGACTCCTATCCATTCAAAAGATGAAAAAAGCAGCTATGCCGTTGTAAAAGAATTACCTTCGGCTGATTTTACGGTGGAAGAAAATGAACAGGATTTAATACTGGCTACCAGCCAATATAAATTTGTATTACACAAATTTACGGGAAATTACAGTTTTTATAATCCCGAAAATAAATTATTGCTAAGAGAGGCTGCCAATAAAAGAGAAGTGGCGAGAGAAGATTCGGTCATTCCACGCAGTATATTCCAACTTTCTTCCGAAGAAGCCCTGTATGGCTTGGGACAATTCAGGGACAATGCCTTAAACTTACGCGGAAAAACCCGCGAACTGATACAATTCAACACACAAGCCGCCGTACCGGTCATTTATTCAACAGCCGGTTGGGGTTTGTTTTGGGATAACCCTTCCCGTACCCTCTTTGAAGACAACACGAAGGGTATGAGTTTTACTTCCGACTTTGGAAATAAAATAGACTATTATTTGTTTGCAGGCAATACCTTGGATGCGCTTATTGCCTCTTATCGCCGGTTAACAGGCGAAGCTCCGATGATTCCTTACTGGTCGCTTGGTTTCCACCAGAGTCGCAATAAATATGCCACACAAGAGGAAGTACTGAGTATTGCTCAGAGAATGCAGGAAGAAGATATTGCGATGAGCTCCATTTTCATTGATTATTTTTATTGGCAGAAATACGGCACAGGTTCTCATCAATTTGATGAAACCATCTTTCCTGACCCTCAAGGCATGTTAAAAACATTACATGATAAATATCAAACGAAAGCAGTGATTACCGTTTGGCCGACGTTCAAAAAAGGAACGTCTCACTATGAAGAACTTGAATCCAAAGGATTGTTGATTGAAGGAGCCAAAGCACTGGATGGAATTATTTATGATGTATTTAATCCGGAGGCAAGAAAAATCTATTGGAAACAAGTTCTTCCGCTGGTACAAACAGGCTTAGACGGCTGGTTTCTGGATGGTCCGGAGCCGGATCAAGTCAATTCGTTTCTTCCTACGCATACTTTTGCCGGTCCGGCGCTAACCGTCAGAAACGTATATCCCTTGCTGCATGTTGAAAATTTCTATGACAATTTAGTGAAATTATATCCCGGCAAACGACCTTATATTCTTACCCGCTGTGCATGGGCATCCCAACAAAGAACCGGAGCCGCTATCTGGTCGGGTGATATCCCTACCACATTCGATGAATTACAAAAACAGCTCACTGCCGGATTAAATTTTACAGCCACAGGCATTCCTTACTGGACTACCGATATTGGCGGTTATCAGGGCGGAGACCCAGAAAATGAAGCATATCGCGAATTATTCACACGTTGGTTTGAATACGGCGCTTTTTGTCCTGTTTTTCGCTCTCATGGCCGTCGTTATCCCGGTGATACCAAAGCCCCGAATGAATTGTGGGCGTATGGAAAAGAAGTACAGGGAATTTGCAAGAAATATATCCAATTAAGATATACTTTAATGCCCTATATCTATACGCTTGCAGGCGATGTAACTCATAAAAATTACACGCCGATGCGTCTGCTGGCATTTGATTTTCAGGAAGATAAAGCGGTGTTGGATTGTAAAAATCAGTTTATGCTGGGTCAGTCGCTTTTGGTTTGTCCCGTATTGAATGCCGGAGAGGTCAGCCGGGAAGTCTATTTGCCCAAAGGATGCCAATGGATTGATTTTTGGACAGGGGAAGCCTATCATGGAGGTCAACGCATGATTGTCGATGCTCCCAAGGATAAAATTCCTTTGTATGTAAAATCAGGCGCGATTATTCCAAGCTATTTGGATGACAGTAAAACGAACAAACCGGATGCTCCGATGAAGATTTACATTTATAAGGGAAGTGACGGTCATTTTGAACTTTATAAAGACGATGGGGAATCGTTCGATTACAAACAAAATCAATTTGCATATATTCCTTTTTCCTGGGATGATAAAAAGAATGAGTTGCTTATTGATTCACAAACAGGAAATTATGGTAAAGAAAAAGTGCAGGAATTTCAAATTATTCTCGTTGAAGGCAAATACAAAGACCTGTGTTCTATCCCGGTGAAAAAGTATGTTCGATACGATGGAAATAAACAGAAAATCAAATTATAAATAAATTTTTTATTATGACAACACGAATTTTTTCAACTGTCATCATTTTATTTGCAGTAATACAATTTAGCGCTGCTCAGAACAATCCCTTCGTTCGTCACCTCTATACGGCCGATCCTTCGGCCCATGTATGGGAAGACGGTCGTCTCTATGTCTATGCTTCTCATGATATTGATCCGCCCAAAGGCTGCGATCGAATGGATCAGTACCATGTATTCTCTACGGATGATATGGTAACATGGACCGATCACGGAGAAATCCTTCGCGCTTCGCAAGTGCCCTGGGGAAGACCCGAAGGCGGATTTATGTGGGCGCCGGATTGTGCTTACAAAGACGGAAACTATTATTTTTATTTTCCTCACCCAAGCGGAACAGAGTGGAATAAGACTTGGAAAGTAGGGATAGCAACCAGTAAAAAACCAGCCGGTGATTTTACGGCGCAAGGATATCTTGATCTGGGAAACGATAATTATGCAATGATTGACCCATGTGTCTTTATGGATGATGACGGACAGGCCTATTTTTATTATGGCGGCGGCGGTCGTTGTGCAGGTGCGAAGCTGAAAGATAATATGATAGAATTAGCCGAACCATTAACTTTTATGGAAGGTTTGAAAGATTTTCACGAAGCGACCTGGGTATTTAAACGAAATGGGATTTACTATCTTACCTATTCAGACAATTATAGACCCAATGGAAGAGGAGCCAATCGCCTCAACTATGCAACAAGCAAAAATCCCTTAGGCCCATGGACTTACCGCGGCATCTATTTAGATCCGACGGATTGTGATACCAGTCATGGTTCCGTTGTGGAATACAAAGGACAATGGTATGCTTTTTATCATAACAGTATTCTGTCCGGAAGAGGAAATTTAAGGTCGATTTGTGCAGATAAATTGTATTTTAATCCGGATGGGAGCATACAAAAAGTTGTACAAACGCTTGATGAATAGTTTTCCAAAAAAAAGAATCGGGAGAAAAACTAGTCGGTGATCAAATTGGCTTGCAAAAAAATCCATTTCATCAGCCGAAGAAAATTTGAAAATCAGTCAGGACAATTTATAATGCAGGTGTAATGATTATGTCCTACTTGCTCGACGCACTAATGCGCTTGTTCATACCTGGCAGCCAAGTAGAACTTGGCCGAGAATATCAAAAATCGCACGAAAGGCGACCGAACGGCATTTCTCGACAGGCTAAAAAGGGTTTTGATAGCAAAAATGGAGGAAGCGGACAGGTGACCGGCAAGGAAATAAGGCTTGTGTGAATAAGGATAATTGCGTACTTTTGCAGGAAAATTCAACCGTATGGTTTCAGAACATGAATTAAACAGGATATTGAGCATCCCGAATTAAGTTTAGACGATGTAATTGCATTGGATAAAGTTCAGAAAAAAATGCCGGTAAGCGAAACGGAAATACAGCGGTTACGAGATTTGAAATTAGTCATGGGTATATCGTCTAACCTGTTTATAACAGACAGTTATTTCCCATAATTTAGGATAGTTGACAATACTTCGCCAAAGGGAAACAGAGAGGCGGATTGGGTGTATTTGCAACACAAACGCAATACAACAAAAAGAAAACGCTTGATAATCAATGATTTATCAAGCGTTTCTGCGGTATGGACGGGACTCGAACCCGCGACCCCCTGCGTGACAGGCAGGTATTCTAACCAACTGAACTACCACACCAAACTCCTCTTTTTCTTGCATTTTTCTCAAATGCGATGCAAAGATACAGTGAATATTTGGTTCCTGCAAAAAAAAATGTGATTTTTTTTCTTGTTGTTGTTTCAAAGCAACTTCCCGCTCAGAAACAATGCTGCTATTGTAAAATAGATAATTAATCCCGTAACATCGACAAGAGTTGCAACAAAAGGAGCGGAGGCCGTAGCCGGATCCAATCCTATTTTCTTCAACAGGAATGGGATCATTGAGCCGGAGAAGGTTCCCCATAACACAATAAAAATCAAAGAAACAGAAACACTGATACCAATCCAGAACCAATATTCACCATAATCGTAAAGTCCGGTTTCCTGCCAGATAAATATCCGTATAAATCCGATGAATCCAAGTACAGATCCCAAAAGCAAACCGGAAAAAATTTCTTTTCTCATCACATACCACCAATTTTTCAGTCTCAACTCCCCTAGTGCAAGGGAACGGATGATAAGACTGGCGGCTTGTGAGCCCGAATTTCCACCACTTGATATAATCAGTGGGACAAACAAGGCAAGCACCACAGCTTTTGATATTTCAACATCAAAATGTCCCATAACAGACGCCGTTAGCATCTCACTTAAAAATAATATAACAAGCCAACCAGCCCGTTTCTTTACCATTTCAAATAAAGGAGTTTTGGTATAAGACAAATCCAGCCCTTCCGTACCCCCAAACTTTTGGAAATCCTCAGTACTTTCCTTTTCCTGCACATCCATTACATCATCGACGGTAACAATACCCAATAACGTACCATCCGTATCGGTAACCGGCAAAGCCACCCGGTCGTGATCGGCAAATACTTTAACGGCAACTTCCTGATCGTCGTATGCATTGAGAGAGACAAAACGATTATCGGATATTTCCGAAATAGTTTGTTCCGGAGATGCCAGGATAACTTCCTTGATACGTATGTCATCGATCAATTTCCAGTTACCATCAACAATATAAATTACATTCAGGGTTTCGGAATCCCGGCCGAATTTCCGGATATGATCCAATGCTTGTTGTACTGTAAAATAAGGCTTTACAGCCACATATTCAGGTGTCATCAAACGTCCGATACTGTCTTTAGGATAACCCAGCAATTGGGTGGTAATTTCCCGTTCTTCCTGCGACATCATTTGCATCAGACGTTGGCTCACCGTACCGGGTAATTCTTCAAAAAAAGCCGTACGATCATCGGGATCCAGATCGTTTAACAACCCGGTCAATTTGTTGACATTGGCAGCTAATCCTTCAATGATACCTTCCTGTTCATCGTGGAAAAGGTGTTGAAAAGTTTCTTTTGCCGTTTCCAGCGACAAAAGACGAAATAAAATGATTTGATCGGATTTTAACAGGTTACCTATAATCTCTGCTATCTGAAACGGTTCGAGGTTACCCAGTTCTTGCTTGACGGTTTTCCAACTTTTATCTTCAATCAATTGTTGGAAACGAATTTTAATTTCATTCATAATGCAATCTCCTTCACGGATTTACTCCGTAAGAAGACCGCAGAAGCCCCTTACAGAGTGATTAATACTTCTGTTTTTCTGTAACTCGGATACGGGCCTTCGTCCATAATTATTGATTTTTAAATTAATATAACTCCCAAACATCCGGTTTGAGAATTTTTAAAATTCGCACAAAGGTACAACTTTAAAATCAAATTAAAGCTAACTTATTCCGAAAAAATGGCATTTCAACATCGGTTACCCCCTATTCTGTTTTCTTTACGACATCTGAAACAAACAATCATGATATATTACCAAGGAGCATAAACTTACAAATACAAAATGTTAAAATTAGTTAATTTTACAAAACACTAATACACAGAAAGATAAATTAAATTTCAATTTGTCGATTCATTTATTCAAGACGAATACATCAATCTGAAAATCAACACATTAAAAGCTCAACTATCCGATTATCAAACTACTGTTTCATAACACACAATCCTTTTCATTTAAATCAAAAAGTCATATTCATTTTGATAATTAAAATAAATGAAATATTTTTGCATAAAAAATACAACATTTTGAAATACAAATATCAAATAAATAATCATATAGACAAATTCGTATTATCATTTATACTTAGTCATTTAAGCCGATCGAATAGATTAATAATCGGTGAGTTACATGCTGTTTAATAAAAAATTAATATGCCATTAATTATTCCTCAAAAAAGCTATACGCCAACGCTTGCTTTCGAAGACATGGAACAAGCGATCAAACAAGTCAAAGATAAATTTCAGGAAAAATTGTCTCAAGCATTGAACCTGAAAAGAGTTACTGCTCCTTTATTTGTACTTTCCGGTACGGGAATCAATGACAATCTCAATGGAATCGAGCGACCGGTTTCATTCGAAATTCCCGCTGTCGGAGGGAAAAAAGCAGAAATCGTACATTCCCTGGCAAAATGGAAAAGAATGAAATTAGGAGCTTACGGGATTCAACCCGGAAAAGGACTCTATACCGACATGAATGCCATCCGTGCCGACGAAGACTTGGATAACCTCCATTCCATTTATGTAGATCAGTGGGATTGGGAACAAACAATTACCGTATCGGACAGAAATCTTGATTTTCTAAAAAGTACTGTCAGAAAAATTTATCAGGCCATTAAGGATGCCGAATCTGAAATCTGCAAACTATATCCGCAAATCAAGCCTGTTTTGTCAAATGAAATTACTTTTATTCATACGGAAGACCTGCAAAAAGAATTTCCACAATATACTCCGAAAGAACGGGAAAATCAAATCGTAAAAAAATACGGAGCCGTATTTCTTATCGGTATCGGAGGAGAATTGGCTGACGGAAAAATACACGATGGACGTTCTCCTGATTATGATGATTGGAGTACAACAACAAATGACGGATATAAAGGCCTGAACGGCGATATCGTTGTTTGGAATCCCATCCTGAACAGGGAATTCGAATTATCATCCATGGGTATCCGGGTGGATAAGAAAGCCTTACAGACCCAATTAAAAATCCGGAATTGTGAAGACAGATTGGAGTTGCTTTTCCACCAAAGTCTGATGAATGACCGAATTCCGCTTTCCATTGGAGGAGGTATCGGACAATCCCGATTGTGCATGCTTCTGCTTCATTGCGCCCACATTGGGGAAGTACAATCGAGCATCTGGCCGGAAGATATGATACAAAAGTGTGAAAAAAATAACATATTACTAAAATAATTATTTATTAACAATTAAAGTGAATTATTCTTTGTAATTTCACGCCTAATTTTTTAATATTTAATTTTAATTCAAATTAAAATGTCTAATTTAAGGTTTAAAGCAGTTGACGAAGCTTCCTCTCGTAAAGCAATGGAAGTCCCTGTCCCGGATGTAAAAACATCGGATTATTTTGGGAAATATGTCTTTGACAGAAAAAATATGAGAAAATACCTGTCAAAAGAGACATTGAAATTAGTATTAAATGCCATTGATAGAGGAGAACCCCTGCAAAGGGAAGTAGCAAACCACGTAGCGGCAGGAATGCGTATGTGGGCTATGGAAATGGGGGCTACACATTACACCCACTGGTTTCACCCGTTGACTGACGGAACAGCCGAGAAACACGATGCATTCGTCGATTTTGACGGAAATGGTGGTGTTATTGAAGAATTTTCAGGAAAATTATTGGCTCAGCAGGAACCTGATGCTTCCAGCTTCCCAAGCGGAGGAATCCGCAATACGTTTGAAGCCCGCGGATATACAGCCTGGGATCCTTCCTCCCCTGCATTTATCGTCAATGATACATTGTGTATCCCTACTATTTTTATTTCTTACACGGGAGAAGCTTTGGACTATAAAACTCCTTTGTTGAAATCAATCAATGCGGTTGATAAAGCAGCAACAGAAGTTTGTAAATTATTCGATCCGAATGTTAAAAAAGTATTCTCATACCTGGGTTGGGAACAGGAATATTTTCTTGTAGATGAAGCTTTATATTCGGCTCGTCCCGACTTAGTATTGACCGAACGGACTTTAATGGGACACGACAGCGCAAAAAACCAACAGTTAGAAGACCATTATTTCGGTTCTATCCCGACAAGAGTGGCTGCATTTATGCGGGATTTGGAATATGAATGTTATAAATTAAGTATTCCTGTTAAAACAAGACACAACGAAGTCGCTCCGAATCAGTTCGAAGTCGCTCCGATTTATGAGGAATGTAACCTGGCTGTCGATCACAATCTATTGTTGATGTCGGTAATGAAAATAGTGGCACGCCGTCATTGTTTCCGGGTATTGCTCCACGAAAAACCTTTCAAAGGAATTAACGGATCGGGAAAACACAACAATTGGTCGTTGGGTACGGATACAGGGGTCAATTTACTGGGACCGGGTAAGAATGCAAAACAAAATCTACAATTCATTACCTTCATATCCAATATTTTAATGGCCGTCTATAAAAATAATGCATTGCTCAAGGCTTCTATTTCTTCGGCAACAAATGCTCACCGGTTAGGTGCAAATGAAGCTCCTCCCGCCATTATTTCGGTTTTTATGGGGACACAGATATCTGCATTATTAGACAACTTGGCAAAAAGTAAAGGACTAAAAGATATTGAGTTGCAAGAAAAAACCGGTACGCGGCTGTCTTTGAGTCACATTCCCGAAATTCTGGTTGATAACACCGACCGTAACAGGACTTCCCCATTCGCTTTCACCGGAAACCGTTTCGAATTCCGTGCCGTGGGTTCTTCTGCAAACTGCGCTTCAGCCATGCTGGCGTTGAACACTGCAGTTGCCGGACAATTGAAAGAATTCAAAAAAGAAGTAGATACCCTCATTTCCAAAGGAAAAACAAAAGATGAAGCTATTTTCCTGACCATTCAGAAGAATATCAAAGAATCCCAGAATATCCGGTTCGACGGAAACGGCTACAGCGACGAATGGAAAGCAGAAGCAGCCAAAAGAGGTTTGGACTGCGAAACAAAGGTTCCTGTCATTCTTGATGCCTATTTAAGCAAGGAATCCGTTAAACTGTTTACTTCGACTGACGTGTTGAGTGAAAAGGAATTACACGCACGTAATGAAGTTAAGTGGGAACAATATACTAAAAAAATCCAGATCGAAGCCCGTGTTTTAGGCGATTTGGCAATGAACCATATCATTCCCGTCGCAACCCGCTACCAAGGATTGTTGTTAGACAATGTTTCCAAAATATTTGCCCTTTATGACAAGGAAAAAGCAAAAAAATTAGCAGCTCAGAACCTATCCATCATCGAAGATATTGCAGAACATATGAATTTCATCAAACTCAAAGTAGATGAAATGGTTGAAGTGCGTAAAGTAGCAAACAAAATAGAAAATGAACGTGAAAAAGCGCTTACGTACTGCGAGAAAATAGCTCCATATTTTGACTTAATCCGTTATCATATCGATAAATTGGAATTAACTATTGATAATGAAATGTGGACTCTGCCAAAATACAGAGAACTACTGTTTATCAGGTAGAAAATTCAGTTAAGAGTTAGGAATTAAGAGTTAAGATATTTTTAATTCTTAATTCCTAACTCTTAATTCTTAACTTATTTAAAATAATGATGTTTCAAAATAATCTATACTCCCCTGAGTACGAACATGACGCTTGTGGAGTAGGTCTGTTAGCCAATATACACGGCAATAAATCCCATGATATTGTAGAAAAAGGCTTACAGGTATTGGAAAACATGCTCCACCGCGGAGCCGAAAGCGCCGACAATAAAACCGGCGACGGAGCCGGAATTATGGTGCAGATTCCACACGAATTTATTTTATTACAGGGGATTCCCGTTCCGGAAAAAGGCAAGTACGGTACGGGACTTGTATTCTTACCCAAGGATGAAGAAAAAATCGCTTCATTCCTGAAAATTTTACAAAATATCCTGTCGGAAGAAAATCTAAACCTGTTGGCTGTCCGGGAAGTCCCGGTCAACAGTGAAATATTGGGCGAAATATCTCAATTAAACGAACCTGTCATAAAACAAATATTTATTACCGGGGAAGAAAAACAGGATGTCCTGGAACGGAAATTATACGTTGTCCGTAAAAAAATAGAAAAGAAAGTTCAGGAGGTTTTCTTTCCCAACGAACGAAATTTTTATATTGTCAGTCTCTCTTCTCAAAGGATCATTTACAAGGGAATGTTGACATCCACTCAGTTGAGAGATTATTTTCCCGATTTAACAAATCCCCACTTTACAAGCGGACTGGCTCTTGTACATTCCAGGTTCAGTACAAATACTTTTCCAACCTGGGATCTGGCACAGCCGTTCCGGTTGCTCGGACATAACGGGGAAATCAATACCATACGGGGAAACCGTTACTGGATGGAAGCCCGGGAAAGCATTTTCGACGTATCTAACCTGGGAAAACCGGAAGATATCTTCCCTATAATACAACCGGGGATGAGCGACAGCGCTTCGCTGGACAATATCCTCGAATTTTTGGTTATGTCCGGGAAAACACTCCCTCATGCCCTGTCCATGCTTGTTCCGGAAAGCTGGAACAGCCAGAATCCGATCTCCGACGAATTAAAGGCATTCTACGAATATCATAGTATCATCATGGAACCCTGGGACGGCCCGGCAACTTTACTTTTTTCCGACGGACGCTATGCCGGGGGAATGCTCGATCGTAACGGATTACGCCCGGCACGTTATCTGATCACAAAAAATGACATGATGGTAGTCGCATCCGAAGCCGGAGTCCTGGCTTTCGACGCTTCGGAAATAAAAGAAAAAGGACGGCTCCAACCGGGAAAGATGTTGATGATTGATACTTTAGAAGGAAAAATTCATTACGATCCCGAATTGAAAGAAGAATTAGCCCTGGCCCACCCTTACGGAGAATGGTTATTAAAAAACAGAATTCTTCTTTCCAAAATTTCTTCCGGAAGAACCGTTAAATACAACATAGAAGACTTTCCGAAATATCTCAGAGCTTTCGGATACAACAAAGAAGATATCGGGAAAATAATCCTCCCTATGGCTCTGGAAGGAAAAGAACCCGTGGGATCCATGGGAAATGATACCCCTTTAGCCGTTCTTTCCGAAAAACCTCAACGTTTATTCAATTATTTCCGCCAATTATTTGCCCAGGTAACCAATCCCCCGATTGATCCGATCAGGGAAGAACTGGTCATGTCTTTGTCCCTGTATATAGGTTGCCAGGATGCAAATCTGCTGGAACCTACTCCCGACTTATGTAAAATGGTAAAACTGCAAAGTCCGGTTATCCGTAACGACGATTTGGATATTCTTCGCCACCTGGAATACAAAGGATTTAAAACCATCACTATCCCCATATTATTCAAGGTAAAAAAATCGGAAGAAGCCTTATCCCTCGAACAGGCCATTGAGAATCTCTGCGAACAAGCGGAGGAAGCTGTCGATAAGGGATACAGCTATATTATTTTAAGCGACAAAGGAATCACTGCCGATAAAGCGGCAATCCCTTCGCTGCTTGCAGTTGCAGCCGTACACAGCCATCTTATCAGGAAACGGAAACGGATGCAGATTGCAATCGTAGTGGAAACAGCCGAAGTGCGGGAAGTGAACCATTTTGCCCTGCTTTTCGGATTCGGGGCTACGGCAGTCAATCCGTATATGACATTCGCAATACTTGATGATAAAGTAAGAAAACACGAAATACAACTGGATTACCATACTGCTGAGAAAAATTATATCAAAGCGATAAATAAAGGACTGTTAAAAATACTTTCCAAAATGGGTATATCCACCCTTCGCAGTTATCGCGGGGCCCAGATATTCGAATCGGTGGGTATCAGCCAACAGGTTTTAGACAAATATTTTCATGGAATACCTTCCAGGATTGAAGGTATCGATCTGAATGATATTGTTTCGGATGCTCTAAAAGACCACCAAAGGGCATTTGCCAATAATAATGAAGGAGAAGACGAACAGCTCGAAAGCTCAGGGAATTATGCTTACCGCAAAGATGGAGAATACCATTCATGGAATCCGGAAACGATATCCAGGCTACAGATAGCTACCCGTTTGGGTGATTATGAAAAATTCAAGGAATACACCCAAATTGTAGATAATAAAATGAAGCCGGTTTTCTTGCGGGATTTCCTCGAATACGAAAGGAAACCAATTGATATCTCGGAAGTTGAACCTGTAAGTGAAATCACAAAACGATTCGTAACCGGAGCCATGTCTTTCGGTTCAATCAGTAAGGAAGCTCATGAAGCAATGGCCATCGCCCTGAATATCCTGAACGGGAAAAGTAATACCGGAGAGGGGGGGGAAGACCCCGAACGGTTTACAATCGGGGAAGACGGCCTGAACCGTAGAAGCGCTATCAAACAAATTGCTTCGGGACGCTTCGGAGTGACAGCGGAATACCTGGTCAATGCCGACGAACTCCAAATCAAAATAGCACAGGGAGCTAAGCCCGGAGAAGGCGGACAATTACCGGGATTCAAAGTGGACAAGATCATTGCAAAAACCCGTCATTCAATACCGGGAATTACATTGATCTCACCTCCCCCACATCATGATATTTATTCTATCGAAGATTTGGCGCAATTAATTTTCGACCTGAAAAATATCAATCCGGAAGCGCGAATCAGCGTCAAGCTGGTGGCTGAAAGCGGAGTAGGAACCATCGCTGCCGGCGTTGTAAAAGCAAAAGCCGACATGGTTGTTATCAGCGGAGCTGAAGGAGGAACAGGAGCCAGTCCCATGAGCTCCATAAAACATGCCGGAATATCCGGCGATCTGGGTCTGGCAGAGACCCAACAAATCCTGGTAATGAACAACCTGAGAGGATTTGTCCGGCTTCAGACAGACGGACAACTGAAAACAGGAAAGGATATTATTATCTCGGCAATGCTCGGGGCGGAAGAATTCGGATTCGCCACAAGCGCATTGATCGTACTCGGTTGCGTAATGATGCGTAAATGCCATCTGAACACTTGTCCGGTAGGTATTGCAACCCAAAATGAAAAATTAAGATCCAGGTTCAGGGGAAAACATGAATATGTAATTAATTTCATGACCTTCCTGGCTCAGGAAGTACGGGAACACCTCGCTGAGATGGGATTCAGAAGTATGGACGAAATTGTCGGAAGAACCGATCTCCTGAAAGTGAGAAAATGGGATTCCGGCATGAATCCTAAAATAGGAAAAATCGACTTGTCGAAAATGCTCTTTTTCTCCGGCTCAGGTAACGATATCCGTTTCACAAAGCCGCAGGATCATAAAATCGACCACATCCTGGATCTGGAATTAATCCGTAAGTCAAAACCTGCATTGGAAAGAACATTACCGGTAAAAATGCAGGTATCGATCTCCAATACCGACCGCGCAACAGGCGCCATGTTATCGGGAAAAATTGCGAAACACCGCGGTAGCGCCGGATTTCCGAACGATACTATTCTTGCGGAATTCAAAGGTTCTACAGGTCAAAGTTTTGCCGCATTTCTGACAACAGGGGTAACTTTTCATCTGGAAGGAGAAGCCAACGATTACCTGGGCAAAGGGCTTTCGGGAGGCCGTGTTATTGTTGTCCCGCCACGTACCGGTACTTTTGCCCCGGAAGACAATATTATTGCAGGAAATACGCTTCTTTACGGAGCCACTTCAGGCGAAGTTTACATCAACGGACGCGTCGGCGAACGTTTTTGCGTACGAAACAGCGGAGCTATCGCCGTAGTCGAAGGATCGGGCGATCATTGTTGTGAATACATGACCGGAGGACGCACCGTAGTACTTGGTCCCGTCGGAAAAAACTTTGCGGCCGGGATGAGCGGAGGTTTGGCTTATGTCCTCAATATGGAAGAAAATTTCGATTATTTCTGCAACATGGAAATGATAGAACTTTCCCTCATCGAAGACAAAGCCGATAATAATGAGCTATATCAGTTGATTGCTAACCACTATCATTATACTCAGAGCCCTCTGGCCAAACGTATCCTGGAAAATTGGGAAGAATATCTCAAACACTTTATCAAAGTAACTCCAATCGAATATAAAAAAGTATTACAGGAGGAAAAAATGGAAGCGTTGAAACAAAAGATTGCACAAGTTGAATCGGATTACTAATCCTTAATTTTTTATGCATAATTCATTTTTAACTATAAGCAGAAAAGAAGCCGGTTATCGTCCCATATTAGAACGCATTGCCGATTTCGGAGAAGTCGAACAGACATTAAACCAGGAAGACAGAATGTTACAGGCTTCCCGCTGTATGGATTGTGGAATTCCGTTTTGTCATTGGGCCTGTCCCTTGGGGAATCTTATGCCCGAATGGCAGGATGTATTGTCCAAAGGTAAATGGAAAGATGCTTATGATATTCTGACTAAAACAAATAATTTCCCGGAATTCACAGGACGGATTTGTCCGGCTTTGTGCGAGAAAAGTTGTGTCCTGATGTTGAGTGAACAACAACCGGTAACAATCCGGGAAAATGAGGCCGCTATTGCAGAATACGCATTCCAGGAAGGTTATGTTAAACCTCATCCTCCTAAAGTGCGTACCGGAAAAAAAGTTGCTATTATTGGCTCCGGACCTGCAGGATTGGCTGCTGCGGATATTCTCAATAAAAAAGGACACACCGTCACTGTATTTGAAAAAGATGAAGAACCGGGTGGATTGTTACGTTTTGGAATCCCCGATTTTAAATTGAATAAAGTAGTCATCGACCGCAGACTGAATATTCTCAGGGAAGAAGGTATTATTTTTCAATGTGGAGTCGAAGCAGGAAAAGATATCGAAGTAAAAAATTTGATTTCCGGGTTTGATGCGGTATGTCTTGCTGTCGGGGCAGGTGAAGCGCGCGACTTGAAGGCGGAAGGGCGTTCTTTGAAAGGGATTCACTTTGCCCTGGAATTCCTGCAACAACAAAACAGGGTGATTGCAGGGAAACAAATACCGTCCCCGGAATTGATATCCGCGAAAGACAAACATGTTTTAGTCATCGGAGGAGGAGATACCGGATCGGATTGTGTCGGAACTTCTATCCGTCAAAAAGCATTAAAAGTGACGCAAATTGAGATTTTACCCCAACCGCCGGTTGGTTGTAATCCGGAAACGCCATGGCCGGCTTATCCGAATGTGCTGAAAACCTCCAGTTCCCACCAGGAAGGATGTACCCGCGCATGGAACCTTTCTACCAAACGCTTTATCGGTAAAAACGGTAAACTCACAGGCGTTGAGGTAGCAGAAGTCGAATGGAAAAAGAATACTAACGGAAAAATGGAAATGACGGAAACCGGAAAGACGGAAATCATCAAAGCCGATTTGGTTTTCTTATCTATGGGTTTTACACAACCTGTCCACCAAGGGTTACTGGATAACCTTGGAGTCGATTACGATTCCCGTGGAAATGTTGCGGCAATCAATCCCAATCAATCGTCTGTTTCTAAAATATTTGTTGCCGGAGACGTTACTTCCGGAGCTAGCTTAGTAGTAAGGGCTATTGATTCGGGGAGAAAAGCGGCAAAAGCAATGGACATTTTTTTAACAACATAAAGACGCCTGAGGCACTGAATATTGGTAGCCACATAATTTTTGGCATGATTTTCTCTATATTTGAAAATAAATGGTTACATTTGTGAAATTTCGTGCGGGCTTAAAATTTTAAGCCTCTATTGAAGGATGTATAATTATCAACACAATGCAATTTACTTTCGCTGGTATTTTGAATCGTTTTTCTTCCAAATTTAACACTTTAAATTTGGTTGATTCGATATTTATGTTAGAGAGAGAGAGAGAGAGAGAGAGAGACTCACCTAGCCTCCCTCGCGCGTCAATATAATCGAAAATTTCTAAAAAACAAATACATAGCTTTCTTAAATTCT